>NZ_JAFLPN010000012.1:0-128467 GCF_029870785.1 Brevibacillus sp. AY1
ACGGAATAGCCATGATGGCAAGCTTCCTTCCCGAGTGCAATGGAGAGATGAGTTTTGCCAGTGCCAGAGTTTCCATTTACGGAGCCGTTCATATATTGGTAAATAATGCTGGCGGAGGAATTAAGCAAAGCACATTCATGGATATGACTGAGGAACTTTGGGACGAGACGTATGCATTGAATGTAAAAAGCATCCTTCTTTGTTCCCAGGCGGTGTTAAAAGACATGCTATCTCGAAAAAGCGGTAAAATCATTAATCTTTCTTCAGCAGCGGCTCGGATTGGAGGTGCGGGTGAAAGTATCCACTATGCTTCAACAAAAGGTGCAGTAAACACGATGACAGTTGGGATGTCAAGGGAGTTTATCGAACATGGGATAATTGTAAATGGGGTTGCCCCCGGAATGGTTGAAACACCGTTCCATGATAAGTTTGCCCCTGATGGCAACCGCCTCGAACTATTAGTAGCCTCCGTGCCGATGGGACGTGCTGCAACACCATACGAAATTGCAGAGGTCATCAGCTTCCTTGCATCCGATGCATCTAATTATATATTGGGTGAAACGATTACCGTGAGCGGCGGTAGATGAGAATACGTACAGTGCAAGCGAAAGAAGGGTCTTGGCTTTTTTATACATGTTGACCTTTGCAATTTCGCTGATGAGTCAATGGAAATGATATGATAAACTGGAAGCTAACGATAGAGGAAAGGCTGATTGTACATGAACCCAAAAATGACAAGAGCCGGACTTGTTACAGAAGTGATCCAGTACATTGCGGGAGCAATTTTATTGCTATTTGGACTGATTATGATCTGTGGGGCACTTGCTTCCGAACAAACAAAGTTGACCGTAACGGAAGATTTGGTACTTTTTCTTCTGATTGGAGTTCTTCCAGTACTGTTAGGTGGCTGGTTATTGTTTGCGGCAAAAAACAATTCCAAGCTCCGAAAATTAGATGCATTGGAAAATTTGGTGCTTCAGATTGCTTCGCGTAACGGCGGCAATTTAACCGCTTCCGAACTGGCGATGAATTCAAAGCTGTCGATCACGCAGGCAAATGAAGTGTTGGGGCATTTTACGAAGCAGAACGTAGCCTACCTCAAAATAGCGAACAATGGGACGTACGTGTATCAATTTGAGGGAATCATCAGTCAGCAGGACAAAGATCAGGCAGAATCGTTGAAATCCTTGATTTATAAAGAATAGCTTCGTCTGCAATTGATGGCAGAAACCTCAACCTTTCGTGGATGAGGTTTTTTGGTTTGTTCCGTAACCCTCATTCGGAAAAGGGAATAAATGAACTAACCAATCGATATGTAAAAAAACACCCGAATCAATGGAATGTTTGAGGGTGTTGCAGTTCAAAAAGATCGAGGAAGTTACCCTGTTTCATGGACATTAAGAATCAAAATAAATTCCTCCACTTCTACGCCACGTGCGTTTGAAAAGCCCTTGTCTTCTTCGATAATCATGAGGAGGAGATGTTCGTACATCCGATTAGTAAATGCTTATGTAGATCCATCAACCATTGAAAGACATGACATTATTTCGCCCCATGAAGCTTTACCAACAACTTTAAATCCAAGTTTTTCATAAAGACTGGCTGCGGCTTTATTTTCAGGGTGGTAGGCTACCATAATGTTTGTTGTATCAGGCTTTTCTCTGATTCTGTCAATAACCTGTTTCATGGTTTCGATCCCGTAACCTTTCCCTTGGTGATTGGAATCGATCATAAGTCTATAAATCCAGTATTGCGAATCGTCGGGATCTATTCCAAACATGACAAATCCAACCATAGCTTGATCCTTGTACACGGCAAGTGTTTCGAAATTCGGTAAAAATTTTGACTGAGCTAAGGAATACAGATTAGAAGCGATAAAATGTTCTTGGTCCTCACTGGGTTGTAACTGAATGCATTCTTCCCAGTTTTCAGAAGTTATTTCCTTTAGGAGAAGAGTCATGATAGTGCCTCCTTCATTGTTTTTAGGAAAATTATACTACGTCGATGAATGGAGAATACGGAGCTTATCAAAATGTCTATGATGAATTGCTGCTCTCGGGCGTGGAAGACACCATTGCTAATGATTCGGACGTGCTGTCTTATCTATATGAACGGTTCCAAGAAAAGAAACAAACACTTCCGTTTTTTGACGATATTCGGGTGAATCAGGAGGAAGTAGTCCACAGCCGTACTCAATTTCAATGCTTCTACCAAAGGGAACTTTGACTGATTGAAGTGCTTTATCGGTACCACAGCCATCGGTCGTATTCTTCCAAGCTTGATTAAAGCCGGTTATTGCAGTATGTCTTGCGTAGTTGTCTGTGATCCAAGGAGAGAAATAGCTAATGACGATGGCAAGCATTGTAACAACAACAAGAAATACGTATCTCCAGTTCACGGTAACCACCTCTTGAAATCATTATGCCATAAGAACAAGAGGGTTTTACAAATTTTTGAAGTTTCTGAATTTCCATCGCTTATTAAACCCCATTATTTCCTCCAAGTGTTTACGGTATACTAGACCTTTCTGATTGCGTGAGCAGTAGGTTAGCCAAAATAACCCCAAAGAAAAAACAAGGCCCTCTGCAATTGACTCAGAGGGCCATCGATATTCGAGCAATGGATCATTTTATTCTAGTACCATACTCTTCCATCCCAAAAGAATAGAATTTGATCTCATTTTCATTGATTTTTGAGACGTACCAGTCAAATTCGTATTTCGCTTTTAATAAGACGATTCTTCCATCAGGTTCTGCTTTCCATTGGCCAGTGATCGTACCTCCTGTTGTTTGCCACGAATAAGTGCCGTTAGCCAGGATGCTGAGGGTGTATCCTTGTGCCCCTTTACTATATTCCTGGGTAATCGTTTTCGATCCATCACCATGAGTGGTTGTTCCAGTAGTGGCAAATCCACCAGGAATCCAGATCGACCAGTTACCGACAAAAGAGCTGGTTTGGTTGATGGGCTGCGTTTGTACGGGGACAGCATTGGCTTTACTGGCATCGAGATAAAAATACAACCATTCGTCAATCGTCACTTTTGTGGTAGTGGTTTCAAAATCGACTTTGTATTGGAGAGCTTGGGGTAGTAAATGGAGTGGAATAAAGGTATGGCCATTCACGATTTTCGCCGCTGCTTCTAATTTGACCATGTTGCCATTCACCATTGCCATATCGTTATTCAGGATCAGGTGAACGATGGTATTTTCTTTTCGGAAGGTCAGCAATTGTTTGATTGGATCAAATTGCAGTTCTACTCCAAGCGGTTCTAAAACATCACGTGCAGGGATGAGGATTTTTCCATTCTCAATGACTGGTGATACTGCTGGTTGAAGCAAGGTTGGTTGCTTTGGTGCGTGTATGCCATCGGGTACGGATACTGGCATTTGAGGAGACGGAGAAGTGGATGGTGGATTGTCTTGCCACAGATTTTCTGACCACAGTCCGTTGTTTGGAGGGGGAGTAGGTGAATTTGGAGGTGGATTGTCCTGCCACAAGTTTTCAGACCATAGCTCGGTGTAAGGGTTCTCAGGATTTTGTGTAGACGGTTGTTGGTTAGTGGGTGAACCCAGTTGCCAATCTCCATCCGACCATACATCTGCTGCATGAGCAAGAGGCACAACGCTTAGACAAAAAAAGAAAAGGACAATAATGGCTGCTATTTTTCTTAGCATGTTCTTTCAGATCCTCCTTTTGCTGATATACAATAAGGGTAGCATTAAATACATAATATTCACACAAAATGGTTTCGACAATGAAATCTTGATATGAAGAGCACGAAATACGCGTGGTTTGTCTGAGCGGGAAATGTACTTGAGGAAGCCATTTAGAGGCGATCTTGGTACTAGCTTCAGCATGTGGGGAGTAGGGATAGAGGAAAAGCCCTTAGAAGAACGTCACGAAAACGAGGGCTACTCCGGATAGTGTAGCCCATAGCCAAGAAATAGCTCAGAGATGTAGTGATAGACCCTCGTGTGAACCTCAGGGAAGACAAACGCCACTTCACCCTCATTGAGCTTCCACTTTTCAGAAGACTGCTCGATCCAATACGGTACGTACATGATGTCCAGTGAGTCTTTCAAGTAGCCAACATCACTACTAGGGACAGTGTAGTAAAAAGATATGGTCAAAATGATCACTCTCCTCACAGCCAGTATGCCACAGGAAACAGGATAAAAATAGCATACGGAGGGGAGCAGAATGATTTTTTCTGTGAAAACTTTTTTGTATATGAGGTGTTCAGCGTATTTCCGCAGTGGCAAGGTTCGGGAAAGAATAAAGATCTGCTGGAGGGTGCGTTATTTATTCGGGATCGTTGGTTAGCGAATGAAAAAGTAACGCAGGTAGAGATAAGGATAGATAGCCAATTGGAATTGGAAAATGATATTCTCCACTCAGATTCTTCAGCAATTAAAAGAAGCGGCTCGCGTGATCAGCGAGGCGAAGCCAGGTGCCATTTTCACCATTGGCGGAGATTGCGGTATTGAAGTCGCTCCCGTATCTTATTTGAACCAAATATACGACGGTGATCTAGCTGTGGTTTGGCTCGATGCACATGGAGATCTCGATACCCCTTCCACTTCGCCGAGCAAGCTCTTTCATGGTATGCCGCTGCGAGCTTTACTGGGCCAGGGGGACGAGGAGATCCTCAAGCAGTGTTTTTCCACTCTTTCCGTCGATCAAGTCATCCTTGCAGGTGTCAGAGATTTGGATGAGCCTGAAGAAAGCTATATTCAGCAGTCATCTATGCGTGTATGGACGGTAAAGCAATTGGAAGAAGGCAGCAGTGAGCTTATAGAATGGATCAACATGCGAGGATTCAGCCATGTCTATATTCATGTAGATTTGGATGTTCTCGATCCGGGTCATTTTCCTTTTACCATGTGCCCGACGCCAAATGGATTGGGTGTCCATGCATTAATGAATATAGTAGAGGAGCTGCAGAGGAATTTTCAGGTTGTTGGGTACAGTGTTACAGAATTTGCCCCCAAGGGTCAGGATGAGATTGATACGTTGCATAAGCTGATTGAATACGGATGCTCGATTCATACAGAAACCGAACAAAAAACCTAACTCATAGACAATCTCGTGATTGCGAACAGCTGCCTAAAGAATGGAAAGCGTGCTAGTACAGAAGCAAATCGGGCATGCTGCGCTGCTGCTCACGTGGATGTAACTTTAAGGGTACTAAAAACATGAAAAAAAGCCCTTCTGGAAAAAGATGGGCCTTTTTTCGTTCCTATTCTTCAGGTGTCCGATCCAGAAAAAGCTTCGTGACGGAAGTATAGTCACCCTTCTTGATTTCTTCAGCGGTAGCCTTTTCTTCGAGAGGATCATGACCATTCATGCTTGGGGCTACAGTTGGCTCGTCTTTGGTGCTCGTTTCCTCTTTGTCTTTGTCCATGGGATGATCCACCGCCTTTGCTGCTAGTTTGTGGAAATATGGCTGATTCTATGCTCCTTCTGTCCGAAATCGGCTAAGGGAATACAACCAGAATCCCGATATCACTAAGGGAAGGGAAAGCAGGATCACCCATTTTCGATTCGCCAATAATCCGATAGAGGAGCAATGAACATGAGAGTGGAGCAACAGCTGGTATTTCATTTTGAAAAAGGAGATACCGTGACCGTGAAGACAACAGAACCGGAAGAAATCATTCAAATGATCGCCAATCAAAATGATGGATGGCTTCAATACGACGATGTTGTCATTAATGTGAAGAACGTCTCGTATATCCGAATCCTGAGCGAGTAGCCCCTGCCAGTACCACGACATGATGAAGAAATGCCGAACACAAGACAAGGTGCAGCGCGTTTGCTGCCGACACCTTGTCTTTATATGTTCCATTCGTTTGGAGGGAATGAAGAATGAATCGATCCTTTCATCTGGAGCAAGTTGGGAAAGAGGAAGACCTTTACGCTACAAATGGAGAAGCTACTTCAGGATTTGGTCTGTTTCGTTTAACGAATGAGCGCTATCCAGATCTGAAATGCCCAGATGGCTTAGCCGATGCGCATGGAAGGGATATCTTACGTTTTCTTTCAGTAAGCGATATTTATCTCTACAGAAATCCTTATGACAAAAATGATGCGCAATTTGGAGCAAGCGTTTTAGCCAGTATGGAGTGGGAGTTTGTCACAGTCTTTTTAGCTAATCGCTAATGCTTAATCTAACCTTTGCATGCGAAGCATCGTACGGGCACCCTTCTGGAATTCGTAAGAGGCTTCACATTCTTCAGCACTCCATCCTTGACTGCGGACAAAATCGAGTAAGCAATCCATAGACGCATACCGTCTGCCAGATAAATCAACCAGAGGGAAGATGCGAATTTCTGAGCGAGTTACCCTCATCAGCTCGTGGATGGTCTGTACATGAAAAGCGTAATCCAGCCTGTCTGCATACATAAACAGGAAGTGTGCTGACAAGGTTATATCAAATTCCTGCACGGAGAAGGGGAGCTGTGGCAGTGTCGCGGGAACATAGCGTTCTGGTCTGGCTCTCATATCCTTGACACATGCTGTCAGTGCCATCGATCTGTGCTGCTTCAGCTCAGCTACAGACCGGAACTCATTCCATACATAGTTGCTTTGTGTTTTTCCCATCTGTTCCATGGCGTGTTCGATATCCAGAAAGCCCTTGTTCTCCAACTCAGAAACAGAGTGATCGTAGGCGATGTCCGTTGCAGTCACGTCCAATCCGTTCCTTCCGGCGATTGCCGTAAATGAACAAGCACCAGCAGGACAATCCAGCACCCGTTTTCCTGTTAGCTCTTCTTGTGTCAAATCGAACATCTTCAAGTACTCGTCGAACGTTCTCCCGATAAATACAATGCGATTGATATCCAGCTTTACTCTCTCTCGGCTCATCTCAGCTCATCTCACCTTTCTCATTTTCATACAGGGTACTCGTTTAGCATACTACAGCAATCTAGAAATTAGGAAGGATTTCCCTATCGATGGCGATTCTTCATGAACTCCACAAATCCCCGTACCGCTGGCAGCCTCATCAACTCTTTTCGATAAAGAATCCAGGTTTTCCACATGATCGGCTCCGAGTCGAGAGTCGTCAAATTCCATTTATACAAACCATCTTTTGGATCAAATACGCTACTCGGAGCGATCGTATAACCCAGGTCATTCTTGACCATGCGTTTGGCCACCTCCACATTGTCAACAGTCATCGAAATGAAAGGAGGGGTCGTAAAGTTTTCCCTCCACCAGTTATCGATCACGATGTTGAGTGAGGGCTTAGGCTCATAATCAATACGAGGCATGGCAGGCAGATCGTGCAGTCCTACCTTCTCTTTGGCAATCACACAGATCGTCTCATTCGCAATAATCTCTTTTTCGTCCGGCCAATGCTGGATACCCCGAACGATGGCGACATGCGTTTCTTGCCGATGCAAGGAATGGGTGAGATCCAGATTGGACCCGGTCGTCACTGTAAAATCCACGTTGGGATACTGAAGCCTGAAGTCTCGTAGCAGCGTAGGCAGCTTGTAGAAAGCAAAGGACTTGGTCACGGCCAGCTTTAGCGTGCCGGACACCTTTCCTTCCAGATTCAACAAGGTATCTTTCGTCTCCCGGAGCTTGGCTAGCATACGGTAGCGGAGGGGATGAGCGGTTTTACCTCGGTCAACGGATCTGCTGATGGCCCCCCCACCTTGCCTGGCATGGCATTGGCAGATGGAGTGAGCGGTGCGTTCGGAGCGTTGTCTCTGATGATTGCCCTCCATGAGAGGGCGAACAATCCTGAGAGAAAAGGACAGTGCATCGACATCTCTCTTTATGAGCCATTGATGAGACTGCTCGAGCCGCATATTGTGGCGTACGATCAGCTGGGGATTATCGCCAACCGCGTAGGCAATGGAAGCCTGTCAGTCGCACCGAGGAATGCGTATCAAACGAAGGAAGGCAAGTGGGTCGCCATTTCCGGAGCTGATCGTTGTCCGAATAATTACCTGCACAAGTATTGGTTCGTCAAGGCAGAGCTAGCTAGAATGGAGCAAAAAACCATCAAGCGGAACGATTCTATGAACAGGCGATCACGGCTGCACGTCGCTATGGACTGATTCATGACTATGTGGAACGGGCTGATTATCTATCAGTTGTGATATCTGCTCAAGCCTTGTCAGGTGAAATGGAGATGGGCAAACTACTGAGCACATTGATGCGCATCATGCTTCAAAACGCTGGGGCGGAATACGGTGCACTCCTATTCAAAAATGAAGTCTGGATGGTGGAGGCGTATGGCAAGGCAGAGAAGCTGCAAATCGAATCGATTCCGCTGTATGCAGCAGAGCATCTGGTTCCGTCAACGATTATTGAATTTACTGCAAGAACGAAACAAGCCGTGATCCTGCATGATGGTGCAAAAAACAGCATGTTCCAGCGAGATGAATACGTCAAGAAAAAAGAATGCAAATCCGTGCTTTGTTTGCCTATTACCTACCAGAACGAATTGATTTGTCTGTTGTACGTGGAGAATAATTTGTCCAAAGGGGTATTCACAAAGGAACGGCTGGATGTGCTAAAGCTGCTTAGTTCCCAATGTGCTATCTTCATTACCAATGCCAGGCTGTTTGCGCAAATGCAGTTTTTAAATGACAACCTGGAGAATCAAGTTGCAGAACGAACAAGCAGCCTGGAGAAATCGATGAAAGCGACCTCCGAAGTGCTGGCAGAGATGACAGTGTATGCAGAGCGCAATCGAATTGCCCAAGAAATCCACGATATTGTCGGTCACACGCTAACCTCGACCGTTCTTCAGATCGAAGCTGGGAAGCGATTGCTGCATAAAGATATGGACAGCGCTGTCGGGCGTTTGCAGGAAGCGCAAGATCTCGTCCGACACAGTCTCAGCGAGATTCGCAATTCTGTTCACATGATGAAAGAGGACCGATATTATGACATTGGCCAAGCCCTGCAACAGCTGATTCAAGATACGGAACGGAACACAGGAGCGGTCATACATGCAGAGCTGGATTCCGTAGAGCGCTTGCCCTTGATTCATAAAAAAGTTCTCTATCATGCTTTGCAAGAAGGTTTGACCAATGGTATTCGACATGGCAAAAGCACTGAATTTCGTTTTTACTTGTATAATGACGGGGCGAACGTACAATTCACCCTCGCTGACAACGGAGTGGGTGCCAGCAATCTTGAATTGGGATTTGGTCTAAAAATGATGAAAGATCGTGTTCAGCAACTAAAAGGTACATTATCCATTGAGTCCGAACCCAATGAAGGGTGTTTGCTGCGCATCAATCTGCCATACTGAGTGGATGAGATGGGGGATGGGGTACAAGATGATAAAGATAGTCATAGCCGATGATCAGATGTTAACAAGAGAAGGCTTGCGTACCATACTGGATTTGGAGGACGATCTGGAAGTCGTAGGAGTCGCCAGTAATGGGGTGGAGGCTATTGAGTTGACGGCAAAACTTTGTCCAGATCTCGTGATCATGGACATTCAGATGCCCATTATGGACGGAATTACCGCTCTAAAGCAAATCAAGCAAAACTCACCGCAAACCTTCATCCTCATCTTGTCTACGTTTCTCGAGGACAACTATATTATTGATGGCATGGCGAGTGGTGCAAGCGGCTATTTATTGAAGGATATGGATACAGATAAAATGATCGCGGCGATCCGTGATACCGTCTTGGGACAATTTATCTTACCCTCAGCCGTTGCTTCCAAATTGGCGAGCCGCATGTTGCACATGTCTCATGATCAGCATCACTCATCCACGTCCAAAAGCTTAAAGATTGAGCTGACAGATCGAGAAAAGGAATAGGCTGGACTGATCATGAAGGGGTATAACAACCGTGAGATCGCTGCAGAGTTGTATATAGCCGAGGGCACAGTGCGCAATTATATCAGTAATCTCTATCGAAAACTGGATGTTGTCGACCGCGTTCAGGCAATCGTGCGCTTACAGGCATTGTGATCTAAAGGGGTATGGAATGATACGATGTTTTCTACTTGAGTATAAAATCAAAAACCTGCCAAACACCAAAAGGAAGTGTTTGACAGGTTTTGTTTTTTTATCTCTTACACAATAGATCCTCCTGGCAACCATTTGCTGCAATCGTCAGCCCGCTCTTGCAGCTCATTGAACAGGACGCCTGCATGATAGCCGTCGCATACGGCGTGGTGGAGCTGTACCGACAAGGGGAGGAGAGTTCTGCCGTCCTGCTGTGAATATTTTCCCATTGTAAAGATAGGCAAAAGATAGGTCCCTTCCGTGTAGATGTTCAGGTTAAAAGCAGTGAAGCTGACCCACGGAATCGAAGAGATGGGAAACGTGTTCGGCGGCTCGTCTGTCTTTGCAACGAACTCTCGAATGTCCCCGTATTGTTCCATGTCATCCAGATAGTCCTTGTAAAACGCGAGGAAGTCATCGCTGTAGGGAGTCCAGATGGTTGAAAAGCTTTTATCCTCATCATGAAAAACGGTAAAGGACGGAGACATGCTCTCCCAGTACCCGAGCTTTCCTTCTTCATCCACGCAGGTGCGAAATTCGCTGTGTCGGTTTACTACAGTGGTAATCATGTGAATCAGTGCCGGGTAGAGTTTGATTCCTTTGCTTCGCAATTCCGTCAGCAGTTGGGTAATGTCCACGCTGGCTGTCATGCTGTACGTGCATCTGACTTGATCGTAATAGTGATCAAAATACGGTTTTCTACGCCAGCTTTCGACATCAATCAGTTTGAATTTCATCGCGGATAAACTCCTAAAATGATCAGCTAGTTCAGATTAGGAGGTTATATCAACTGCTTTTACCATATCCTCATCCCATTCCTCGAAAAATTTTCTCCTGTCTGCCAGGGGAACTCGCAGCCTTGTTTTGATTGATTATTCCTCAATCACCAAGCCTTTTCCTCTATTTCCCGACATCCATTCTTCCTGTTACCGAAATCAATTTGGTCATTTCAGACTATAAACACGATATTGACTAGATAGCAAATTCAGATTATTTTAATAGTAACCGGTTACATGCGAATTGATAATTGTGTTGTTTAAATAGTGATAGATTGTGTAAACCGGTTACACATAGTCGGTGGTGATTGGAAAAGTATGAAGGCAACGATCAGAGATGTAGCCAAGCTGGCGGGTGTTTCCGTAGCGACGGTGTCCCGGGTGATGAATAAAAAAGGATACGTGAACAGCGATACCGAGCTAAAGGTCATGAAAGCGATGAAGCAGCTGCAATTTGAGCCCAACCAGATGGCGAGGGGATTGGCAGGTAAACGAACGAAGACGATCGCGTTGATATTGCCGGATATCTCCAACCCGTTTTTTCCCGGGCTCGCCAGGGGTGTCGAGGATATTGCGCAAAACAACGGCTATACCGTGATACTGTGCAACTCGGACGATATGGGAGTAAAAGAACGCTCCTACATCGAGGTATTGAAAAAGAAATACGTAGACGGGATTATCTTTGCTACCAATAATCTGGTACGAGAAGACCTGGAACGGATGGAAGAGGCGCGGATTCCTTTTGTGATGCTGGACCGAGCACCCAATATGGAGTCTGGATGCGTCATTAAGGTCGATAATTTCGGAGGTGCAAAGACGGCTGTCGAGCATCTGCTGGAGGCAGGCTGTAAAAAAATTGCTCACGTCTACGGTCCTCAGGAGCTGGTCACAGCAAAGGAGCGTCTCGCGGGCTACGAGGAAGTGGCGAGGCAGCATCCCTGGTACACCCCGACTCTGATGATCCCTGGAGATTTCACTATCGATGGAGGCATCCGAGCAGTAGACGCCTTGCTCAGCAAGCATCCGGATGTGGATGGTGTTTTTGCGGGCAATGACTTGATGGCGGTGGGTGTTCTGAAAGAGTTGAACCGCCGGGGCGTATCCGTACCAGGGCGAGTGAAGGTTTGCGGCTTTGACGGCGTCAATCTGACGGAGATTACCCAACCGGAGCTGTCTACGATTGCACAGCCAATCTATCAGATCGGGGAGCTGGCGGCGAACAAGCTGATTGAGCGAATTGACCATTCTAGTAGCCATTATGAAACCGTAGAGCTGGGTGTCTCGCTTATTGTCAGGGGGTCCACACAGAAAGCATGATGACTCTCCCAGACAAGATTCCGACTGTCGATGAACCCGGAATGAGAGAAGCGCATGTAACGTAGAGAAAGGACGGGTCGGAACGTTCGTATAGTCGAAGGAGTAGTGGAAGAGTGAAGCCAAAAATCGTCGTGATTGGAAGTTTGAACATGGACATGGTAGTCCAGACACCTCGTGTGCCCGTCATGGGGGAAACCATCCTGGGTCAAAGCGTGCAGTTCGTGCCGGGAGGAAAGGGAGCGAACCAAGCGATTGGACTCGCCAGGCTCGGAGCGGAGGTTGCCATGATCGGCAGCGTTGGCCAGGATCTTTTCGGCGGGGAGCTGCTGGGCTCTTTGCAGACAGGAGGGGTGAACAGCACAGGCGTGAAGAAGACGGAGTCCGGTGAAACAGGGACTGCCTTCATCGTGCTGGCAGAAGGGGATAACAGCATCATCGTCGTGCCCGGAGCCAATGCCCAGTGCATGCCGGCTGACATCGATGCCCAGATCGAGCTGATCGAGCGCGCGGATATCGTTCTGATGCAAATGGAGATACCGCTCGCGACTGTAACCTATGCCGCCAAGGTAGCAAAGCTGCTTCAAAAGACCGTCATTCTCAATCCTGCACCTGCACAAAAGCTGCCGCCTGAATTGTTGGCCTGCGTGGATTATTTGACACCGAACGAGACGGAGCTTTCGATTCTTATCGAGGGTGAGTCAGATTTGGAAGGAAGAATGGATGCTTTGCTGAAGCAAGGTGTTCGTCACGTCGTGGCAACGCTCGGAGCACAGGGAGTGGCATACAAGGCTCAAGCTGGATCGCTGCTGCACATTTCCGGCCATCAGGTTCCGGTCGTCGATACGACTGGCGCCGGAGACGCTTTCAATGCCGGACTGGCCTTTGCGATCGGCAGCGGCCAAGCCGTACCGGATGCGATTGCTTTTGCTAACAAGGTAGCAGCCGTATCCGTTGGCAAATTTGGTGCTCAGCAGGGGATGCCAACGCTAGACGAAGTGGTTGTTTTTTCAGAATCATTCTAATTAAAAATCTTTTTATCTATCAAAAGGGGTGCAGTGCTGTGAAAGTATTGTTTATTGGGGAATCCTGGATTGTTCATATGATTCATACGAAAGGGTACGACAGCTTCACGTCGACCAAATATGAGGAAGGCGCCACACACCTGCTGCAATGCTTGCACAACGCTGGAATCGAAGTTGACTACATGCCTTCTCACGAGGTACAGGTTCGCTTTCCCAAAAAGCTGGAGGAGCTGGAGAAGTACGATGCGATCGTGCTGAGCGACATCGGTGCCAACACCTTCCTGCTGCAAAACGCTACCTTCTACCAGATGGAAATCATTCCGAATAGCCTGGATCTCATTCGCGATTATGTCGCGGATGGCGGCGGTCTGATGATGATTGGCGGTTATCTCTCGTTCATGGGGATTGAAGGAAAAGCCAATTTCAAAAACACTGTGCTCGCGGACGTCCTGCCTGTCGTCATGATGGATGGGGATGACCGCGTCGAAGCGCCGCAGGGCGTACAGCCAAAAGCAGTAAAAGAGCATGCCATCACGGCTGGCTTGGGCGATTGGCCGCGCTTCCTCGGCTACAATCGCTTCGCTGCCAAGGCGGACGCGGATGTGCTGGTCCAAATCGACGAAGATCCTTTCATCGTACTGGGCAGCTACGGCAAAGGAAAGACAGCCTGCTTCGCCAGCGACTGCGCTCCGCACTGGGGGCCAAAAGAATTCATGGAGTGGGAGCATTACCAATCGCTGTGGGCTAGCATGCTGGAACAGATCAAGCGCTAGAAAAAAGCAAAAACACAAGAGGGAGAAGGTGTTCACGTGCAAGTGAACGAGGTCGTTTCGCAAAACAAGGATGCGTACATTGGTTTTCTTTCCGAGCTGGTGCAAACCGATACCCAGGTCATCGGTCACGGGGTGCTCGGCGGAAACGAGCAGGCTGGACAAGCCATCATCCGGAATAGGCTGGAGCAGCTGGGCTTTGAGATCGACGAATTTTGTGTGGACGATGAAAAAATCAAGAAGTACCCGGGCGCCAATCTGGGTCACAAAAACGAGGGCCGCCCCAATATCGTCGGCGTCCTGAAGGGAACGGGCAACGGCAGATCACTGATCCTCAACGGCCATATCGATACGATGCCGTTTGGCGATCGCGACAGATGGGCAGACGATCCTTTTTCCGGTCAGGTAAAGGGTGATGTCTTGTACGGTCTCGGATCGACAGACATGAAGGCCTCCCTCGCCGCGATGAT
Organism: Brevibacillus sp. AY1; assembly: GCF_029870785.1. NCBI lineage: Bacteria > Bacillati > Bacillota > Bacilli > Caryophanales > Paenibacillaceae > Brevibacillus > Brevibacillus sp. AY1. The sequence goes on from NZ_JAFLPN010000012.1 coordinate 14,342, forward strand.
TCTGGCGGCTCAGGTGCTCCACTCGATGGGCGTAAAGCTCAAGGGAGACCTCATCATCCAGTCGGTGGTAGACGAAGAAGGCGGCGGCAATGGTACCTTGGCTTGCGTAGAGCGTGGCTACACCGCAGATGCCGCGATCGTCGGAGAGCCTACGCAGCTGCACATCCAGCCGGCACATATGGGTTTCCTTTTCCATGAGATCCAGGTGGAAGGAAAGAGCCTTCACTCCAGCCAGCTGTGGGAAGGCGTCAATGCGATCGACAAAGCAATCAAGATCTACCAGTCGATCAAGGAGCTGGAGCACCACTGGCTGATGACCGAGAGACATCCGCTGCTGCCAGGACCTACGATCAACCTCGGGGAGATCAAGGGTGGGATTGCTGGCTCCGTGGTTCCCGGCTCTTGCACGCTGAAGACCTGCCTTCACTACCAGCCGAAGCAAGGCGAGTCGTACCAGGAGACGCGTGACCGTGTGCATCAAGAGGTATTGGATGCCATCAACCGTGTCGTCCTCGGAGATGAGTGGCTGCGCGAGCATCCGCCTCAGGTGACAGTCTATCAGGAAGGCTTCCCATTTGAAACGCCGGTGACGCATCCGTTAGTCCAGGAAGTCAAAGAGGTGCTTGGCGAGGTGCTGCAAGAGGAAGTTATTATCGAAGGCATGCCTGCGGGATGTGATGCCCGTTTGTTGGCCGGATTCGCCAATATCCCGACTGTCATTTTGGGCTGTGGCGACCCCAGACAGTGCCACTGTATCGACGAATCGGTTCCGGTGGACCAGTTTCTGAAGCTGATCGAGATTTATGCCCGTTTTATCGTTTCTTGGTGTGGAGTGGATTCAGATATTCAAGCATAGAAAAACAGGGGGTAATGAGAAATGGTAAAAAAAGTATCGCTGTTGGCAATGGCTGCACTGGTGTCGATCATGGCGGGATGTGGAAGCTCCGGCGCAGGGGAACAGGCTGCTAATCCGCCAGCTTCTGAAACGCCTGCTGCAAAAGAGATCACGATTGGCGTATCGACGGCTACCCTGCGCCACCAATTTTTCATCGATATTGACAACGGCATGAAAAAAGCAGCGGAAGAAGCTGGCGTGAAGCTCTTGGTCAACGACCCGAACCTCGACCTGGCGAAACAGGTATCGGCTGTAGAAGACTACATGCAAAAAAAGGTGGATGGCTTGATCCTGCTGGCCGTTGACAACGCTGGTGTGGTTCCTGTCGTGGAAGAAGCCAAGGACAAGGGCATTCCGGTCATCACGGCAGACTCGGTCGTTCCCAGTGATAAAGTCGACACCTTTATCGGGACTGAAAACCTAGCAGCAGGAAAAGAGCTTGGCGAGTATCTGAAAAAGCAGATTGAAGCAGATGGAAAAGACGTCAAAATTGCCGTAGTCACTCACGTGCAATCGTTCGTGCAAAAAGAACGTCTGCAGGGCTTCAAGGAAGTGCTCAGCTCCGTGAAAGGCGTCACCTTCCTGAATGATCAGCCTGGCTACGACCGCGAAAAATCCATGGCTACCGTAGAGAACATTCTGCAAGCGAATCCCGATGTCGACTACATCTACGCGACAGCTGAAAACAGTGTTCTCGGTGCTTTGGCAGCACTCGAATCCGCTAACAACACCAAGACCAAGATCGTAGGCTTTGACGTGACTCCGGAAGCGGCAGAAGGCATTCGCAATGACAAGATTTTGGCTATGATCCAGCAGCAGCCTGAGAAGATCGGGGAAGAAGCGGTCAAGGCTGCGATTGAAGCGATCAATGGAAAACAGCTTGAGAAAAACATCAGCATCCCTGTCATTTTGATGGACAAGTCCAACGTGGACGAACACTTCAAAAAATAAGCGAGAATGCGGGGCTCGACGAGCGTGAAGCAAGCCGGGCCCCCACTCTGTAGAAGATGCTCCACATCATGGAGAGGAGGGATCCGTTTGCAATCACCGATTCTGGAGCTGCAAAACATCAGTAAGGAATTTTCCGGCGTAAAAGCGCTATCCGACGTATCCTTGACGGTTTACCCTGGAAGCGTGCATGCCCTGGTTGGAGAAAACGGAGCGGGAAAATCAACCTTGATGAAAATTCTGACCGGAGCATACAGCAAGACCAGCGGCCAGATTTTCTTTGAAGGAAAAGAAATGGAACAGATGGACCCGAAGCTGTCCAAAAAATTGGGGATTCACTGTATTTATCAGGAATTGAACGTCATGAAGAACATGACAGTAGCGGAGAACGTCTTTATTGGCGCACAGCCGGTCACCAAGCTCGGCTTGATCGACTGGAAGAAGATGAACGATGCAGCCAAGGAGATCTTCGTTTCCTTGCAGCTCGATATCAACCCCAAGAAGCTGGTAAAAGAACTGAGCATTGCGCAAAAACAAATGGTAGAGATCGCCCGGGCGATTTCCCAGCAAGCCAAAATATTGATCATGGACGAACCGACCTCCTCCTTGTCCGAGCGCGAGACAGAAGTGCTGTTGTCCCTGGTCGAGGAATTGAAGAAAAAAGGCGTCAGTGTCCTTTACATCTCGCATCGAATGGACGAAATCTTCCGAATATGCGATACCGTCACCGTTCTGCGTGATGGCACCCATATTAAAACCTTGCCATTGAAAGAAGTAAAGAATGTCGACTCCCTGGTGGAGCTGATGGTGAATCGAAAAGTGACAGATTACTTCAACAAAGTAGAAGTACACTTGGGCAAGCCCCTCCTGCGCGTCGAAAATTTGTCCAAGCACGGTGTCTTGCGGGATATCAGCTTTGAAGTTCGAAGTGGAGAAATTCTTGGGGTAGCCGGGCTGGTCGGCGCAGGGCGCTCCGAGATTGCCAAGGCCTTGTTCGGGCTTTTGAAGACGGACTCAGGCGAGATCTTTATCGACGCTCAAAGGGTGGAGATTCAAAAGCCTTCGGATGCGATCAAGCTGGGGCTTGGCTTTGTAACAGAAAATCGCAAGGAAACAGGTTTGGCGCTGAAACAAAGTGTGCGTGCCAACATCACGATGTCCAACCTGAAAAAATATGTGAAGTACATGCTTGTCAAACAATCAGATGAGAAGCAGATCGCAGAGGAATACCGGCAAAAGCTGAACATCAAGACGGCCACGCTGGAGCAGCCGATTTCGAGCTTGAGCGGAGGCAATCAGCAAAAAGCCATTCTTTCGCGCTGGATTATCCAGGAGCCGCGCATTCTCATTCTGGATGAGCCGTGCCGCGGGGTTGACGTCGGAGCCAAGGCTGAAATATTTGCCCAAATCAGCCAGCTTGCCCAGCAAGGAGTCGCCATCATCATGATTTCCTCTGAAATCCCGGAAATCGTCGGGATGAGCGATCGCGTTCTCGTCATGCGTGAAGGCTCCATCGCCGGATTGCTCGATAAAAACGCCATTACACCAGACAACATTCTGAAACTCGCATTTGGGGGTGGAGTAAGTGCCTAAAGGAACGTCAACCGATCTGGAAGTCACACAGCTAAAGCAACACAACTGGAAGCAAACCCTGTTTACGATCTTTGATAAAGGCAGCACCATGATTGGTCTCGTGTTGCTGTTTGTCATTCTGTCCATAGTCACGACAGATTTTTTAACGGTTGACAACCTGATCAATGTGACACGTCAGGCAACGGTGCTCTGCATCATGGCCGTGGCTATGACGTTCATCATCATAACCGGCGGAATTGACTTGAGCGCTGGCTCGCAAATCGCTGTCAGCGGTGTAGCGGTGAGCGGTTTGATCGTCGCGGGAGTTCCGATTCCGCTCGCGGTGCTATTGGCCATCATGATCGGTGGACTTATCGGATTGTTTATTGGAACGATCGTGTCGACGCAAAAAATCCCTCCGTTCATCGTGACCTTGGGGATGACGACCATTCTCTCTGGACTAGCCTTTGTGTACACACAAGGAAATCCCATTGCGGTGAGCGATGCTGCATTTCGCGCATTGGGGCGCGGCTACATCGGTCCGATCCCGATCCCGGTTATCATCATGGTGATCGTCGTCATCATCGGTCATATTCTCTTGACCCATACCCGTTTTGGTCGCTATGTCTACATGGTCGGGGACAACGAAGAAGCCGCGAGATTGTGCGGGATCAACGTCAATCTGGTCAAGACAGGCGTCTACGTCCTGGGTGGAGCGGTCATGGCGATTGCAGGGATCATCCTCGCTTCCCGTCTTTCTACTGGTTCACCCAACTCAGGTACCGGCTCTGAGCTGGATGCGATTGCGGCTGTTGTCTTGGGCGGCACCAACCTGTTTGGCGGAGAAGGGAAAATCATCGGGACTTTGATGGGAGTAGCGATCATCTCCATTCTCAACAACGGATTGAACCTGTTGGACGTATCCTCGTACAACCAGCTCATGATCAAGGGTGTTGTGATCTTGCTGGCTGTTTGGCTGAACTCAATCAAAGCAAGGAAAAAAATGAGTGTGTAGGTGATTACTATGAGCGGAGGAATTTTCCCTCCTAAACAGAATGCATTATTGGAAATCCTTCCCGTAAAAAAACCGATCATCGGGATGATTCATCTCAAACCACTGCCAGGCTCCCCGCATTATAAAGGAGAATCTGTCCAGGAGATGATCGACTTCGCGCTGGAGGATGCCCGCAGATTGATCGAAGGTGGCATAGACGGATTGCAGATCGAGAATGCCTGGGATCTTCCATTTCCCAAGCCGGAGGATTTCGGCCATGAGACGGTCGCTGCGATGACAGCAGTCGGTATCGAGCTGAAGAAAATGTCCACGGTGCCGATCGGAGTAAACTGTCTGGCGAATGCGGTCCTGCCAGCTATCGCGATAGCCAAGGCGATACAGGCCAAATGGGTGCGCTCCAATCAGTGGGTCAACGCCTATATTGCCAACGAAGGCTTCGTGGAAGGAGCCTCCTCCAGGGCGATGCGCTACAAGGCGAGACTGTTCGGGGACGATATCAAAATTCTCGCGGACGTGCATGTGAAGCATGGCAGCCACGCGATTGTTGCGGATCGCAGCCTTTCTGAGCAGACGCGGGACAATGAGTTCTTCGATGCGGACATCCTGATTGCGACCGGAAATCGTACCGGGGATGAAACCTCGCTGGACGAGATTTTGGGGATCAAGGAAAATGCGTCCCTGCCTGTTATCGTGGGCAGCGGAATGACCGAGCAGAACGCGAAGAAGATTCTTTCGGTAGCAGATGGCGCCATCGTCGGCAGCTTCCTGAAAGAGAACGGCAACTGGTGGGAGCGCGTAGACACGGAGAAGGTCAAACGCTTCATGGATCAGGTTGATTCCTTACGATAGGCTGGGGTCTGGATATGGGAAAGATAGCGGTGCACGGTTTTGTGAATACAGATATCATCTGTCAGGTGGACGCCCTCGCAGAAGCTGATCAGGAGACGGAAGTGAGCAGCCTGCAATTTTTGCCTGGAGGATCAGCAGCGAATGTCGCTGTTGGTCTTTCTCGTTTGGGTGAAGAGGTATTCTTTCTGGGAGCGGTCGGCCAGCATGCGTATACGACCTTTCTTTTAGACAGCATGGAAAAGGTGCGCCGAGACTACGTCCAGATCGTGGAGGATGCATCGTCCGGCATGGTGATGGTGCTCGTGAACAAGCAGGGTCTTCGCACGATGTATACCTATCCGGGAGCCAATGTGCAGTATGAGGTAAACCGGATACCAGAAGATTTTTGCCGTGAACTCGACATTCTTCATCTGAGCAGTCCGCATCTGTCTATCGCCGAACAGCTTTTCGCCTGGAAAAAGCGAAACCCCAGGCTGCGCATTTCCTTCGATCCCAGCTCCTTGCTGACCAAAAAGGGATTGGATTCAATCAAAGTGTTTCTTGCGCAGACCGATATCCTGTTTGTGAATCGTTCGGAGCTGCAGGATTTGGTCGGTGACAGGGAAGTGGAGCAGGCTTTGCTGGAGCTGCACGGTCTTGGCGTACAGGAAATTTTCGTGAAATTGGGAAAGGAAGGGGCCGTCTACAGCACAGCCCGTGAGCGAGTCTTTCTGCCTTCCTTGCCGGTCAAGGCTGTAGATTCTACGGGCTCTGGAGATGCATTTGCGGTCGGTGTACTGTACGGTTTTTCGCGGGGATGGGACAAGAAAAAGGTTTTGCAGGCCGGCATTACCCTGGGTGCCCGTGTCGTAGAGCAGGTAGGGGCAAGAACAGGTCTGCCGCATTCTTGGGAATGAGGAGGTTAGGGAGAATGAAGGGAACGGATTTGTTTGCGCAAGTCGATCAGGAGAATGCCATTTCCTTTTTGCAGTCGCTCATCCAGATCAATAGTGTAAATCCGCCAGGTGCTGAACTGGCGGTTGCGGAAGCGATTCAAAAACGGCTAGTCAACAGTGGCTTGCATATGGAGCTGGATTTGGTGGCTGAGAATCGGGCCAATTTGCTCGTCTCACTGAATGGCGATCCGACACAGAATACCTCTCAAGACCAGGGGAAAACCTTGGTGTTTAGCGGACATTTCGATACCGTTCCAGTCGGGGGCGTGGATTGGACGTACCCGCCATTTGCAGGCGAAAGAGTAGGCGACCGCATTTACGGGCGCGGCACGACGGACATGAAAAGCGGAGTAGCCGCGATGATTATCGCGATGGAGTGCCTAGCCAAGTCAGGTATTACGCTGCCTGGAAACTTGCTTTTCGCGGGTACGGTAGGGGAAGAGGTAGATTGTCTCGGTGCCAAGGAAGTGGCGAGAAAGGGACAGATCGATCACGCCTCTGCGATCGTCGTCAGTGAGCCGACAGCCAATCAGGTGATCGTCGCCCATAAAGGAGCGCTTTGGCTGGAAGTCACCATGCTTGGCAAAACGGCGCACGGCTCCATGCCTGATCACGGGATCAACGCAATCCAGGCGATTCATCGATTCATTACCGAGCTGAATCACTATCAACTAGAGCATACACCGCATGAAATTCTCGGTGGCTCCACGTTGAATATCGGCATGATCCGCGGGGGGATTAGCGTCAATGTCGTACCGGACCAATGCAGCGTCACTCTTGATATACGGACGGTTCCGGGTCAAAATCATGCCAAGATCCTGGAAGAAATTCAACAATTGGCCCAGAAAGCGAGTTTATCTGCCTCTTGTCATATAAAGGTCTTAAATGACATGGCTTATGTCGATACGTCTGCCAGCAATCCCTTCATTCGAACAGCCATGCAGGTAGCAGGCATGGAGCAGGATGCATCGCCGCGCGGTGTCAATTACTACACAGACGCTTCTGTTTATCAGCCACACCTAAACGGAATTCCCGTCCTGATCTACGGACCCGGTGAACCGAGCATGGCCCATCAACCGGATGAATGGGTCGATGTTACGAAATATCTGGATGCGATTCGCTATTTTATCGATCTGGCAGTAGCTTACTTGAACGATGAGAACCTTGCCTAAATGGAACGAGCAAACCCTACCTTTCACCGCAAAGGTAGGGTTTCTCTTTTAAGCATGGTCACACCGATCAGGGATTGCGCTTGATGACAGGAATCCAGATCTCGCTTTTATACGCAGGCAAAGTCGTATCGGGATGTTCGTTCCACAGGATTTCCGGCCCTTTGGCCAGTTCATAGCTGGACGTGGGAAACCACTCGGCATAGATGCGGCCCCATATTTGCTGGAGTGTTTCTGGAAAAGGACCAACTGACTCGAATACAGCCCAGGTGCTAGCAGGAACTTCCAACACAGCGAAGCCAGGGGGGCATTCGTTCGTCGTCGCTACCCCGATGTAATGATCCAACTCCCCTTTTTCCTCCATTCGGCCTTCGGAAAAGTTGGTCGAAGCACTGATAATGCCTTTTGGCTCGATATTGGATTGCTGCTTAAGCAACTGGATCGTCTCTATATCCAGCTTGCCAAGCATCGCGGCAATCTCCGGATTCTCGCCTTGGAATACGATCGGCACTCGCTTCATGATCCCAATGATGCGAAACGCCTCTTTTTCCTCGATGCGATAGTTCATTTCATCTCCTCCTTGAATGGTTAGCTGAAAGTTCATTCGAGGATAGGCTTTGAGTGCCTGCTCTCGCATCCTCGATTTGGAAGGAGTGACCCCATGCAGCTCTTGAAAGGCGCGGGTGAAAGAATCAGCGGAGTTGTAGCCGTATTTGATGGCGATATCGATGACTTTTACGCGAGGGTCCTAAAGATCAAATGCGGCAAGCGTGAGGCGTCTGCGGCGAATGTATTCGGACAGCGTAACTCCCGCAAGGAAAGAAAACATACGGGTAAAATGATACTCCGAGCAATAGGCCAGCTTTGCTGCTACTTTGAAGTCGATCTCGCCGCTGAGATGATCTTCAATATAGTTCAAGGCTGCATTCAGGTGTATGAGAGAGTTCATCCTTCGTCCCTCCTTCTTAGTCAACAGAATAGCAGGAAAGCCAGCGAGCCATCCGACTTTTCGTGCACAGATTTGCAGGGATCTTCCGCAGCGTTCTTCTCTGGAAAGCTGGAAAACCTGAAAGTAGAAGTAGACTCCGACGATCAGCCTTTGTTACGGTAAATAGGAGAGAGGGAGGCAGATCCATGAGTCAGGCAAAAATCTTATTGATAGAAGATGAAAGGAAAATCGCCCGCTTCCTGGAATTGGAGCTGGAATACGAGGGATACGAAGTGTATGCTGCCGAAGACGGCGTCACCGGACTGGATCTAGGCGCCAATGATTACATTACCAAGCCATTTGCGATTGAGGAGCTTTTGGCCAGAATTCGCGCATGCATGCGTATGGCGAACGTGTTAAAAAAGGAAGTGGATACAGGACGCTACACGCTGTCCGATCTCCTGATAGACGAAAAACAACGCAGCGTGATGCGGGGCAGCATGCAGATCGAGTTGACGCCCCGTGAGTTTGATTTGCTGCTCTATATGGTGAAAAACGCAAACCAGGTGCTAAATCGAGAGCAGATTTTGACGAAGGTATGGGGTTATGACTATCAAGGTGACTCGAACGTTGTGGACGTGTACATCCGCTATTTGCGCAAAAAGCTGGACGCGTCTCCGCATGTCCCGATTATTCATACTGTACCGGGAATCGGATATACAATAAAGGGGTAATTACGGATGAATATCCGAAACAAGATCCATCTATTTTCAACAGTATGGCTGATTTTGATCGTATGCATCATCAACACTTCGATCTATTGGCTGTTTCATAAGCAAATGATGGACCAGGAGCTGGAAAGAATTCAGCTGCAGGCCGAGAATATCACGGAAACACTCCATTCATCCGCCAATCAGGTGGAGCCTGCAGATATGCTGCAAGCCTTTTTGACGCAGCTTGGCATGATCAGGGTGATTAACGAGGAGTCACGTCCCATCCTTACCGCTACTAAAGATATAGCATTTCGTGATCTCCTCCCGGAATACAGCAAATCTGAAGCTTATCGGATTGTGGAGCGGGACGGCGTAGCCTATGCGATGGCGCAAATGCCTGTCATCTGGAAGGACGGAAAGATTGTCTCCCTCGAAGTAACAACCAGTCTGGCGGATACACAGGAGACGATGCGCATGCTGCGCGTGGTGCTGCTCATCGCCTCGCTTGTTGTTTTGCTCCCTTCCTTTTTTGCTGGCAGACTGCTGGGAAAAGTGATCCTCGGTCCGATCCATTCGATGATCCAGACGATGGAGGAAATTCAGAATCGGGGTGTTTTCAAGAAGCTGGATTTGCAGCAGCATCAGTCCAAGGACGAACTGTACCAGCTGGGTAACACCTTTAATCGAATGATCGACATTTTGCATCAAAACTTTATCAGGCAGCAGCAATTCGTCTCGGATGCTTCGCATGAGCTGAAAACCCCGTTGACCGTCATAGAAGGCTATGCAACCATGCTGAAGCGATGGGGGATGAAAAAGCCGGAAGTGCTGGAGGAGTCAGTAGACGCCATCTACGCTGAAGCCGTTCGGATGAAAAAAATGACCAGACAAATGCTGATGCTGGCCAATCCCCATGAAGAGTCCCTTTTATCGATTCAGGAAGTGGGTCTGGTTCAGTTGAGCGAAGAGACGGCCAAATGGATGAGGAGAACGTATGATCAGCAGATTTCCGTCCATGCCCCAGCAACAGAAATTCGCGTACATGCCGACGAGCAAAAGCTGAAGCAGCTGCTCGTGATCTTGCTCGACAATGCGCTGACGTACAGTTCGGAACCGATCCGTATCGAATTAACGGAACAAAATGGCGAGGCAGCCCTTTCTGTTGTGGATCACGGAGTAGGCATTCCCAATGAAGACCTGCTTCATATTTTCGACCGGTTTTACAGGGTAGACAAGGCGAGAGCAAGGGATTCTGGCGGCAGTGGACTGGGCTTGTCTATTGCCAAACGAATTGTGGATGCGCACGGCGGCAGAATCGATGTCTTCAGTGAAGAAGGCAAAGGAACGACCTTTACCGTAACATTTTCCATGTCCAAACAAGCAGCAGGGGAGGAGCAGCGGTGAATCGAAAGGTTGGCATTTACTTTGGCGTGCTGATGGTGGTGCTGGTCGTCTTCGGCGTTTCGCAGCTGACTGCAAGCAAGGAAGAAGAGATCATCACGGCCGATGAGATGAAAAAAACAATCGAATCCAGGTATGCGGGCGAGGTGACCTCGATTGAGCTGATCGAGGAAGAGGGATTAAATCGCTACAGCAGTACGTTACAGGGAGCGAACGGGATCTATCAAATCCGTACAGATGCTCATTCTGGACAGATTTTGCAGCTCATTCCCTTGAAAATGGAACCAGCAGATTCCACACAGACTCAGAAGCCATCCGAGCCTGAGCAGCCCCCGCTCAAACAAGCCAACCAAAACACCGGAATTTCGCTGGACCAAGCGAAAGCCATTGCTTTGGAGCAGATTGACGGGACGTTTGACGGTATAGAAGTGGAGGAAGTAAACGGAGCCTTGGCCTATGAAGTAGAGATCGATACCTCTGACCATCAAGAGGTGAAGGTGCAAGTAGACGCTCATACCGGCAGGGTTTTGTCCGTTCTTTGGGAGGATTGAGGAATCTCTCATCATTTTCTAATCTTATTCTTATTTCTGTTTCATTTTCAGGCGCTATCATGAGGGAAACAGAGAGGAGAGATTTCTCATGAAGAAAGTACTGGATCGCTGGGAGCATCAGCCTGACAGCTATTGCAGAAGACAAAAGCGATGGGAATAAATCGACGCAGCAGCAAATGAATCGTCCTGTATATCTGGAGATTGATGATGATATACCCGCAGATGTGTTGAAAACAGTGCGGATTTCGCAGGAAGTAGCCAGGAAGCTGGCACTCGGCGTTCAGCCCGGAACGATCCGGGAAATGGAGCTGGAAACGGAGCGGGGTACGCTCTATTACAAATTCGAAATCAAGACCACCAATCGGAAGGTAGACGTCTATGTCGATGCCATGACCGGTGAAGCGTGGCGCGAAAACGATCCGGAACGCATGAAGCAAAAGGTGAAAATCAGTCTCGAAGAAGCAAAAAAAATTGCTTTGAACCAGGTGAAAGGAACGATCGTCAAAGCTAAATTGGATGAAGACGACGGACAGTATCTGTACGAAGTGGAAATGCGGACGGACCAATGGCGTGAAGTGGAGTTCGAGATCTCCGCAACGACAGGTGATGTGCTTGATGTAGATTGGGACGATTAAGTCAAATCATAAAAACCTTAGTCCGAAGCGAAACAGGACTAAGGTTTTTTCGCCATTTCATAGATCCTTAAGCAGCTTTTCGAGCTTCTTGCTCTGTTCCCGACGCCTCTTTTTGGCAGACCGTTCTTCTTCACGAAGGGCGCGCATCAAGGAGAAGCACATCAAGACCATGATGACGGCGAAAGGGAGTGCGGCGACGATCGAGGCCGTCTGTAATCCCTCCAATCCTCCGCTGAGCAGAAGGACCACCGCAATCGTAGACTGGAGGATGCCCCAGGTGATTTTGACGCGAGTGGATGGATCGAGAGTACCGTCGGCAGACAGCATCCCCAGGACAAATGTGGCTGAGTCAGCCGAGGTGATGAAGAAGGTGAAGATCAGAACCAGGGCGACAATCGCGAGAATGGTTCCCCAAGGCAGCTGTTCCAGCGCGAGAAACAAGGCGGTAGAAATATCATTCTGAACAGCCTCTCCAATCGGGGCCTGATCAAAGATTTCCAGATGCAAGGCGGTACCCCCAAAGACAGAGAACCAGATGAAGCTGAGCAGACTGGGGACGAGCATCACACAGATGACGAATTCCTTGATCGTACGCCCCTTGGACACTCGGGCGATAAACATGCCGACAAATGGGGCCCAGGCGATCCACCAGGCCCAGTAGAACAAAGTCCAATTGGCAACCCAATTCCCCTGGGTAAAGGGAGTGAGGCGCAAGCTCATGGAAATGAGATTGTTCAAATAGCTGCCTAGCGTGCTGGTAAAGGTGTCGAACAAAAATGAAGTCGGCCCCAGGATGAGGGTCAGCAGCAACAAGGCCAATGCTACTATCAAATTGGTGTTGCTGAGTATCTTGATCCCTCTATCGAGTCCCGTGGTAGAGGACAAGAGATAGATGACCGTAATAATGGCAATGATCGCGATTTGTACGGTGGTATTGGAGGCAAGTCCAAACAGATGAGACAACCCGCCGTTTATTTGCAACGTGCCAAGGCCAAGCGAGGTGGCGACTCCAAAAACGGTGGCGATCACGGCGAGGATGTCGATTGCTTTTCCGATAGGCCCATGTATTCTCTCACCAAGCAAAGGGGCAAAAGTGGAAGAAATCAACCCCTTGGAGCCTCTTCTGAATTGGAAGTAGGCAAGCGAAAGCGCGATGACGGCATAAATGCCCCACGGATGAAGTCCCCAATGGAAAAAAGCGTACCGCATAGCGACCTGCGCTGCTTCCGTCGTTTGGCCTGTTACTCCTGCTGGAGGCGCAAAGTAGTGGGAAACAGGTTCGGCGACTCCCCAAAAAACAAGTCCAATTCCCATTCCTGCACTAAAAAGCATACTAAACCAGGTAGGCAAAGAGTATTCGGGTTCGTCGTCATCCTGCCCCAAAGGGATCTGACCGTATTTGCTAAAGGCCAAATAGATACAGAAGATCAAAAAACTAAAGGCGACGATCAAATAAAACCAGCCAAAGTTCGTGGTGGTCAAGTCTAGAACGCGAGTAGCTGTTTTGGCAAAAAGCTCTGGAGAAAAGGCGCCAAACAAAACGATCACGACCACGATAAGAAACGATATCAGAAATGTCATGGGATTCCTCCAGGATATGGACTGACCATTAGTTGTAGAATCTCTCATGACATCTGAAAATATTCCTTGAAATGGAAACGTGGGCAATTAGAAAACTTGGCTACGCCAAGCTTTTGGCGGAGCCTTAGTTGCACTTATACTATCTTCCGCTAATCTTTTTAGCGCTTTAGCGCACTCAACACTTTCCGATAGTATAAAAAAGGCTGCCCAGCAGGCAGCCGTATGTGCGTGTGCTACAGATCAGCCAGTTCCAGGATGATTGGACAGTGATCGCTGCCTGTTACATCGGCATCGATACGGGCGTCAATCAAGGACGGGGCAAGCCTTGTGGAGGAGAGGAAGTAGTCGATTCTCCAGCCGATGTTGCGCTCTCTTACCTTTGGCATATAGGACCACCAGGAATAGGCATCTGTTCGATCTGGATAGAAATGCCGGAACGTGTCGATAAAACCGGATTGGAGCAGTTCACTCATCTTGCCACGCTCTTCGTCAGTAAAGCCGGAATTTCCACGGTTCGATTTTGCATTTTTGATGTCGATTTCCTGATGAGCCACATTGAGATCGCCACACACGATGACTGGCTTTTGCTTGTCCAGCTGCAAGAGATAGCTGCGGAACCGGTCTTCCCATTCCAGCCTGTATTCCAGTCTCGACAAGTCTCGTTTCGCATTTGGCGTGTATACGTTGACGAGATAGAACGAATCGAATTCCAGGGTGATCATCCGTCCTTCTGGCTCATGGTTGTCTTCCAGACCATAGTAGACAGATAAGGGCTCTTGCTTGGTGAATACAGCGGTTCCGGAATAGCCCTTTTTGATCGCATAATTCCAATACTGATGATACCCGTCAGCAAACTCAACCGAAATCTGGCCCTCTTGCAATTTTGTTTCCTGGATACAAAAGATATCCGCATCCATTTTCACAAAGTACTCTTGAAACCCTTTATTCACGCAAGCTCTTAATCCATTTACGTTCCATGATATCATTTTCATCGTCGGCTTGATCTCCTTACAGCTTTTTGACAGATGCCGTCTTCCCTAAATCGTCTCACATTTCACATTTGGGAATCCTGCCTCTTTCTTTTTTGCCTACCAAGGAGCGCCATTTATTGAACGCTCTGTTTGATTTGCTCCATCGATGCTTGATTGATCAGACCCAGTCGCCAGATGGCGTAGCCTTTGAGATTGTATCGCTTGGCAAGGCCGATTTTCTGATTCACCGACGATTCATTTTCGCTTCCCATCGATACTCCCAGAATCAGTTTTTCCTTAGGGACGTGGACCAAGGCCATGCGAATCGCTTCGTCCACTTTGTTCATCGGCTCCGGACCTTTCTCACCTTCGTAGGCGTAAGCCATGATGACAAGATCATCCGCCATTGCACCTAACGTGGCATAGTCGTAGCCCTTGTAGGCACCGTTCAGCGGATGTAGGATCAGAGTCAAGGGACATTTCCTTTCCTCGTGAGTTCATTCTTTTACATGAATAGGTATACCAGTTTAGAGGTTAGGAAGGCAATGAATATTTTGAAATAAAAAACCTCTGCAGACAGGACCCGATCGATGGTCTGCTGCAGAGGTAGCGTCATGAACGTGTTGGTGGAGTGGAAGCCATTTCGAGCATCCGGTTGGCGACAGCTTCGGCCAATTCCGTGGTTGTCTTTGGAACCAAGCTTTTTAGTACAGAGTTGATCATAGGGGCCTTTACGCCTTTGGCTGTGATGTCGAGGGAACATGTCATTCTGGTACGCTGATTACCCAGTGACGCGGTCTTGAAGTAGCCTTCACCAGAAAAATTCTCGTTGATTCCTGTCAGGTTAAACTTCACCAGTGATGGCGGTGTCCATTCCGTAATATCGACCTGAAGATGTATTTTTTTCTTCATAATGCCGATGTCGCCATTGAACATCCAGGTGGACTGACGCTCATTGATAATCTCATGGCTGATGTAGCCTGGAACCAGTGGAATCCAGTTTTCCATTACACTTACGAACTCCCAGATCGTCTGGACCGGGAGATCGAGATCTATTTCGTGTATTCCCTGAGGCATGGATACTCATTCCTTTCCCCTCGATGGTTGTCGATCTTGATATGTGTATGGAGGAATGCCGCAGGATATATCGGAAAATCTTTTTTGTTCAATGAAAAAGGCCCCATACTCGGGGCCATTTTTCGGCTAGGATTTGATCGATGCTGTTTCGTTGATCCGATTGGCGATGGCTTCCGCCAAATCAGTCGTCGTCTTTGGAACGAATGTTTTGAGAATCGAGTTGATCATGGGACCCATGACACCCTTTGCCGTGATGTCTATCTTCAAGCTCACTTTTTTCTTCATGATTCCGATGTCGCCCATGAAGGTCCAGGTGGACTGGCGGTCATTGATGATCTCGTGGCTGATGTAGCCGGGAACCAGCGGAGCCCACTTGTCCATGACGCTGACAAATTCCCAGATGGTACGGTGCCGTTTCATATTCGTGGAGAAGTCTCATCGGTACCATGATGCCAGCGTTGTTCAAAAAGCCTTTGGCATCATTCGTATAGAGAATAATGCTATAAGTTTATTACAATAGGCAGGGGACATTTTGAACGAATCAATCGCAAATGACCAATATGAGGTGTAAATCAACGGAAAGTGGGTGGAATTGTGGAGCGGTCGATCGACGAGGGATTGCGAGTATGCATCAATCAGGTACTCGCGGGTGATAGGGAGGCTTTCGGTGAACTGTATGATAGGACGATTCATGATGTCAAGAAGACAGTTTCGTTTCTGCTGGACAACAAGCAAGACGCTGAGGATGTGATTCATGACATATATCTAGAGGTATTCAAGTCATTGCGTCATTTTGATCAATGAACCTGCTGGCGACTGCGCAAACGGTACCAGATATCTCCAAGGAGGTAGTCGAACAGTTGGAGCAGCAGCAGCTCATGGAACGGATCCAGCATCTTCCGTTCAAATTCCGAAGTGTCTTGGTTCTGAAATATTGGCATGGCTGTAGCCAGAATGAGATTGCCGAAATCCTGCAATTGCCTGTCGGAACCGTAAAATCACGTTTGCACCATGCTTTGATAAAAGCTCGAGAAATCGTCAGTCAGCAGCCATTAAGCTTGGGAGGGGATCGGTCATGATGGAAGAACGAATGAAGAAGGCAATGGATGCTTTGGGTAATGAGCACGAATCAATTCCGCTTTCCCCTTTGTTGCGGGAAAGAATCCTTCATTCTGCCGGAAAAGACAGAAAAGGATCGACAACCAAGAATGCCATAAAGACCAAGTGGTTTTTGGTCGCTACGCTTGTATTTGTTTTCGCGACGGGATTTACATCGATAACCTTGTACAAAATCCAGAACCAAGCCAAAGAGACGGTGATCGAGTATCAGGCTTCCCCTCCTCTTTCCAAGGAACGACTCGCTCAATTGCAAGCTTCGCAGGCCAAGCTCGACGAGGTTAGGAGCGGGTTGAAACCCGGTACGGCGGCAGCAGTGTTTCAGAAAAATGAAGCAGGGCAAGGAGAGGTTATCTATATCGTGAATCCGCTCAAGGTAAGAGAATTGTCCGAGCTAAACACACTGGTCCAAGGGGTACTCGATTATCCCGCACGTATTGCTGACACGTACGACTTTACAGAAGGTCTGATCAGCTACGATTATACAAAAGACGAATCCCTGGAAGTGAGCTTGAAAAATCGGGGGTTGGAAAATAAGCAGGAGCTGATAGCTGAACCATTGCCAGCTCTGCCCACCTACTACCAGGTGTCTGCTACCTATGAAGACCCAACTGGAAACCTGCTTCGTGTCAATGGATGGAAGCAGGACTGGGAAGGCAAAGGCATGATCACAGTGCCAGGGGCTAATCAAACGGTAGAAGAGGTGCAAATCAGCGGTTTGGAAGGCTTGTATATCGAACGAGATGATCCGTTTGGGAAGCCGCGAAAGGAATTGAGATGGATGGATCAGGACTGGTCGCTCTCTCTTCATACGACAGATACAGGCATGAGCAAAGATGCAATGCTGGACATTGCAAGTCAGATCATGGAGAGGAGACCGTAACATGAAAACATGCATGAAGTTTGTATGTACAGCAATGGTGATGGTAGTCATGTTCGCTCAGGATTTTGTCCAAGCAGAAGAAGTCGTACAGAAAAAATGGATATGGAAAAATATAGAAATAACAATTAGTGATCCTTCAGATGCTGAAAGATCAGATGTGATTACGACCTCTTTGGAGGACTACCAAAGGATTAGCAAAGGAGGGAAGGTTATGACGACAGAAGAGACGAAAAAAACCTTCGGCGCCCCTCTATATCGACCCGTTGCCGCACATCTACCTCTCCTCTCTTCCAATGGACTCATTACGCAATATTTCACACTAAAGGACGGGAAGTTGGGGGAACCGGTCCAAAAACTTGCGCATTGGGACATTTTCCGAAAAGAACGAGAGTGGGCTGCTGTCACCCAAGATATTGACACGTATACTATGGATATTCTGAATCGAAAAGAGCGAGTTCACGAGACATATCCTGCATATATGAAAGTCATGCAGATCCCAGGTAGCGACAATGTGGCTACACTTACTCCATTTCAGAATAGTGATGTCAAACGGCTTGCTGTGCATATTCTTGATCCGAAGGGAAAGGTCATCCGTCTGCAAATCATTGGAAATCTATCAGAAAAGGACTTGATTCGCTTGGCCTCTGCTTTCAAACCCTCTTCTGAATAACATCACATTAAAACAATCACCTGGGTGCCTTCTGCTAATGGAAGGCGCCTTTTTCATGTTAAAAATAACCTTTATTTCCAAAAGATATGAAAGTCACCCGCTCCATATATGGGGATAATTTTCTTTTGAATGGTTGATACTATCATTGGAGGTGAGAGCAGATGACAGTAGGATCGCAGGTGAAGCAAACACTGGCTAGCTTGAAAGGTGCGCAGGCCAACCTGGAAACGTTTGCGCTGAATACGCAAAACCAACAGGCAAAACAACTGTATACCCAAGCAGCTGAGCAAACGCAATCGATCATTACCAATCTGGAACAACGCGTTACTGAGCTGGAAAACGAAGAACCACAATACAAAGGATTTTAATTGCTTCCAAACAGGAGACGGAGGAGGGGACTCTCTCCCTTCCCTTTCCTGGTGGGAATTGGAGGTAAGTGAAACATGCCGGATTGGCTGGACATCGTCATAAGATCGCTCGTAGCCTTTGTGTATCTATTTATCCTAACCAAAATCATCGGGAAGAGACAGATAAGACAGATTACCTACATCGAGTATATTGTGGGAATTACCATTGGTTCCATTGCCGCTTTTATGGCTACTGAAGTGGATAGTCCCATTTACCACAGCTTGATTGCGCTAACCATTTTTGCCTTGTTCCCGGTCTTATTGGAGTGGCTCTCTCTTAAAAGCAAGCACATTCGTAATTTCGTAGAAGGCAACGCCACGATTCTGATCAAGGACGGCAAGATTTTGGAAGACAATCTCAAAAGTGAACGGATGTCTACGGAAGAATTGATGGAGCATCTGCGAATGAAGAACGTCTTTCGCGTAGCCGACGTCGAATTCGCCTTGATGGAATCCAGTGGAGATGTCAGTGTTCTGCTCAAGTCACAGCATCAGCCAGTGACCCCTCAACACCTTGAACTGATTGTGTCTCCAGCGGAAGAGCCCCAGGCGGTGATCATGGATGGAGCGATCATGGACGAGTCTTTATCCAATCTGGGATTGAACCGCAATTGGGTAAGGGCCGAGCTGGAGAAAGCAGGGGTCGCGCTGGAAAATGTCTTCCTTGGTCAAGTAGACAAGGGAGGGCAGCTATACCTGGACTTGTACGATGATAAATTAAAGGTTCCGGAGCCGCAGGCCATGAAGCTGACATTTGCCACTTTGAAAAAATGTCAGGCAGATCTGGAATTGTACGCAATAGGGACAAAGGACAAGCGAATGAAGCGGGCCTATCAGGTCGATTCAGAAGAGCTTCAAGAAGTGATCGACCAGGTCAAACCACTGTTGATCCGTTAAGAGGGAGTGAGCCGGATGGCTGATGAAAAAAAGAAAAATCTTACACTGTCTCAGCAGAAATACCAAGAGCTGGCCAAGCGGCATGAACCGCCGCGTCCCTTGGTGCGCAATTTCACTCGTGCCTTCCTCGTCGGAGGGGGGATCTGTCTGGTGGGGCAAGCGATTCAGGAAATCTTTATTCGCTATTTTCACTTTACGGAAAAAACGGCAGGGAACCCGACTGTTGCGGTCTTGATCTTCATCTCAGCCCTGTTGACGGGATTGGGGCTGTACGATCGGATTGCACAATGGGCGGGAGCGGGAACGAGTGTGCCTGTGACAGGCTTTGCCAACTCCATTACTTCAGCGGCGCTTGATCACCGCAGCGAGGGCTTTGTGCTGGGGGTAGGTGGAAATATGTTTAAACTTGCGGGATCGGTCATCGTATTTGGTGTCGCTTCCGCATTCATCGTCGGACTCATCAAAACGCTGATCAAAATGGGAGGATAACGTATGCGCCAGGGCTACCAGTCATGGGTGTTTCCATCACGGCCAGTGATTGCCGGTACTTCTGCGATTGGCGGACCATTTGAAGCACAAGGACCGCTGGCAGACGACTTTGATATCCTGCATGGTCATCTCATGATCGGGCAGGACAGCTGGGAGAAAGCGGAGCGAGTTCTTCTGGAGGAGGCTTGCGACAAAGCGATTGAAAAGGCAGGCCTTCGAAAAGAGCAGATACACTTCATGCTGGCTGGCGATTTGATGAATCAGACCATTTCCGCCAATTTTTCTGCACGGACGCTGGCTATTCCCTTTCTGGGCATCTTCGGCGCGTGCTCTACTTCGATGGAAGGGCTCGCTTTGGCAGCTCAACTGGTAGACAGCGGATCTGCTGACTATGTACTCGCTGCGACCAGCAGTCACAATGCGGCAGCGGAAAAGCAGTACCGCTATCCTACCGAATATGGCTCGCAAAAACCGCCTACTGCACAGTGGACCGTGACAGGTGCAGGAGCAGCGGTGGTCGCAAACAAAGGCACTGGCTTGCGCATTCAAGCTGCCACGATTGGGCGGATTGTAGACATGGGCATGTCTGATCCGTTTAACATGGGCGGAGCGATGGCCCCGGCTGCTTTGGCGACGATCGAAACCCACTTTCGGGATTTGCAGCTCCCGCATGATCATTACGACCTGATCGTGACGGGCGATCTTGGAAAAGTCGGCCATTCCATTTTGTCTGAACTGTTACCCCAGCACAACGTCCACGTCCCGCTTGAGCGCTATGTGGACTGTGGCATGCTGATTTACGGCGATAATCCCACGGTATGGTCCGGTGGCAGCGGATGCGGCTGTAGCGCTACGGTCACTTACGGCCATCTGTTGCGTCGGATGAAGGAAGGGGAGTGGAACCGCATTCTCGTGGTCGCCACTGGAGCGTTGCTGTCGCCTATTTCCTATCAGCAAAAAGAAAGCATCCCATGCATCGCGCACGCCGTAGCCATTGAAGCTGATAAGTAAGGAGGGGGACCATGACGTTTTTGTGGGCATTTCTAGTGGGGGGGGCGATCTGCCTGATCGGTCAGTTTTTGATGGATGTGGTAAAGCTGACGCCAGCGCACACGATGTCATCTTTGGTTGTGGCAGGCGCAGTTCTGGATGGCTTTGGGTTGTATGATCCACTCATCGAATTCGCTGGCGCGGGTGCTACCGTCCCCATCAGCAACTTCGGCAATGCGCTGGTCCACGGGGCGATGGCAGAGGCTGAAGCGAATGGATTGGTCGGCATTATCACGGGTATTTTTGAGGTGACGAGCGCAGGCATATCTTCCGCCATTGTTTTCGGTTTTTTGATGGCCCTCGTCTTCCGGCCAAAGGGTTGAAGGGGGAAGTGTGTTGGTAAAGACGATGAAGCTTCCGTATCTCGTGATGATCGTACTCCTACTCGTCGCTGGATGCAGTACACCTCCTCAAGATCGGGCCAATCTGCAAAGAATTCAGTCCTCTGCCCCCGAAGCTGCCAAGCCTGTCATCGTCATCCTCGTCGATTCGTTAATGGACAAGCCACTGCGTGAAGCGATCCAACAAGGTCGTGCTCCCGCCCTTCAGTTCTTGGTATCCAAAGGACATTACTATCCACAGATGGTAAGTTCTTTTCCCACCATGTCGGTAACGATAGACAGCACCTTTTTGACGGGTACATACGCAGACCAGCATCAGGTGCCGGGCTTGGTCTGGTACAGTGGCAATGAAAACCGCATGATCTACTACGGCAATGGACCCAAGGAAGCGCTGAAGATTGATCAAGTGCAGCAGTTTATCGATTCCGTCTATGAACTAAATCAGAACCATCTGAGCAAAAAAACGAAGACCATCCATGAAGAATTAGCCGAAAAAGGAAAACATTCCGCTTCCATCAATGCGATTGTCTATCGAGGGAAGACGGAGCACAGTTTGCATGTGCCGACGTATCTAGCAAAAAGCACGCGATTGCCGGAAGAAATCCGAGTCAAGGGACCCTCCCTGCTTTCCTATGCAGCTCTGGCACAACTCGACCCGCAGAATCACCGGAATGCCCAACTGTGGAAGAAGTACGGACTGAATAACCAATTCTCCGCGCAGGACATCGCTTATCTGATCGAGCAGCGCAAGCTTCCGGATGTAACCATCGCCTACTTTCCAGAAAATGATATGTCTGTACATAATAAAGGAAGTGCCCAAACTGAAGGGATCGTAAAAGCGGATCAGGCGCTTCAAATCGCGCTGAACGCATACGGCTCCTGGGAGCAGGCCGTCCATCAGGCCGTCTGGATTGTCATGGGAGACAGTGGTCAAACCGATGTTCAGGAAGATAGAGAAGCTGCTACCATCGACTTGAGGTCATTATTAGCTGGTTACCGCATTGCGAAAATAGGTCAGCCCGTGCAGGTGGCAGACCAGTTGGTGATTGCCGCAAATGAGCGGATGTCCTATATCTATGCCATCGACCCGCAAGTCTCGCCCGCGCAGGTGGTGAAGCTTTTGCAAAAGGAGGACAAGCTCGACATCATTGCCCTGAAGGACAGTCAAAATGTGCAAGTTACGGCAGGGAAAAGCAACCAGACATTCTCCTATCGTCCAAAGGGAAAATTCGTAGATGAATACGGTCAGTCGTGGACATGGACGGGCGACCCCGGGCTGCTGGACATGACGATTACAAACAACCGGATCACGTATGGAAAGTATCCCGACGTATTGGCTAGGCTGTACGGAGCCATGCATTCTCACGAAGGGAAATACGTGGTCATCACTGTCAAGCCCGGTTATGAGCTTGCAGGTGAAAATTCCCCTTCCCATCGAGGGGGAGCAGCTCACGGATCGCTGCATGAACAAGATTCGCACGTTCCTATACTCGTAACCGGAACAGACACCCGCCCAAAGACGTTGCGAATCGTTGATCTGAAAGATTGGATTCTGCAATTGGTGAAATGATGAAAAAAGGACCAGGGAACGTGAGATTCCATTGGTCTTTTTCGAGCTGTTCAAATGCATGTTCAAACGCTACAGCAAACCTTCCGCCCTCATCCGTCTTCCTACATCCAGCAATCCCAAGGCAAATTCCTGCGGCAAATCCTCAGGCAATTTCGCAAAGATGCCGCTCTGAAACAGGATGGCCTGTCCAGAGACACGAACCTGACAGGTATCCATATCCATCTCATGAATCTCGTCGATCTGTAACGGTGTCAAGGAAAGAGAGACAAGTGTCGCGATTTTCGTGCCGACTTCAACCTGTTCGCTGAAATCCTTACCGACCTGGCGTACCACTCCGATCAACATACCGCCCGAACCGGTGACAGGATTATGCTGCTTCCCGCGCTGTTGGACGGTCTGCAAGATCAGACTGGCTATTCCATCAGGAGTTTGGGCTTGACTGAGCATTTGCCGAAAGCTGGCAGCGTCAATATTGAGCATTTCTACATCAATCAACAGCTCATTCTCGTACACCTGCATCGTATTATCCAATTTCCAGGCGGCTTGTGGCAGAACGCCTTCAGGCTCCAGGACACGGTGGCTTCCGTAGGGACATGCTTTTTTCAACGTTTACGCCTCCTGCTTTATGAATGTAATGCGAAGAATGGAAATTCACGATCAATGGGTGAATTTCGTCCCGATCTCTACTTTCGACTAATCGTGTTTCCGATCCATATTCCACCGCTGCGCGAACGAGCGGAGGATGTCGTCGGCATCATGCTCAGCTTTTTGGAACGCTTCAACCATCTGTATAAAAAGAGACTTATGTTTCATCAGCGGACCATTGATAAGCTGCTTGCCTATTCCTGGCCAGGCAACGTGCGCGAGCTGGAGCATTTCGTACAGCGGCTGGTGCTTACGGTAGATGACGGTGTGATCACTGTAGATGATCTGCCGGAGCACATCCATGCCAAGTCTTCGGAGGAGCGCGTGGAGCAGGCGAGTCTCAATCTGCCTCAAACCCTCAAGGAAGTGGAGCGAAGCATGCTGCAAAAAGCTTACATGTAAGTGAATAGGTACAAAGGTGAGGAGGGAGAATCATTCGGGATGAGTCTGTACAATCCGATCGTAGAAATCAAAGCATTGCGAAAGAGCTATGGAGACACGGAGGTTTTAAAAGGGGTCAGCCTTTCTGTCTCCAAGGGTGAGGTCGTCGTCATGTTCTACGATCACGCCATTGTCCACGAACACCACACGATCGGCCACATCGCGCGCGATCGCTACACGCTTTTTTTGCCCTCCAGACAGCTTGGAGGGATACACCTCCGCCTTGGCCTGCGGATTAACTTTTAAGAGGGGCAAAAAGGATTTTCAGAAGAACGTGTAGTATGGTGTAGGAGAAATCCATGCATGAAAAGAGGGGAACGGCACATGAACCAGATTCGCTATGAACGCAGAACCTATACAAATGGATACACGCCGATTCAAAAGCTGGAACGGCTTTCGAAAGCATTGGGAGGCCCAGCTATTTGGATCAAACGAGACGACCAGCTCGGACTGACCGCAGGTGGAAACAAAACGCGTAAATTGGAGTATCTCGTGGCGGATGCGATCAAGCAGGGGGCGGATACGTTGATTACCTGTGGGGCCGTACAATCCAATCACTGCCGTCTGACTCTTGCTGCTGCCGTACGGGAAGGCTTGCGCTGCCAGCTGGTGTTGTCGAAGCCGGAGGCGGGGGAATACAACCCGCAAGCGAGTGGCAATCATCTGCTGTTTCACTTGATGGGTGTGGAAAAAATCGAGCTGATTCCTGCTGACGGTGACATACAGGTGGCGATGGAAGCCTTGGCCCAGGCCGTGGAGAAAGAGGGGAGGAAGGCGTACATCATCCCGCTCGGCGGCTCCAACCAGATCGGGTCTCTCGGTTACATGGCGTGCGCAGACGAGATCGAGCAGCAGGCCATGGAGATGGGAACACCGTTTGACTACGTGGTTACAGGCACGGGGAGCGGGGGCACGCATGCAGGACTGGTCGCAGGCTTCCTCGCTCGTCAATCCCATACAGAGGTGATTGGAATCAATGTCAGCGGCACCAAGGAAGGCAAGGAGAGCCAAGTGCGAGATCTGCTGTATCGTACCGCTGCCCTCGTAGGACTGCAAGGAGAGATTCCAGATGATGCTGTCCGCTGTGATGACCAGTATGTCGGTGCCGGGTACGCGATTCCGACCGAAGAGATGGTAGAGGCCGTGACGCTAGTTGCCCGCACAGAAGGTATATTGCTGGACCCTGTCTATACGGGTAAAGCGATGGCGGGATTGATCGGGATGATTCGTAAAGGCGAGCTGACTCCAGATGACCGTGTCCTGTTTTTGCATACAGGTGGTACCCCTGCGTTGTATACCGTTCCTCAGCTTTTCATTCCGTAACAGCATAGCAGTCTGATAGAACGTCTTTTTATGGAAAGCAAAGCACAATAGGAAAGAGGTAGAAAGGAACGCTCAACACGTCCCTGACTACCTCCTTTTTTTGCCCTATAGCTCGACGATCTTCGTGGCGATATTTTGGCAAAATTCACGGTCATGCTCTACAAACAGAATGGTCGGGGAGTATTCGAGCAAAAGCTCCTCGATCTGCATGCGAGAAATAACATCAATATAATTAAGCGGCTCATCCCAAATATGCAAATGTACCTTCTCGCAAAGGCTTTTGGCAATCAGCACCTTCTTCTTTTGACCGCCGCTAAAAGCCGAGATGTCCTTTTCAAATTGGACTCTGGAAAAATCGAGTTTTCGTAAAATCGATTTAAAAAGAGATTCATCGATTCCGTTGCTTCTGGCATAGTCCGTCAAATTGCCCTGCAAATGCGAGGTGTCCTGTGAAACAAACGATATTTTCAGCTGGCTTCCCTTTCTGAAGGTACCCGTATAGTGGATATCCTCACCGTAAATGAGCTTGAGAATGCTGGATTTCCCAGAGCCGTTTCTCCCTGCCAGCGCAATTCGCTCCCCTTGTTCAATCGTGAAGCTGACATCCGTGCAAACCGTCTTGTCACCGTAATTGATAGAGACATGTTCGAGCTCTGCAAGCTGGTTTTTGTGGAAGGCGAGCTGAGATATCTTCAAGCTGTCAGCGTGTTCCACATTTTTTAGGAGCTTTGATCGTTCATCGATCGCCGATTGCTGTCTATGCTCGATGGATTTAGAGCGTTTCATCATTTTGGCTGCCTTGTGGCCAATGTAGCCTTTATCCACCTTGGAGCCGGAATTCCTTGTACCGTTTTTGGTTTTTTCCACTTCATGAGACCAGTTGCTCGTTCGTTTGGCTGATTCTGACAAGCGTTTAATGTCTTTTTTCAGCTTTTCGTTCTCTGCCAGCTCGTATTGGTCTTGTCGCTGTTTATTTTCCCACCAATCCGAGAAGTTTCCTTTTTGAATTTCGATGTTGGTCTTATTGATGGAAAGAATATGGTCCACGCAGTTGTCCAGAAAAGCACGGTCATGGGACACCAAAATATAGCCGCTTTTGGTATGGAGATAATCACTGACAAGCTGCCGGGCATTCATGTCCAGATGATTGGTTGGCTCGTCGATTAGCAGGAAGTGGTTTTCCTTCAGAAACAAGGCAGCCAACAGCAGTTTTGTTTGCTCGCCATTGGACAGGGTATCAAAAGGGCGATACAAAACATCCTCCGATACCTTCAGCAAGGAAAGCTCGCGCATCAATTCCCAGTGCTGATAGTCTGGAGTGATGTCGTTGATCACATCCAAGGTCTGCTGCTCCTTGTTTGCGATCTGGAAAGGGAAGTACTCAAAATGGACGTTCGCAGAAATCTTGCCGCTGTAGTCGTACTTGCCGAGCAGCAGGTTGAGAAAGGTTGTTTTTCCTCTGCCGTTCCTTCCCGTAAATCCCAATTTCCAATCGGTATCGATCTGGAAATTTACGTTTTCAAATATGTGATCGAAGCTGCCTTCATAGGCAAACGTCAGGTTGGAGACTTGAATTAATGACATCACAATACCCCCTGTATGAAAAAATAAAAGCTACAAGAAAGTTACTTTCTCGCAGCTCGAATACATACAGTAAATCCAACCCAAATATGGCGTCAGATCAGGATATGGTATGAGAGAAAGGATATCGTAACTTTCTTGCGTATAAAGAAATAAAACATGCGAAAAAAACCGCTGTTTTGTTTGACTTTACGTGCAAGAAAACTTACATCCTCTTCAACTCCCATCATGAATTACAAAAATTGTATCACAACCATGTGCAAAATCCAAATCGATTTTGTCGGAGGTACGCTGGGTTCATCGGGTCATTAGGAATGTATGGCAATGGCTTGGGGTAAAGTAAGAGGGACTGGAAGACGAAAGGATGACGAGCAACTTGACGAAAAAAGACTATGTCCTTACCATCGTAGATCATTTGCAGAAGCACCAGGAGATCATGTCAAGCGATCTTCAATCCTTGCTGCAAGATGTGAAGACCAACATCGAGCAGGTTCCGGCAGATACCTTTTTCCTCGAAAGCAACATGGTGATGACAGAGACTGTTTCCGAGCGGAAGCCTAATGTGTCTGAGCCGCTGTTTCGGCTCTCTGAAGCATACGATGAGCTGAAAAAGCTGGCCGAGGCGAACCGGGAGTCACGACCAGAGCTGTTGTCAGCGGTGACACAGCTGGAAGGTCTTCTGAATTCGTCCGAAGGCTATTTTCCTGAATAAAATCAAGGGTTTATATTCTAGAGGCAATCTCCAAGTACTCACTATGCAGAGTACGAGATTGCCTCTAAATTTGGTTGCGCGCAGGCTTTAGCGAGCGTACTTGCGCTTATTTTGTATAGTTATCAAAATAACCTTGAATATAAACAACAGGCGTACCCTTATCTCCGCTGCCAGAAGTTAAATCGGATAGGGAACCGATCAGGTCGGTAAGTTTTCTAGGTGTAGTACCCTGTGCTTCCATCGATCCGACAAGATCAGAATCTTTATTGTTAATGTAATGAGAGATCGCTTGCTTAAGCTCTTCTCCTCTTAAATCTGCAAAGTTATTATCAGCAAGATATTTTAGTTTGACTTCATTGGGCGTACCGTCAAGTCCTGATGTGTAAGCTGGCGAAACAACAGGATCAGCGAGCTCCCAAATCTTCCCTACCGGGTCTTTAAAAGCTCCATCTCCATAAATCATGACTTCAATATCCTTACCCGTCTTTTCTTTGAGAAGATGCTGTATTTGATCCACGATAGGCTGGCAATTACGCGGGAACAGCTTCACACTGGTTTCAGTCGATTTATTTGATCCCAGCAGGCCGTAAGCTTCGTTATATCCACTACCATCAATAGACTCAGACAAAATGTTATCGAGGCTATAGATTTTGACTCCGCCATTTGCCTTCAAGATTCTTTTTGTTCTGAATCTCGAATGGATATCACAAGTCAGAACGCTTTTGGTGTATTGTAAAATGGTCTTTGGATGATTGGAGAAAATCACTTCACATTCGACACCGTATTCTTCCACGATCGATTTATAGTAATCAATATAGTCCACACCCGTAAAAGGATGTTTATTATAGCCAAAATGTTCACGGAATTGCTGTTCTGTTAAAACATCCGTCCAAGGATTCACTCCTTTTTCATCCAGCATATCCAAATCTACCAAGTGGTTTCCTACCTCGTCTGATGGATAGCTAAGCATCAGAACCATTTTTTTAACGCCTTTTGCAATACCGCGCAGAACAACTGCAAAACGATTACGACTCAAGATCGGAAAAATAACGCCAACCGTATCTTCTCCAAATTTCGAACGTACATCTTTCGCAATATCATCGATCGTTGCATAATTCCCTTGAGCACGAGCAACGATAGACTCTGTGATCGTAACGATGTCTTTGTCATTCATGTGAAAGCCTTCCACTTCCGAAGCCTTTAGCACACTATCTACAACGATTTCCTCGATGCTGTCCCCTTGATTGATGATCGGGCAACGAAGGCCTCTAACAACAGTTCCAACTACTCTTTCCACTATGATCACTCCTTGTAAGGACTAAAGCTTATTCACAAGACTTACTGCTTGTACTATACATCGGTTGAGTGATATAAGTAAAATGAATATATGGAATGATAGGTATAAGGGGCGCTTATATGATAAGCAAATTAGATTTATATAAAATATTTTGCAAGGTAGGAAAAAGGAAAAGCTTTTCTAAGGCAGCCAAAGACCTTTACATGACCCAACCCGCTGTTAGCCAGGCAATCATGCAATTGGAAAGAGAATTGGATATACGTCTTTTTAATCGAACGCCTAAAGGGGTATCTTTAACAAACGAAGGCAGTCTTCTCTATGAATATGTAAATTCGGCTTTGAAATTAATTGATGTTGGGGAAGAAAAGATTTTAGAATTCAAGAATTTGTCGACAGGGGAATTAAAGATTGGGGTAGGGGATACGATATCGAGATATTTTTTACTTCCCTATCTGGAAGCTTTTCATAGTAAATATCCCAATATTAAATTTAAGATCGTGAATGGTACCACATTAGAGCTTTGTTCGATATTAAAATCAGGAGAGGTTGATATTGCCATTGTTAATTTGCCTCTTGATGATTCTACCTTAGAACAAAGACCGTGCATCGATATCCATGATATTTTTGTTTGTGGGGAGAAATACAAGCATCTCGTATCGAAACCCATAACCCTAGATGAAGTGGTAAAGCTGCCTTTAATCCTGCTTGAATCGAATTCAAATTCCAGAAGGTATGTAGAAGATTATCTGCTATCGAAAGGCATACAGATTTCTCCGGAATTTGAATTGGGCTCTCATGACTTATTACTGGAATTTGCGAAAATCAATTTAGGAATAGCCTGTGTGACCAAAGAATTTTCCCAAGAGTATTTGAAAAAAGGATTATTGTATGAAGTACCTTTAACGGATGAGATACCAAAGAGAGAAGTAGGAGTCTGCTTTTTAAAAAGTGTGTCGCTCTCACCAGCTGCATCGAAATTTGTGGAGATATTGGAAAATAATAAAGTCGATCACGCTACCTAAAAAATAAAGCGGGATCGGCTTTTTTTCATGTTGCTCTGGTATACTGAAGCAGGAAAGTGAATGGATAAGGAAGTAGGGAATGGCATGATATTTTTCCAAGTGATTTTACCTGTATTACTGATTTTTTTGAGTGGTTACATCTTGCAGCGGATCTACAAGCTGGATCTCAAACCCATCTCGACACTTGCCATATACGTGTTGTCTACGGCTCTGGTGTTCCGTACGTTTTACAAGACGCCGCTCGATATGCAGCTGTTCTACATCGTGGTGATCTCCACCTTGCTGACGATTGGGCTGATCCTGATCACGCAAATGACAGCGAAATGCTTCAAGTACGACAAGCAGCAGGAAAGCGCGATGATGCTCTCCACGGCTTTCATGAACAGTGGAAACTACGGGACGCCGATCATTCTGTTTGCTTACGGCGAGACGGGCTTTCACTATGCGGTACAGATCATGGTGTTCCATGCCATCATCATGGGAGTCTTCGGTGTCTATTTCGCTTCCCGGGGCAAAGGCGGGGCGAAGGACGCGATCAAGATGGTGCTGAAGCAGCCCTCTAATCATGCGGTTGTGGTCGCTGTCTTGTTTCAAAAGCTTCAGATTTCGATACCAGAAACCTATTACCAGGCGATTGATCTGGTTGCCCAGGCTGCAATTCCGGTGGTGATGCTGATTTTGGGCATGCAGCTGGCCAATGTATCGGCAAAAGGACTGGAGTGGAAAGGGATCAGTATCGCGAGCGTGATTCGGCTGGTCGCATCCCCGGTGCTCGCTTATCTCATCTGTCTGATGTTTCCGATTGATCCCTTGCTTCAGAAGGTACTGATTGTTTTGGCAGCGATGCCTTCAGCGGCGACCACCGCGATGTATGCCATCCAATTTAATGCCAGACCGCAGTTTGTCTCCAGCTCCGTCTTGGTGACGACGGTGATGAGTGTAGGAACCTTGACATTCCTGCTGCACTTTTTACAATGAAGCGCGATTTTCATGAACATTCCGATTGCGGCAGGGAAGGATTTGGAAGGATACCGGAGGATTCAGAAGAAAGAGAAAACTGATTACGGTTAACTCCCTTTGAGAGAGTCAGAGGGGGTTATACGGCGTTTTTTGAAAATTGAGTATACATTCACGTTATGGTAAACTGAATTTCATTACCCAATCCGTTTTAGTAGCGATTTAACCAACTTCATATCGGGCCTAGTTTCGTCCTTGACGAAAACGGGGGAACCATCATTGGGGTTAATTCTGTGCAAACAGAAGGGATGCTACCTGCCATCCTACCCGTCAGCTAACCTCGTCGGCTAAAGCAGAATCAGCATACAATCTACGTGTACATGCTTGCTTTTCGTGTATTGACTAGCAGCTCTATTTGGGCTACCAGTCGCGCACTATGCAAGCTTATTTCCCCATATTTGTATGTGAGAAAAGAGTCGATATACTGCTTTCGTCCGGAAGGTCCTCCAGACGTGAACAGTGTCTCGACTTTTTTCTTTTCATAAATCTTTTTCGAAGGAGTGGTGCTTATGATTTCCTTTCAACAAGTGGAAAAACGCATTGGCGACGCCTCCATTATCAAGGGTTTGAACCTGGAGATCCATGCGGGTGAGCTGTTTGTCCTGATTGGCCCCAGTGGATGCGGAAAGACGACAACGATGAAGATGATCAATCGACTGATCGAGCCGACCGCAGGCAGGATTGAGATCAACGGAGAGGATATTTTCAAGACTGATCCAGTGGAGCTTCGCAGGAGCATCGGGTATGTCATTCAGCAAATTGCCCTGTTTCCGCACATGACGATTGGCGAAAATGTCGCGCTGGTGCCCAAGCTGAAAAAAATGGAGCGCAGCCAGTACGAAAAAAAGGTAGACGAACTGCTGGACATGGTAGGACTTGATCCAAAGGTCTTCAAAAATCGCTACCCTGCTGAGCTGAGCGGCGGTCAGCAGCAGCGCGTCGGCGTCATTCGCGCGATGGCCGCAGATCCACCGATTATTTTGATGGATGAACCATTCAGCGCATTGGACCCGATCAGCAGGGAGCAGCTGCAGGATGAATTTGTCCGCTTGCAAAAAACGATCAACAAGACGATCGTGTTCGTGACGCATGATATGGACGAAGCGATCAAGATTGCCGATCGCATCTGTCTGATGAACGACGGCACTGTCGTTCAGCTGGATACACCGGATGTGCTATTGCAAAATCCGGCCAACGAATTCGTCGTGAATTTTATCGGAGCCAAACGCCTGCGCAAGGTAAAGGAGCTGCACCCGGCCACTTCCAAAAAAGCGGCGCTCCCGAAGTGGAGTATATCCTAACAAGGGGGTGTGAAGATGAATGATTGGATTTTGTTTTTGACAGAAAGGTATGACCTGGTCCTGTCCCTTCTTTGGGAGCATAGCTACATTTCCTTTATCGCCGTAATGGCTGGATTTCTGATCGCTGTGCCGCTCGGTATTCTGCTGACGAGGACAGAGAAAATCAATAAATACGTCATCGGGTTTGTCAACATCCTGCAGACGATTCCCAGTCTTGCCCTCCTGGGTCTGATGATTCCACTCCTCGGAATCGGGGCCGTACCTGCGGTCGTAGCCTTATTTCTTTATTCTCTGTTACCCATGCTGCGCAATACGTTTACGGGTATCCGAGAAGTAGACCCGGCCCTGATCGAAGCAGCTCGTGGCATGGGCATGACCAGCTTTCAAATACTGCTGAAAATTGAATTGCCGATGGCGATATCCATCATCATGGGAGGGTTTCGAACAGCAACGATCTATACCATTAGCTGGGCCACGCTCGCTGCCGTGATCGGCGGGGGAGGACTCGGATACTTGGTATTTACCGGACTTGGGCTTGCAAACGACAACATGCTGATTACAGGTGCGCTTGCAACCGCAATGCTGGCGACGATTGCTGACTTATTGACAAGAAAAGTTCAGAAGCTATGCACGCCAAAAGGATTAAAGATAAAGCGTGCGGATTAAGGGGGAACAACCATTGAAAAGCAATTGGATGAAAGCACTTATCATAGCAGGATTATCACTGGTACTAGCCACTGGATGCAGCTCTGGCGATGTCGTCAAGATCGGACATCAGCCCACATCGGAGCAGACGATTCTTGCGCATATGCTCCAGCAAGTCATTCAAGGCAATTCCGACCTGAAGGCTGAGCTGGTTGGCGGTCTCGGGGCGACTCCTGTCGTGTTGAAAGCGATGCAGAACAACGATATCCAGATTTCCGCCGTACGTTATGTAGGAACCGATCTAACAAGCAGCCTCGGCTTGGAAGAATTCAGCAAGGATCCGCAGGAAGCTTTTGAACTGGTGAAAAACGGTGTGGCCGAGAAGTTCGACGAGCTCTGGTTCCCTTCGTATGGGTTTGATAACACGTATGTTTTTACCGTTCGTCAGGAGCTGGCTGATAAGCACAATCTGAAAACCATCTCCGATCTGGCTCCTATTGCCAAAGATTTGAGCTTGGGTACGGATTCAAGCTGGCTGGAGCGTCCGAATGACGGTTATCAGGCATTCAAACAAGATTACGGCATTGCGTTTGGCAAGACAACGCCGATGGACATCGGATTGGTGTATAAGGCTGTTGACTCCGGAGAGGTCGATATTGTGCTTGCGTATTCGACAGATTCCCGTCTGAAGGAATACGGTCTGGCAACCTTGGAGGACGACAAGCACTTCTTCCCGCCGTACGGAGCTTCTCCTGTCGTACGCAAAGACACGCTGAAGCAGTATCCGCAGCTGGAAGAGGTCATCAACAAGCTGACTGGCAAGATCGATACGAAGACGATGACGGCCTTGAACTACAAAGCAGACATCGAGAAAAAGGATCCGGCTGAGATTGCTCGCGAATTTTTGCTGGAGCAAGGACTGATACAGAAGTAAAAAAAGTGCACGGGAAGGGAGGTAGATCTCCATGGATGCCTTGATAGGAACACTGGGAGTGTTTGTGACATACTGGAGGCAGCTTTTAGCCTTCACAGGGGAGCATCTCTTCATGAGTGCCAGTGCAATTCTCATCGCGATCGTCGTAGGTGTCCCGCTGGCCGTCTGGATGACGCGAAATCAACGTATCGCGTTTGTCATCCAAACGACGATAAACGCCATCCAAACCATACCGACCATCTCCCTCTTGCTGATCATCATGATTTTTCTGGGACTGGGCTATGGGACTGCCATCGTGGCGCTCGCTCTCTATTCGCTGCTGCCGATCGTCCAAAATACCTATGCTGGCCTCGAAAATGTCGATAAAAATCTGACAGAAGCGGGTACAGGCATGGGCATGACGAAGCTGCAGCTGTTGACCAAGGTCAAAATACCCCTTGCCCTGCCGATCATTTTGACAGGAATTCGCGTAGCTTCCGTCGTTTCCATTGGTGCGGCGACGATGGCCACTTTTGTCGGGGCTGGTGGACTTGGCGAGATGATCATGCGCGGCATCGTGACGACTGATGATCAGAAGGTGCTGGCGGGAGCGATTCCTGCTGCTTTGCTGGTGATATTGGTCGACCTGATCCTGGGCAAGATCGAAAAACGCGCCAATTTCCGCATGCAGGCTGCTAGAGCGCAGAAATAAAAATGATTTGAAGGAATCCCGATCTCCGTGATCGGGCTTTTTCATGATAAAAGCACGTTGATCCAACTGTAGTGGTGGTCAGGAAACAGGAGTAGAAAATGCCCTGCCCGACTCCATGAAAAAAGCGAAAGTCTTTGGGATTCCATCCGAAGCGGAGTGAAAAAAGAGAAATCTGCCTTTAGCGTCCACCCATGAGATCCGACAAAAATCATCTATACCTTATAGAAATCTTCAATAATCACAATTTTTAGATAAATGGTACTGTAGGTGTTAATTCATATTACCTTTTAGGAGGATGGCACATGGTACCTACAGCATACCTCAAAAAGCTCTTCTCGACCGCAACAATGGTGTCCCTGTCAATGGCGCTGATAGCCGGATGTAGTACACCACCAGCAAGTTCGCCACCGGAAGGTTCAGCACCGTCGACTACGACTTCGACTGAAACACCGGCAGCAACAGCGGACCTCCAACCGAAAAAGGGAGGAACCATCACGATCGGGATCGCCAACGAACCGGATCAGCTGGATATCCACAAGACGGGGATGGCCGTCGCCAACCAGATTGCAGGCAATCTCGGCGCGAGTCTCGTCACGCAAGACCCGGACACGCTGGAATTCAAACCGTATCTGGCAGAGAGCTGGCAGGTATCGGAGGACGGCAAGACGTGGACATTCAAGATTCGTACAGGCGTCAAATTTCACGATGGGACCGCGATGACAGCCAAATCCATAGCGGAAACCTATCAGCGCGCGCTCAATCCGGAAACAGCTGCGAAGGTAGCGGGAAGCAATCTGTCTGAGGTAGAGTCTGTGGAAGCTTCTGATGATACGACTCTGGTGCTTCATCTGAAACAGCCATTTGCCCCTCTGCTTCAATTCCTGAGCGATCCGGGCTGGCTTCAGCCGTTGTCGATGCAGGCGATTGAGCAGGCAGGCGACAAGTACGCACGTCAACCCGTTGGTGTAGGGCCATGGAAGTTTGAGAAGTGGGAGAATGGTCAGTCCATTTCCTTTACACGAAACGAGGAGTTTGCCTGGGCGGATCCGATCTTTAAAAACCAGGGAGCGCCATATGCAGATAGACTCGTCTACCGCTTTATTGCTGAAAATCAAACGTTGCTCGCTGCCTTGGACAGCGGCTCTATCGATATCGCACGCGGTGTCGTAGCCAAGGACGTCGCCAAGTACCGGGACAATCCGCAATTCGAGGTTAAAGAGATGCTGCGCAATGGTTTGGGATTGTTCGTCATGCTGAATACGCGCAAACCGGTGTTCCAGGACGTAGAAGTGAGACAGGCTTTGAATAAAGCGATCAACAAGGAAGCAATCATGAAAGCCGTCATTCAGGGCGAGGGCGTCGTTTCATACGGTCCACTGCCTCCATCCTTGTTCGGCTACGATGAATCCGTGAAAGATTACGGCCTCACCTATCAGGTAGACGAAGCGAAAGCCTTGCTGGAGAAAGCGGGATATACGAAAAACGCGCAGGGACTGTATGAGAAGGACGGCAAACCACTCAAGCTGGATCTGTTGACGCAGACAGGCACTTGGGCGCAGGCTTCTCAGTTGATTCAAGCCATGCTGAAGGATATCGGGGTTGAAGTGAACATCGTGACGCTGGAGTGGGGAGCGCTGGTGGATACAGCGACCAAGGGAAGCTTTGATATGACGCTGATGGGCTACACGCTGAACGATCCGGATGTGCTCTACCTCTTCCTGCATTCCAGCCAAGCAGATAGCGGTTTGAACTTCAGCTATGTAAAAGACGAAAAGATGGATGAGCTTTTGGTAAAAGGCAGAACGACGGTAGACAGTGCAGCACGTAAAGACGTGTACAAAGAGGTTCAAAAATACGTGGTCGAGCAGGCATGGTGGGTACCGATCTATACGGAGAAGCAGTTCAACGTCGTGCGCAAGCCCGTTGAAGGCGTGGGCATCCATCCACTGCGTGGCCTGATGTACCACGATAGCTGGGTAAACCAATGAAGCAGTACATTCTCCAACGGCTCGCTTCTGGATTGATCGTTCTGCTTGGTATTTCGATCTTTTCGTTTGCGCTGATCCATCTCATTCCCGGAGACCCAATCCGGATCATGCTGGGAGAAAATGCAACAGCCGAGCAAGTTCATGCACTGAGAGAGCAGCTGGGTTTGAACCAGCCGCTCGTCACACAGTACTTCCAATACTTAGCGAATGTGCTTCAAGGGGATTTGGGGACGTCCTTCAAGACGGGACGCCCCGTCCTGTCGGAGATTCTGGAGCGTTTTCCCGCGACCGTCAAGCTGGCGGCGAGCGGCATGTTTCTAGCCATTTGCATCGGGATTACGATGGGAGTTCTGGCAGCTCGCTTCAAGGATACGTTCATTGATTTTTCTGCGATGAGCATCGCGACACTGGGGGTTTCTGTCCCGAGCTTCTGGCTCGGCATCCTGTTAATCATGCTGTTTACGGTCAAGCTGGGTTGGCTTCCAATCGCAGGCGGAACCGGTTTTCGTGATCTGATTTTGCCAGCTGTTACGCTCGGGGTGCTGGCCTCGACGGTCATCAGCCGTTTGACTCGGGCAGGTATGGTAGAGGTCCTTTCCTTTGACTATATCCGCACTGCGCGGGCCAAAGGTCTGGGCGAAGGAGCAGTCCTGTTCATCCATGCTTTCCGCAATGCGATGATTCCGGTCGTCACCATCATTGGGCTGCAAATCGCTTCCCTGTTGGGGGGGACCGTCATCATCGAGCGCGTATTTGACTGGCCAGGTCTTGGTTCGTTGGCGATCAGCTCGATTGCCTCCCGCGATTTTCCTTTGGTGCAGGGGATCATCCTGTTTATTGGCGTCATCTTTGTCCTTGTCAATATGCTGGTCGATATCGTCTACAGCCTGATCGATCCGCGCATTGAAGTCGGACAGACGAAGGAGGGGACCTCATGAGTCAGGCCAATCCAGCCGTCATTTCACCATCACAAAAACAGGTTCCGGTCCGTGAAGATGGTGTCCTGCTAAAGCTTTGGCAAAATCCGAAATCCAGATACAGCATGATCATTCTGCTGATGGTCATCGCGGTCGGGATCATGGGCCCCTGGTTCGCACCTCATGATCCTACAAAGCCGTACTACGAATCCTTGCTTGCGGAGCCATCCGCTGAGCATTTGCTGGGCACGGATTCGATTGGCCGCGATGTCTTTTCCAGACTGCTGCACGGCACGCGTGTGACCCTCATGGTCGCTGTGATGGCCGTCTCGATTACCTTTATTACGGGTACCTTTATCGGTGTGACGAGCGCCTTCATCGGCGGTGTCGTCGATACGGTATTGATGCGGATC
This sequence comes from Brevibacillus sp. AY1, assembly GCF_029870785.1. Lineage (NCBI taxonomy): Bacteria > Bacillati > Bacillota > Bacilli > Caryophanales > Paenibacillaceae > Brevibacillus > Brevibacillus sp. AY1. The sequence goes on from NZ_JAFLPN010000012.1 coordinate 51,932, forward strand.
ATGGATATTTTACTGGCGATACCGAACATTATCATGGCTATGGCGATTGTGGCGATCCTCGGCCCCAGTCTGACCAACGCCATGATCGCGGTCGGAATCGCGGGGATTCCCAAATACGCACGGCTGACACGGGGCTCGACGCTGGCAGTCAAGTCATCCGGCTATGTGGAAGCGAGCAGAGCAGTGGGGACCTCCAATGCGCGGATTTTGCTCTTCCAGATCATGCCGAATATCATGAGCACCCTGCTGGTCTACACCACGCTACAGATCGGCATCGCGATTCTGGATACAGCAGCACTCAGCTTTATCGGACTCGGGGCGCAACCGCCGACACCGGAATGGGGCACGATGCTCAGTGAGGGCAAGGAATACATTTCAGATGCCTGGTGGCTGGCTACCTTCCCAGGAATCTCGATCAGCATCGTCGTCTTTTCCGTCAATATTTTGGGTGATGCATTGCGAGACATCCTCGATCCGAAGTCCAATTAACTGCTTCTGCTGATCAACAGCTTTCGTTCCATTCCCTTGACGGCGTGGATGAAAAAGTCGATCAGGTCGCGTTTGGATTCGCGCAGACAGATAATATCGATCTTGCGGGTGAGCTGTGCAACTGGATGGGGCGATATTTCTACCAGATGGCCGCTTGCCAGCTCCTCCTGGATGCACAGCTCAGGCAGGAAGCTGATGCCGACACCGCGCATCACCATTTTTTTGGCGGCTTCGAAGTTGTCTACCTCCATCATGATGTTGGGGAGGATCTGATTGCGATGGTAGTGACGCTGAATCATGAGCCACTCCAGCGTGCCGTGAGCGAGAACGATGTGAGGTTCACGCCCTACTTTTTCCCATGTCAGCTTGTGTGCTGGCATCGAGAGAAAAGGATGTGCGGATGGGACCATGAGCCGCAGATTGTCCGTGTGGAGATGAAAAGAGTCGATGAGTGGATGGGATACGGTTCTGGCCAGTCCAAAATCAGCCTCCTTGTTCAGAACCTTTTCCAGCACATAAGCGGAAGAACCGACGAGGATCCGTATATTGACTCCCGGATACTTTTCCCGATAGAGCGGGAGGATCTCCGGGAGGATATGAGTAGACATCAATAGGGTACAGCCGATAGTCAGGTTGTTTCCAGACAGGGGTTGCTCGCGAAGGGTGGTAGATATTTCCTGATAGGCGTTGAGAATCTTCTGGGCGTAGGGCAGAAATTGCTTGCCCCGTTCAGTCAGGGAGATTTGTTTGTTGTCGCGGTAAAACAAGGGCCCGCCCAGCTCCCTCTCCAACGATTGAATCCTGGCAGTGACGGAAGGTTGGGTTAGGTAAAGCGCTTCAGCAGCCTTGTTGAAACTACCGAGTTGGAACGCGTAAAGAAACGCCTCAATGTGATCCATATTCATGACGTAAACCCCCTCCGGAATGTTTTAAATATTTGGATTACGAGCAGTATAACACATCTTGTGAGCTTTCTTGTTAAGGAGGTGCCTTATGAATGGCCAACCGTCCGTGCTTGAAGTAAAAGGTTTGACCACTCAATTTTCCAATCGCAAAAACAGGTCGGTCACTGTCGTAGATGGAGTCGATTTTCATGTGAAGAAGGGCGAAACGCTCGGGATCGTGGGCGAGTCAGGCTGCGGGAAAAGCGTCACATCGCTGTCTATCATGCGGTTGTTAGGCAAAAACGGCAAGGTAACAAGCGGAAGTGTCCGCTTTGAAGGACAGGAGACCCTGACGTTGACAGAACAGGAGATGCGCAAGCTGCGGGGCAACCGGCTCGCGATGATTTTTCAGGAGCCGATGACTTCGCTGAACCCTGTGCTGACGATTGGCAGGCAGATCGGGGAGGTCTTGCAGCTCCACACGTCGCTCGGTCAAGAAGAACGAAAGCGTCGGGTGATCGAACTTCTGACGCTGGTAGGTATACCCCGCGCAGCGGACGTCTATCGCGAGCATCCGCACCGCTTGTCAGGGGGAATGAGGCAGCGCGTCATGATCGCGATGGCGATGGCGTGCCAGCCTCAGCTGCTGATCGCGGATGAACCGACAACGGCGCTGGATGTGACGATTCAGGCGCAGATGCTGGGGCTGATCCGCGATATGCGGGACAACACAGGCATGGCGGTGATGCTGATTACGCATGACTTGGGCGTCGTTGCTGAGATGTGCGATCGGGTACTTGTCATGTACGCCGGACAGGTGATTGAATCAGCGGACGTTCGCACCTTGTTGCGAAATCCCAAGCATCCCTACACGATGGGTTTGATACGCTCGGTCCCCCATCAGGCAAAAGGGGTAAAGCGGCTGTATGCAATCCCGGGAAATGTGCCATCTCCGGGCGAGTGGCCCCAAGGCTGCCGTTTTGCTGCCAGGTGCAGTGAGGCAATGCCGATCTGTCAAGAGCAATGCCCAAGCCTGATGAAGATGGAGGACGGTTCGGAATGCAGATGCTGGCTGCATGTGCCAGGTACCGAAGGGGGTGAGCGGCCGTGAGCAAACCCATTCTTGAGATCAAAGGGCTGAAAAAGCATTTTGCAAGCAAAAAGGGATGGTTCCAGCCAGCGACCTACGTGCAGGCAGTAAATGGCATCGACTTGACGGTGTACGAAGGCGAAACGCTCAGCATCGTCGGCGAGTCAGGCTGCGGTAAATCGACGACTGGACGCTGTCTGTTGCGCTTGCTGGAACCCACTTCGGGCGAGGTTTGGTATCGGGGACAGGATCTGACCAAGCTGTCGAGCAAGGAAATGCGCGAGAAGAGAAGCGATCTGCAAATCGTCTTTCAGGACCCTTTTGCCACGCTCAATCCCAAGCTGACGATTCGCAGCATTCTGGAGGAGCCGTTGATCGCACAAAAGGTACCGAGAGATAAGCGGGCGCAGATCATTGAAGAGACCGTGCAAATCGTGGGCTTGACGATCGCCCATCTGGATCGCTATCCGCATCAGTTTTCCGGTGGTCAAAGACAGCGGATTGGGATCGCACGAGCACTTATGCTGCGTCCTCAGCTGATTGTGGCGGATGAACCCGTCTCCGCACTGGATGTGTCGATTCAGTCGCAAATCCTGAATTTGCTGCAGGATTTGCAGGAGCAGTTCGGGATGACGTACATCTTTATTTCCCACGATTTGGGTGTCGTGGAGCACATCTCCGACAGAGTGGCGGTCATGTATCTGGGAGAGATAGTAGAGCTGGGGCGAAAGGAAGATCTGTTCAAGACGCCTCTGCATCCGTATACCCAAGCCTTGATCTCCGCGATTCCGGTGACGGACCCGGATGAGAAGAAAGAACGGATCATCCTGCAAGGGGATTTGCCTTCCCCGGCCAATCCTCCGACAGGCTGCCGTTTCCATCCTCGCTGTCACGCTTGCATGGACATCTGCAAGACAGAAGTGCCCAAGGAAACGTTCATCGCAGGGCAAATGGTCCGCTGTCATCTTTATGAAGCGAAAAAGGAGAGTTAGCGCATGTACGCATCTATCAACGGAACACGCATTTTTTTTGATGTCGAGGGTATGGGCTGGGTGCCAGATGGGCCTATTTTGCGGGAAAAGCCGGTATGCTTCGTCCTGCATGGCGGGCCAGGTGGCGATCACACGGGATACAAGCCGGGATTGACCCCGTTATCGGAGCATATGCAGCTCGTCTACATCGATAATCGCGGAAGTGGACATTCGGATCATGGACCACAGGAGTCGTACTCGCTGGAAAACAATGTGGCGGATATCGATGCGCTGAGACGCCATCTGGGGCTGGAGAAGATCGTGCTGCATGGACACTCCTACGGCGGGATGGTGGCACAGGAATACGCCTTGCGCTATCCGGAACACGTAGCGGGCTTGCTGCTGCTGACGACATCACCCAGCTACGAATTTTTGAACAAGGCCAAGAAGATCGTCGAGGAAAGAGGAACACCTGAAATGAAGGAGATTACGGCGGTCCTGTGGGAAGGCAAATTTGAGTCGCAGGAGCAACTGAGCCGTTTCTATGAAATCATGGCCCCTCTGTACGCGGTCACGCACAATGCACAGGCGTCTGAAATCGAGAAGCAGCAATCCCGAGATGCAAAAGCGCGTTCCAATCGTTCGTTCCAGGCATTGAATGAAGGCTTTGGCGGCTTTTTGCAAAACTTTGATGTGCGCGATCAGTTGAAGAACATCAACGCGCCTACCCTGGTGATGGGAGCTCGCCATGACTGGATTACAGCCGTCGATGAATCCCTGGAGATTGCAAAGCGGATTCCTGGCAGCGAGCTGGTCATCTTTGAAAACAGCAGTCACAGCGTGATCAAGGACGAATACGAGTATTACCTGTCTACGGTTATCAGCTTCATCAAACGAAGAGTCTTGCCTACATTCTAAATATAGAGGGGGAGGGGATCAAAGGTGGGGAATCTACTAGAGATCCCCTCTTCTTTGGATTGACACTGCATTCCAAGTAAATCTAAACTAAACAAATGATCGAAACTTGACTGATGCGAACAAGAAATTGAATTTTTCAATTATAGATGGCGCCAGCTGGTAGGGATGTGGAGGTGTACGAACAGATGCTGAGAGGAGAAACGGCTGAATCGATGGATCAAGGCAAGCAGAAGCTGGTTCTGATTGCTGTCCTGCTGGGGATTTTCGTCTCTCATTTTACGGCGGGTGTCATGAATGTCGCCTTGCCAGAGCTGATGAATGTTTTCCAAGTGAGCCTGGGCAGCGTCCAGTGGGTCACGGTCGGCTATCTGCTGGTGATTGCCACGTTTCTGCCGTTGATGGGCAAGCTGGGAGATCGGTTCGGGCTTCGCACCATTCACAATCTGGGATACCTCACCTTTTTGCTCAGCTCGTTCCTGCTAGCCCTGTCACCGGATTTTGCTGTCTTACTCCTGCTGCGCGTGGTACAAGCGATCGGTGCTGCGATGTATCAGGCCACCAATGTCGCCTTGATCGCGGTGCATTTTCCTAAAAATCGAATAGGACGAGCGCTGGGGACTGTCAGTACGGCGGTGGCGGTGGGCGCGATGTCGGGGCCAGTCATCGGGGGGATGGTAGCCGAATGGTTGGGCTGGCGCTGGCTGTTTTTAATTCATGTACCGGTTTCGATTGTGGCGACGGTATTGGCATATGTGACCATACCAAAGGAAAAAACCGTGAAAACCAAAGAACATTTTCCACTAGTCAGCATTATGCTGTTCATGCTGATGATCGGCTCCCTGATCTACGGCATGTCCAACGGCAACCAGTACGGCTGGCTCTCAGCACCGACCACTGCGGTTTTGGCCATGAGTATCGCAAGTCTGCTGATGCTGATGCTGTGGGAAAGACGTCAAAAGACTCCGTTTTTACCCCTGCATACCTGTAAAAATCCGATGGTGGCGAGCGGCATGGTGGTGACCTTCGCCTCTTATGCAGCAGCAAACACGACACTTGCAGTGACGCCCTTTTACCTGACTGGTTTTCTGGAAATGCCAACGGCTCTGGCTGGTTATCTGATGATTGCCTACCCGATGGTGCTGGCGCTGGCAGGGCCGATTGCAGGCCGGCTATCGGATCGATACGGCCCCAAGCGCTTGACGATAATCGGCTTGGGATTGATGGGGATCGGCACACTGCTGTTCGCACTGTTCTATGAGCACACTTCCGTTCTATTCATTGCCATCATGATTGGCATGGTCGGAGCGGGTATGGGACTCACGGCTACTCCCAACCTGAGTCTGATCATGAAGGACGTACCTGCCCACGAGTCGGCGAGTATTAGCGGAATGGTTGGAATGATCCGCAATGTCGGCATGGTATTCGGAGCAGCGATGGGACTGGGCATGCTGAATGGAGCCGGGGCTGGGCAGCGGATCTCCGATTACAGCGGGGGCTTTGGACTGAGTGCCTTGGTTTGTCTGATCAGCGTCATGATTTTTCTGTACGGTGAGCGCCTCGCAAGACGGGAGAAGCCGATTTCGATCGAGCGAGAGTCGGCCTAGCGAAAAAGGCGAAAAAATGATGCAAGTATACCAAACTGTTGTCCAAGCATCCCTCGTGCTCTTGCATACTGTGAAAGTATCAAGAGATAAAGGAGGGGGTTCATTTGAGAAAAGGAAGATCCCGTGTAAGAATCCGTCATGGAAATGGCAACGGCAATGGCAACAGAAATAGAAATGGAAATGGAAATAATAGAACGCTTCGCATTACGCTTAACCCTGGCGATACGTTGATTGTTAGAGTCCGTAATAACTAACGTATAACAGCATACAGCGATGTCTCGAATGAAGGAGCCATGATCCCCTCGGATTGTGGCTCCTCTCTTTTGTATCTCACATGGATGTAGCATTTCTTTTATTTTCTCCTATCCTGGCAAGTACGACGATTTGTCCTGTTGTTCTGCCAGCGTTACCTGCTATACTAAAAACAAGAGAATGATAATCGTTATCAAGAGGAGAAGGGCGATGAAAATAGATCGAATCGACCAAGGGCGGAATGGGCGCCGGCTAGAAAATTTGCTTGATCCCGGAAGCTGCTTCGTACGGCTGCGGGATGCGGGGATCTCTGAGGGGGCCAGCAGACTGAAGCTGGAGCAGCAGCTCAGCCTCTCTTACACAGTCATTGTTCCGCTCGGTGGCAGTGGAACACTGGAGCTGGGCGATCAGAGCATGGTGATGAAGAAGGATCATGCGTATTTCTGCCCGCCTGAGTGCACCTTTGGCTGGAGCGGAGATGGGAGCGGCGAGCTGTCTGCGATGATCCTTCGTTTGGACATCTATGAGGAGAGAGACGGACAGGTGGAGGCCATTAGTCCAGAGCGAATGAGTTCGGCCATCCCGATGGGCAAGGGAATACCTGTCACGCCTGCGGGTCGACTGGAAAAGCTGTGCCGTGCGATTCAGGTCAATGTCAACAGCCGGGACAGACTGAAAGTATGGCGCGCTCACCTGGATTGCTATGAACTCCTCTTCGCGGCAGCAGCGGCAACGTCCGAACGGACCACTGATACGCGAGAGGCCCTCGAACGCTCCAAAGCGTATATGGAAGAGCGATTTGTCGAGGAGATTACAATCAACCAGCTGGCAGCTATGGCAGAGCTGAGCCCGAAATACTATGTCGATCTGTTCAAGAAGACCTACGGGGTAAGCGCACTGGATCATTTGACGAAGCTGAGAATGGATAAGGCCAAGCACCTCATGACTCACTCCGAACGCCTCTTGAAGGATATAGCCTGCGAGGTCGGCTACACGGACCCCTTCTATTTCAGCCGCAAATTCAAGCAAACGTTCGGATTGTCTCCTTCCCAGTACATGAAGCAACGCAGCAGGCGGCTGGCGGTGTACGGCAGGTCAGCAATCGTGGGCTATCTGCTCGCCATGAAGGTGATTCCACATGCTGCTCCCTTGCACCCGATGTGGTCCAAGCTCTATTACACGCAATACGGGAGTGACATCCCCTTTCACCTCAACGCCGTTCGGCAAAACTATCACCGGAGCCAGAACCTGGAGCTGATTGCTCAGTCCAAGCCCGAGCTGATTATTACTCACCAGGATTTGGAGCAGTGGGAAAGGGAGAGGCTGACTGCGATAGCACCCATCGTAGAGCTCCAGGATGAGGAGAGGGGATGGAAGGAGGGCTTGCTCGCTCTTGCAGAAGTTTTGGGAGAGAGATCCGAAGCACATCGCTGGATCGAGGGATTTGAACGCAAGTTGGAGCACAGCAGGCAAAAGCTTTCCCCAGTCGGAGATCGACCGCGTGTGTTGACGCTCAAGCGATTGCGGAACCAGTTTTTCTTGTTTAGCAATCGAGGTATGCATGATGTTCTCTATGACGGATTGGGCGTGAGGGCTGCTTATGAGCATCCAGACCCGAATTACAGTATACCGATCAGTCTGGAGGAAATCGATCAAATAGAGGCAGATACGGTCCTGCTACTGATCTGCCGGGATTCAGAGACCTTGGAGGAATGGAAGGCATTGCAGCAATCAACTGCCTGGTTGACGATGCGCATGGTTCGCGACAACAAGCTTCACCAGATCCCCTCCCAGCCATGGAGAGAATATTCGCCACTCGCCTTGGAGCAGATGATCGATGAGGCGATGCAGATTTTCTATGGAAATTGTCCATGATTATTCTGGATATTGTACATGGTCGGGAAAGGGAGCAGGGACTATAATCGCTAATGAGACTCATTATCATTTGTAGCGGAGATAGGAAAGGAGCAGTTGAACGAGGATGAAGAGGACCTTTATCTTGGCACTGACACTGACACTGACGCTGAGTGCTTGCGGAGGTGGTAATAGCCAAACGACGAGCAGCCAGCCAGCGGGAGAAAGCGGATCAACACAAGCGACGGTGGCCAATGCCACTGAGCAAAAAACGAGTGAAGCATCGCCAGCATCGAAGTCCATTACTTATTTGGATAAGGAATATACATTACCTGCTGCGACGGAGCGAATCGTCATCGCAGGTGCTGTGGAAGCGATGGAGGATGCGATCGTACTGGGAGTGAATCCAGTCGGGGCGATTTCCTTCGCTGGTAAATTCCCACCCATGTTCGAGTCCATTACAAAAAATGCCGTATCGATTGGCGAAAAAACAGAGCCTAACTTCGAGGCCATTCTGGGGCTAAAGCCGGATGTTATCTTGGGTACCACGAAGTTCAAGCCTGAAGTATCCGAAAAGTTAGAATCGATTGCTCCGACGATTCTGTACTCTCACGTATCCACTAATTGGGAGTCCAACCTCCTGCTGCTCGGAGAATTGAGCGGCAAGAAAAAAGAGGCTGAGGACGTCATTGCGAAGTATAAAACGGATCTGGAAGAAGCCAAAGTGAAGCTGGCTGACAAGCTGAAAGACAAAAAAGTTGTTGTGATTCGCGTGCGTGCAGGAGAAATGAATATTTATCCGGAGACCGTATTTTTCAATCCGATTCTTTATCAGGAAATTGGACTACAGGTTCCGGCCGAAGTCCAGGCAGCCAAAGCGCAAGAGATGCTGCCAATCGAGAAGTTTGCGGAAATGAACCCGGACTACGTGTTCTTCCAATTTTCAGTTGAAGAAAATGCAGAAGCTCCGAAAGCGATGGAGGAGCTGCAGAACAACCCGATACTCAAGAGTACCAACGCATTTAAGAATGGCCATGCGTACTTCAATATTGTCGATCCGTTGGCACAGGGCGGAACGGCCTACAGCAAGGTGGCGTTCCTGAAGGCTGCTGTGGAGCAATTGTCCAAGTAGCGGACACTTCTTCGCAGAATAGATATCGATAAGGCGTGTTGCATGTATGCGATTCCAACGTATCCTGCCGGCTGTCATCTTGCTGATGGCGCCGGTAGCAGCTGTTTGTCTCCTTTTTTTATCAGTCATGTACGGTTCCAAGAGTATTTCTCAGGAGACGGTATGGCAAGCCTTCTTTTCCTTTGATGCGGAGAATGTAGATCATCAAATTGTGATGGTATCTCGATTGCCCAGAGCAGTCGGGGCATTGCTCATCGGGGCTTTTCTGGCGATATCCGGAGCATTGATGCAGGGTATGACCCGCAATTATCTCGCTTCCCCGTCGATCATGGGTGTTTCAGACGGCTCGATCTTTCTCGTGACGCTTGCCATGATCTTCTTGCCCAGTTCGAATTCCATCAGCCTCATCGTCGTCTCAATGATCGGTTCTGCGATCGGGGCAGCTATTGTATTCGGTCTCGGCTGGTTGATCCCAGGCGGGTTAATACCCGTGAGGCTGGCGATACTCGGCACCATCATCGGCACTTTTCTGAGTGGGCTTTCCGCTGCGGCAGCTAGTTATTTTCAACTGTCGCAAGGAGTCAGCTTCTGGTACAACGCCAAGCTGCATGCGATGGACCCGACATTGATCAAGCTGTCGATACCATTTGCGATCGCAGGCTTGGGATTGGCGCTTCTTTTATCGAGATCGGTCACCGTGATGTCGCTCGGAGACGATGTGGCGGCAGGTCTTGGTCAACGAACTGCGCTGGTGCGCGTCTTGATCCTACTGACCGTCGTCATCTTGACTGGTGTTTCGGTAGCGCTTGCGGGCAAGATTGCCTTCATTGGCCTGATCGTGCCGCACATCGCCCGGTTTTTCTGCGGTGAGGACTACCAGCGCATCATTCCCGTCTCGGGTGTGCTCGGGGGACTGTTTCTTGCCTTTTGCGACATTCTGGCCCGTTTTATCAACTATCCGTTTGAGACTCCGATCGGTGTGGTAACGGCGATGTTTGGTGTCCCGTTTTTCCTCTATCTGATCAAGACGAGAGGAGGGGGCAAGCATGCCTGATCCTTTAGCGTCCAGAGGATGGTCGGTATCGGCTGTCATCCTCGCCGTACTGGCAGGAGGCGCCTATCTGAGCTTGACTAGTGGAATGTTTGATTTGACCTTTGCCGAGATGGTGAAGACGCTGCTGCGCATCGATCCTGTAAAAGAGCATGATCTCGTCGTATTCGACTTTCGGCTGCCTCGTATCGTCTTGAGTGCTTTGGTAGGAGCGGCGCTTGGTATGGCAGGCACCGTCATTCAGGGAGTGACGCGCAATGGACTGGCTGATCCCGGCATATTGGGCATCAATGCAGGCGCTGGTTTGGCAGTTGTCTTGTTCATGTTCTTTTTCCAAGGAAGCATGCAGATCAAAGGCTGGATGGCTGTCATGATAATGCCGATGTTTGGGCTGGTCGGCGGCTTCATGGCTGTATTGCTGATCTACCTGTTTTCCCAGCAAAATGGCAGACTGGACCCGCAAAGATTGATCCTGGTCGGTATCGCGATTGCTTCCGGGTTCGGAGCAGCGACTCTTTATGTATCCTTGAAAATGAATCCAAACGACTTCGAGATGGCAGCGGTGTGGCTAGCCGGGAGCATTTACAACGCCAATTGGAAATATGTGCTGACTATGCTTCCGTGGCTGATCATCTTGCCGCCGATTCTCTGGTGGAAGTCACGAAGCCTGGATTTGATCCAGCTGGGAGAGGATAGCGCTATCAGCCTGGGTGTGAAGGTGGAAAGAGACAAGCATATCTTGCTTTTATGCAGCATCGGGCTCGTAGCCGCCAGCGTGGCTGTGTCCGGCAGCATCGGCTTTGTTGGCTTGATCGCCCCGCATATGGCAAGAAGGCTGGTCGGGCTCAATCACACCAATATCCTGCCTGTCAGTGGGCTGATCGGAGCAGCGATGGTGGTATGGGGGGATTATGTCGGCAAGACGATCTTCGCGCCCGCCGAGCTTGCTGCAGGAATTGTCATCTCCATCATTGGTGTCCCATACTTTGTTTTTTTACTGTTGAAAATGAAGCGCTAGCCGACCAGCCGTGGGCGGCAGATAGGAGAAATAATGAAGCGTATCCACAGTGTCCAGGTATCAGGCAGAGAGCTGATCGTGTTTCTTCCGCAATCCTATCTGACATCTGATCAACACTATCCAGTGGCTTATGTACAGGATGACGGTGATTTGTTTTCGAGCTGCTACAATTATCTCGATCATCTGGTTGCGACGGGCCAGCTGAAGGAAATCATCCTGGTAGGGATTTCTTCGCATGAGCGCAATCACGAATATACGCCTTGGCCAGCAGAATCATTGGCCCCAGGGATGCCGACGTTTGACGGGAGAGGTCGGGAGTATGTCTATGAGTTGGCTGACGTGATCAAGCCTGCTATCGACAGCCAGTATCGTACCCTGCCTGAAGCGGCGCATACAGCGATTATGGGAGGTTCATTTGGTGGACTCATTTCCCTGTTTGCTGGCTATTGGCGTCCGGAGGTCTTCGGCAGACTTGGGCTTTTGTCTACCTCATTCTGGTATGAAGGGGTCATGTCTTTTCTTCGTGAACAGCCCGCACCATCCAGTGCTCAGCGGATTTACATGTCCGTCGGTGATTGTGAAGGGATCTACAAGACAAACATTCAGAAGAACATGGTGGCAAGTACGAAGGAAGTGTATGCACTCTGGCTGGAAAAAGGGTTTCCAGAGCAGCAGCAGCGATTTTCGCTGACCGAGGGCGGAACCCATGATTTGCTGTTTATGGCGCAGCAGTTTCCGCAGGCCCTGCAATGGTTGTTCGGGAAAGTAGAGAAGTCGAGCAATGGCCAGCATGAGGAGGAAGCAATGGTTCCGTACAGTCGCATCACGAGCGGCTTCGAAATACCGAACACCTATCATCACAGCATGCGGGCCAAACGCTCAGGACGCGAATATCGGATCTCTATTTCTGTCCCTCCAGATCCGCCTCCTGCAAATGGATATCCTGTGCTGTACGTGCTGGATGGAAATGCCGTATTTGGCTCGATGGCGGAAGCGATGCGTCTGCAAGGTCGAAAGCCGCATGGGATCGAGCCGCAGGTGATCGTGGGGATTGGCTATGACGCGGATGTGCCGATGGTGACGGATGCGCGCTTCTACGATTATACCGAGGAGGCTGACGCGTCTGAATTGCCAGAGCGCCGCGACCACTCGGCATGGCCGAAAACGGGCGGTATCGAGGAATTCATCGCCTTCATCGAGGAGGATCTGAAGCCTACAGTAGAGAGATTTTGCTCGATCGATCAAAAAAGGCAGGGCCTGTTTGGGCACTCGCTCGGAGGCTACTTCGCCCTGTACGTGCTCTTTACGCGCCCGGAAGCCTTTCAGACCTACATAGTAGGAAGTCCCTCCATCTGGTGGAAAGGGCATAGCCTGCTCCAAAAATGGCCGGCAGTCGAACAGCGTTTGCAAAAGGGAGAACTGCATGCTGCATTACTTATCACCATCGGGGAGGAAGAGAGAGTGGACATGGTTGCGGATGCAGAGGAATTGTACACGAGAATGCTGCCGTACCAGGGAGATCACTTTCACGTCTCATTTCGAAAAATGGAGAGAGAAGGGCACATCTCCGTACTCCATCCGATGATCAGCGAGATCATGCGATTTATCGGATAAACGCTCTATTTCTTTGGGGAATCGACCTTGCTTTGGTGGAGGCGAGAAAAAAGTAGAAAACGCTCCAAGTTCTTGGGATTCCCGCTGGGGGTCATCCCTGCCAGCTCCGTGAAAAAAGGGAAACCCGCGTCCAAAGCAGCCGGTTCAAGATGTATGGCATGGGTGGACGCTAAAGGCAGGTTTCTCTTTTTTCACTCCGCTTCGGACGGACTCCCAAAGACTTTCGCCTTTTCTTCTTTTTTCTCACACCTGCTTGGGTTCTTTGTCCAAGCAAAATAATGGTTTCTCGTTCGGATGTATAACTGGCTTCAATGATTAAACATTTACATGATCATGAAATAGATGGCGATTAAACAAAGCTGTCCACAGGAAACAGGAGAAAGAAGCGAAGATCTTTGGGTTACCTACCGAGACGGAGTGAAAAAAACGAAACATGCCTTTAAGCGTCCACCCCTGAGAGACTTCTTGGAGACGGCTGCTTTGGACGCGGTTTCGTTTTTTTTTACGGAGTCGGGCAGTGAATCTCCTGTGCTGGTAGCCCAAGAAGCTGGAGCGTTTTCTCCTGTTTCCTGCCCACCACTGAGGCTGGATTGACATGCCCTTTATTTATTACCAATAGACTTCCTTTTCTCATACGATTCGCTCCCTATCGAAGTTTTCTTCAGGTACACTGATCTCAACAACAGGTAAAAGAAGGAAATGGGGGAGCTATACGTTGCATCCAATCTTGTTTGCGAGTCTCGTTGTGATTACGACTTCCCTGATGGGGTCGTCGTTTGCCGTTGGAAAAATCGGATTGACCTACTTCTCCCCGCTGCTTTTAGTGGGCTTGCGCTTTACGCTTGCGGGCATCCTGATGGCGTTGATGACGTGGAGGAAGCCTCTTCCTTCATCCATTCGTGATTGGGGCAAGGTACTGGTGATCGGCTTTTTCCAGACCGCCAGCGTAATGGGATGTATTTTTCTGAGCCTGCGTACGATTACGGCGGGCGAATCCTCGATCCTGACCTTCATGAATCCGCTTTTGGTGGTGATCTGGGGCACCCTCTTTCTCGGAATGAAGTACCGATTTGCCCAATGGCTGGGTGTCGTGATCGGCATGGTCGGCGTTTTCATCACACTCGGTTTTCATTTGCAATGGGAAACGGGGACCTTGTTTGGCATTGGCTCAGCCGTGGCTTGGTCGATTGCCACCATTTTGGTGAAAAAGTGGGGAGTGGCATTCAATGTCTGGGTGATGACGGCTTATCAAATGCTTTTCGGGGGCGCACTGCTCATCCTCATGGGAGTCACACTGGAAACCCCCTACATGGTCATCACTCCTGAATCGCTGCTGATCGTAGGCTGGCTCGCCGTAATGGCGTCGATCGTGCAATTCGCCACCTGGTTTTATCTGCTGCAAAAGGGAGACCCGGGAAGAACGAGCGCTTTTCTATTTTTGGCACCGTTTTTTGGCGTCCTGTCCGGGTGGTTGTTGCTGGATGAGAGAATCCAATGGCATGTGTATGTCGGGGGACTTTTCATTTTTGCGGGAATCTTTCTTGTGAACTGGACGTTTGCCAAAAAGAAAGCACTCAGCCGCCAGCCTGCCGAGACGAAGCGTGAGGGTGCTTGATAGTCAGTCCGAATCCATCGAAAAATCCTTTCACCCCGGCTTCCGTGATCCGTACTCCACGATGATCGGCATAGCGCTCGACCCAGCCCAGCTCAAACAACCGTTGGGTCAGGGCTGCTCCTAGACTGCCAGCCAGATGATGACGGCGCTCGCTCCAATCCAGGCATGGTCTGGCGTAGCTGCGGCGGCTTTTGCTGCGGGGTTCGAGCTCCACGCCCAGGCTGCACAGTTTTTTCTTGCCTTCTTCGTTCAATACGTAATCCTGTCCGGATTCCTCCAGCAACCCCATGGCAAGCAGGCGATCGGTCAAAGCCACGCCGACCTCGCCAGCGAGGTGATCGTAACAGGTACGGGCAAAACGAATCGCTTTTACCTGTTCGGACTCACGCAAGGAGCGGACTGGTTTTGGCAGTGCAATCGCGTTTAATGCTTCGAGGGCATGGGCAACGTCCGCATTTGCCAAACGATAGTAGCGATGCCGTCCGTAGGATTCGTGAACGAGCAGGCCGCCCTCTACCAGCTTGGACAGGTGGGAGCTGGCGGTTTGGGGCGTGATGCGGGCAGCGCGTGCCAGTTCACTTGCGGGCAATGATTTTCCTCCCAAGAGACCAAGCAGCATGGCGATCCGTGAAGAGTCGCCAATCAAGCTGGCAACTGCGGCAATATCAGGACTGGTATTCATTGAGCTTCACCTCCAGCATCAGTATGACATGTTGATTCGATGACATCAATCAGGTATGCCCTACATAACATGGTGAGGTAATGGGCTGGAGGAAGTATGTAAAAGTAGGTCGAAAAAACTAGAAAACTCATCTCGGTTCGACACTTTTCATATATTGTAAATGTTTGTAAAAATCAAGTACGATTATGATGTCTATTTTTTCCGTTTTGTTTTTCCAATGGGAAGTGGAGTCTTGTCGAATGGACCAATTGCTAAAAGAAATTCGCCTCGTTCTGTATCTGTTTCAATGGGTGCTTTTGTTGGCTTTCTTCTTCTTCCTCATGGACGCTCCCAGTCCAAACTACCGATTTTCCGCAATCACCCTAGGTATCTGTGGTGTCTACGTCATTATTCTCGGGTACGCACTTCCGCGACGATCCTGGTTTTTGCTCGGAATGGTCGATTTGGGGATTGCTCTCTTTTTCATCGCACAGACCGGTACGTGGAACAGCCCGTTTATGCTCTATGCGTACACGTCGATGTTATGGCTGACGGCTGTCTTGCGGCTGAAACAGGTTCTATTCGTATTCACCCTGTTTATTCTTGCCGTTTTCGTTCTTACCTTATGGTTTCCCACCGAAGTCATGCTTCCAAAGACCCAGCATGACAACCTGAGTATACTACTCGATATGATGATTTGGGCCAGTCTGACGTTCTGGGTCGTTGCCTTGCTGAAAATGGGAAAAAAACTCTACGCCAGATGTTTTCAAGTGTACCTTTTTTTAAGGAAAGTCTCGTCAGCTCCATCCATCAACATCTGCGAGGTTACCGAGCAGATGTTGCGACGCGTATTTCGCACAGAGCAGGCATATTTGTGTTTGTACCAAGAACGGGAGACGGAAGGTGACTGGAAAAGAGATTACTTTCTGCAATGTTTGCTGGACGCAGGTGCAGAAGATTGGAACCGACTTGCGATCTTGAAGCTGGATGATTACACCGGCAGGGAAGATACATATGCTTGTTCGCCACTCAGGTTAGATGATGAGGCGTGGGGATGCCTGATTTTTGCAATCCCTCCAAAGCAGGAGATAAGCAAAGCAGAGCGGTTGATGCTTCGCGTTATTTCGACCGTTATTTGTCAGCAGGGTAAACAAAACCGTCTCCATTATGAAATGGCCCAATCTCTCCACGAGGAAATGCGGAAAAAACTGGCTCAGGACATGCACGATGGATTAGCCCAGCAGTTGTTTTTTTTGTCCGCCCAACTATTCCAGCTCAAGCAGTCCCTGCCTTCAGAGGTAAAAGAAACCGCAGCAGAGCGGCTTGGTCAGATTGAAGAGCGAATCCAGTGGTGCCACAAAGAAGTGCGGAGTACCATTACGCATTTGCGAGAGTTCCGGGAGTCGCAGCAGATCTCCGAAGCCATCGAGCAACTGTTGCGGCGAATGACGGCTGGAACCGATCTGCAGGTGCGATTTACATCAAAAGTACGAGTGCTGGAGGAAGATCTGCCGATTTTGGATGCCATCTATCGGATGGTGGAGGAAGCGACGGCGAATGCGCTGAAACACGCGTATGCCCATTTTCTTGACGTAAGTGTGGAGGCTTCTTCGGTACAGGTAAAAGTACGGGTCAAGGATGACGGAATCGGCTTTTGTCCCGAAGAAAAAAGGAAGAAAAACCAGTATGGAGTCATGGGAATGAAAGAGCGTATCTCACAGGTGGGAGGGACGTTTCAGATCCGCTCCAAACCGGAAGAGGGAACTGAAATCGTGGCTATCATACCGCGAAAAGGAGTGGACATGTGGATAGGGTGAGATTGCTGCTGGCTGATGATCATCGGATTGTGCGGGAGGGGCTGAAGATGATTCTGGAAAGCTGCCCACGCTATACGGTGGTGGATGAAGCAAGCACCGGAGACGAGTTGCAAACCAAGGCTTTGGCGTTGAAACCTGATTTGATTATCTCTGACTTGAAAATGCCCGGTATCTCCATTATCGACAGCTGCAGAACAATGAAGGAGCAGCTGCCTGAAATCAAAGTGCTGATCCTGACAGCATTCGACGAAAGTGAGGATGTATTTCGGGCATTGGAGTCCAATGTGGACGGATACATCATGAAAGACACGGTCCCTGAACAGATTCTGAACACCATGGATATGGTCATGATGGGGTACTCCTGCTTTCAATCCAAATTGCAACAGAAAAAGAAAGAAAACTCAGGTATTTCCCTCACCGAGCGCGAACAGGAAATTTTTCAGCTGATTGTGGAAAATCTAGGAAATCAGGAAATCGCTCAGCGCCTCTTCATCTCCGAGGCAACGGTGAAAACACATGTAAGCAGCATTCTGCGCAAGACAGGTCAACCGAATCGCTCACAGGCAGTCTTGTACGCGTTGAAAAAAGGACTGGTCAAGGTTCCGCGTTGACGATAGTGGTCGATGGAATAATCGTAAAGAGGGTTGTCCATGAAATCGCGAAAGAGAAACGGTAATCACACTGGTTATTTGGCAGATAGCATGTTTTACGGGATATCACTGCTCGTCAGTGTCGATGCGTTCCTGTCTTTGCTGTTGCACACGTTGGGAGTCGTCTTGTCACCGTGGATGGCGATCTTCGGATTGGCGATATGTGCTGCAGTCAGTTGGACCGTCTATGTCTTGCACAAGCTTTACGTAATGCCTGGGACCAATTCGCTGCATATTTCCGCTTTCCTCGGGACCTGCTTGCTGCTGTTTTTCTGCTTGTACAATCCTCATCAGTTTACTGGCGTATGGATGATTTTCCTGTTGTTTCCCATCTTTCTCAGCTTTTTTCACGACCGTGCTCTCCTGCTCATCTGGGGATCGGCAGCCTATCTCATCTACGTACTCACACTGGGTTTGGAACAAAACATGTCGGTGACAATAGATGCTTTGTTTGATCTGAGTTTGGCGGGAATCAGTGCTGCGTGTGCCTGGATCGGCTATGTCACCATAAAAAAAGTGTTAGGCGATTCGCGAAAGGCGGCAGAGGAGCACAATCGGGAGTATGCCATGACATTGCTGAATACATTGGTTCCCATCGTTGAACGCAAGACGCAGAGCAGCAGCAAAGAGATTGAACAGATGGGCCGCCTGATCAAGCGGATTTTGCGAGAGTTTCCGCTGGAGAAGGTAAATGACTGGGAGATCAACATGCTTTCACTGTTGCATTATGTCAGTCGAATCAAATGGCCGGACTACGTTTTTGAGTCGGATGAAAGACTTACCACCTACGAATATCAAATCATTCAGGAACATTGTCACATCGGTAGCGAGATGTTTCATGATAAACCCGCCTTTGCGCGTGTGGTAAAAGCGCTTTACTCTCATCATGAGCGGTATGACGGAAGCGGATATCCTCAGCAGTTGAAAGGGGAGGAGATCCCGCTATTGGCACAGATTTTGGGTATTGTTGAATGTTTTCTGGCAATGACGACGCCACGAGCCTATCGGGAAGCGGTTACGCTTGCAGAAGCGTACGAAGAGATTTGCAGCATGGCTGGAAATGCCTATGACGAGAAAGTAGTGCAGGCGTTTGCCAGCGCCGTACAGATTCATTCCCCGACAAAGGTGTCCCACGTCCCCCGATGGTTGGATCATTCTCAGCCTCGTGGCTAAAAAAAATGAGACTGTTCCCCGATTCCTTTCCTCGTGTCCATTTTGATAGAGTGGGGGAAAGCAGGGGGAGGGGACGTCGCTTGTTGCAAAAACGGTGTAAGCACTGTAAAAAGCATTCCTATAGTAGTGGTGACTTGTGCCGTTGGATCTGTCCTTACTGTGGAAAGGATATCACCTTGATAAAGGCTGGGCCGGCTGGTAAAAGGTATGTGCCGGTACGGCCTCTGGTCACCTATCGTCTGAAACTTCATATTACTGACGAGGATACTGTCTGATGAGGACAGTTTTTTTATTTGGTTTCGCTCTCTCATCCTTCAGTATGAGAAGGATTCATCCTGTTCGCGAAAAATCTTCCGCCTTTCAAGGGAAGTGAGTCGTACCGGTGATGGAAGATAGCGGAAATGCTTTGGCGTAGAATAAGTGAAAGAGGTGATCGGCGTGAGATTCCGATGGGTAAAACAAGCTGGACTGGTATTTTTGGCTCTGTTTACATTTACTAATTTATTTCTGTATACCACAAGTCGTTGGAATCCCGACCAAATTCCGGGGTACGGCGATTGGCGGGTGCTCTCCGTTCTTACGGGCAGCATGTCTCCCGCCATCGCTGCAGGAGACATGGTGATCGTTGTGCGTTACGGGCAGGACCAACCCCGGGTGGGCGACATCGTGACCTATTATCAGAACGATAAAACCCGTTCTCTGATGACACATCGCGTCATGCAACGTCTGGAAAACGGTTATCTCCAGACCAAGGGAGACGCCAATAAGGAAACGGACGGGGGGTGGACCGATCCGTCACGTCTGCTTGGTAAGGTGGTTTTTACCATCCCGTACGCCGCATCGTTCCAGCAAATGCTGAGAGAGCCGTTGACCTTGGGTTTTCTCCTTGCAGGGTTCGCAGCTTTCTTGATCTATACACAACGAAAGAAAAACAGCAAGCAGGATTTGACTCAAACCGAGTGCATTGAGGGGGAAGTATCATGAAATGGGAGCAGGTTAAAAACTGGCCATGGAAGCGTATCTTGATTGGAACGGCTGTCCTCTCATCGATCACGGCCAGCACCAGTTTTGGTACATACGCATACTTTACCAGCCAAGTGGATGATTCCACCACTTTTGCTGCCGGCACACTGGAGATTAGTCTGGGGCAGAGCAACTTGAAGTTTCAGGCGGATAGCGATCAGCCGTTTTTGCCTGGAGTGCGCTTCGAGAAAGGGCTTACCGTAAGCAATGAAAGTGATGTGCCTGTCAAGTATGCGCTGCTGGCGGAGAAGGCGAGCGGGGATGATATCGTGTACGACCAACTGGTGGTAGAGATTCAAAGCGACAGCAGCGTGTTGTATCATGGACGGGTCAGCACCTTGTCGCAGGCGAATGTAATTATCCCAGAGCTGGGCAAAGGCGAGAGTGACCAGCTTCAATTTTCTGTATACCTCCCGGAGAGCACGGGTAACGAAGTGCAGCAGAAGTCGGCAGAGGTTAATTTCGGCTTCCTCGCCACCCAACAGGAAAATGGCGAGTATTTTGCCCAAGGCGGGCCGGTCATGACCTTTAGACCAGAGGATTTGAGCGGCAAGCAGCTGATGGAAACCATGAAGCTCGCTGACAAGGTATCGGAGGAAGATGCCTCCATGACCTTTATTCTAGCGGAAGGCACTTACGATCTGGGCGGCTTGGAGCTGCCTGAAAATATTACCTGGAAGGCTGCTCCCGGCCAGGAAGGCAAAGTCGTCATCGAAGCCGATGAACTTCAGGTCAGCAACGCATCGTTTGAGGGAATCCGTTTTGAGGGCAATGGGACAGGTTTGGTCATCGGCTCCAATATCAGCTTTCGGGCTTGCACGTTTGGCAGCGGCTTCGAAACCGCGATCCAGACGGCGGCCGTTGATGGAGAGAGTGAGACTATTGAAGGCTTGACCATCAAAGGAAGCACATTTGAAGGAGCGCAAACTGCCATCCTCCTGGAGCAAACGATCAAGGCGGTGCTTATCGCTGACAACACATTTGGTGGAGGAGAGCATGCTGTTGTGATCGCCAATGACAAAGAGACTCAAGTACAGATTGTCGGCAATGATTTCACCAAAGTAAACAAACACGCAGTGGAAAGCGGCGGTGTGCGGGTAGGTGATGGCATTGACGGATTTAAGGAGATCGCAACGGAAGAGAGCGAAACGAAAAAACTGGCTCTTCATCTGCACAAGGCAGATTTGTACCTCGAAAACAACAAATATGAGTAACAGACGGCGGGTCAAGAGATCAAAGGGGCGGTGGCTCCTTTTCCGCGACCAGGTAGTCGGAAGCTTTTTTTTGATAGGTGTAGCAGTCTCCTTGTTGGGGCAGCCCGCCACTACCTACAGCTGGATGTGGCAGGAAGCCAAGGACACCGGACATGAGTTTGTCATCGGATTGCTCGACATTACCGAGAGCAGCTTTGGCAGTGAGTGGAAGGTCGTGAAGGGCGGCAACCAATCCATTGATCTGTCCAAAATGATACCGGGGGATGAGCGGCTGTTAGAGGCAACCTTATCAAAGGGCGCGAGTGATCTCGACTTTGTGTACAAAATCGTGGCTCAGATGAAGAATACGAATGCTCCGGAAGTGGCGCAAAAGCTGGAGGAAGTTCTGCACATCCGCATCGCGAGCGGCAAGAATATTTTGTATGAGGGGCTTGTTCGCGATCTGCATCCGCAAGAGCCTGGAGTGGTTCGTTCGAATGATACGGAGAACATGTTTCATGCCGGGGATCCGAATAAGAAGTTTCTCATTACGGCATATCTGCCGCAGGAAGGCGTCGACCATACCTTTCAAGCTTTACAAGGGGAACTAGAGCTGCGTTTTTTGGCAAAGCAGGTGACACAGGACGCTATTTATGCTGAGTAAAGGAGGGGAGGGAATTGAAAAAAATCGCAGTAGGGCTGTTCGCGGCCAGTCTGGTGTTGAACATCGTGCCACTGGACGGTACGGTCGCCTTCTTGACCAGTGAGAAAAAACAGACGTCCTCCATCTCCCTCGGTACCAATGAAGATGTATTTGTGACACAGACCAAGGAAATGACGATCGAGACCAAGATAACCAAGCGGACCGTAATCAGACGGACGATGAATGCTGACGGAACTTCTTCCGAGACGGCGGAAGATAAAGTGTCGATCGACCAAGGAGCACAGACGATTGTGTTTATTCCGCAGCGTCCTCACCTGGATCTGGAGTTGGAGAACTTACGTGTAACCGGAGCAGTGGAAGGTATTGTCAAGGTTGAAAAGATAGAGTCGGAGGAGGGCATTGAGTTTCTCATTTCCCATGCCCGTGGTGAAATGGAATGGAAAAACGGGACAGTAAAAGGGGAACTGCATGTCACTGCGTTGGGCGGTTTTTACGATGTCGTGATTCCAGTTGCGGTCACAACGATTTACAAAAAGAAGACGGACGTGCAGGAGACGAATGCCCCGGGAAATCCCCAGCAGCCTGGAAATCCGAGCACGCCTGGCACACCCGGCACGCCAGAAACACCTGCAACGCCAGAAACACCACCGCCGGACGGATCAACGACGGAGCCGACTACACCTCCGCCGTCCGATTCTGCAGATTCGCCTTCTCCGCCATCGGATGAAGCTACTGCACCACCGACGCCTTCGACCGACCCTGCTCCATCCGTGCCTTCCGGTGAAAATCAAGGGTCACCCTCTCCTGAGAGCTCTCCTGAATCTGGGGAACCGGCCCAAGCATCGTAGCGGTATCTGACGAAGGAGATGTATTTTTGGGAAGTTGTATCATCCATACTGGGAGCGGTGAACGACAGAACCGCTCGAAAAAAGCGAGGGATTACACAAAGTGGTTATTCTCAAAAAATCAATATCGGTCCTGACAACTCTGTTTCTCGTAGTTGTCATCGCCCTTTGCGTATTTCTTTTCATCGGTAAATTGAACGGCGGGAAAACAACATTATTTGGAAGTGAGATCATGGTGGTGCTCAGCGGCTCGATGGCTCCCACCTTTGACACAGGCAGCGTGGTGGCAGTGAAGCCCGTTACGTTTGAGCAAATAAAACAAGGCGACATCATCACCTTTAAAGAGCTGGACGGCCGGACGGTTACCCACCGTGTAGTGGAGATCAATGAAGGAAAGCTGATCACAAAAGGGGACGCCAATGGTGGAATGGATTCCACCCCGGTAACAAAAGACCGGGTGATCGGCCAAGTCGACTACTGGGTCCCGCTGGTTGGCTACCTGGTTGAGTTCATCAAGTCCAAGGCAGGCATGCTGATCTTTTTGGGAGTTCCCGGTTTGTATCTGATTGTCAGCCAGATCTGGAAGCTGATAAAGATGATGAAGGAAGAAGAAGCAGCAGCAAACTGAACAGCCCCCTGCAAGAAGCCCGGTCTGCGTGATCGGGTTTTTTGGTTTTACCCAGGGATGATTACTCCTCATCCTTGAGTATGAAAGGTTGTAGCCGATTAGTGTTAGAAACGGTTCATCCATGCTCTCCTACTTAATTCACCCCGATGCAGGAAGTTGAAAAGATTGGAAACCAGTAAGATTAGAACTGTAAGGCACACCGCCTCGGGTGCCAACGAACAAAATACAAGATATGTGGGAGGAATTGGGAAATGAGCTTGAAAAAACAATTCGCATTTACTTTGGCATCAGTGGGGATCGGTGCTGCACTGATCGGCGGCGGAACCTTCGCGTACTTCAATGACACCGAAACGTCGAACAACAACACGTTCGCAGCCGGTACGATTGACCTAAGACCAGACCTCAATGGCGCTGCCGTGTTCAACATTGAAAACGCAAAACCAGGTGACGATTGGGATGTAAACTACAACCTGAGCAACGCTGGATCTTTGGCTGCTAACGTAAATGTTACTGCCGACTACACTGCAGACGGCAATGGCGATGGAAGCGACATCGGTACTCAGTTGATCGTTACCGATGTGCAATTCGGTGGGCAAGCAGTAACTGTTAACGATCCAAACGGTGGCGATCTGACACTGACCGATCTGGATAATGCGAATATCGAACTGGGTGCACTCGGTGCTGACGGTGCAGCAGATGATGAGAAAGCAATTACCTTCAAACTGACATTTAAAGAAGCCAACGCTCCGCAAAACGAATACCAAGGCGACAGCGCATCTGTCAACCTCGTATTCGAAGCACGCCAACAATAATAAACATCCTGTAGCGCAAGCCCATTTCAACCAAGCGGGAGAGGATGCCTCTCCCGCATTTCAATAGGAGGAATCATTCGATGAAAAAGCGCTTGGCTTTGTCTATGCTCGCTTCGACGGTGGCTTTCGCTGGCCTGGTGGGCGCTGGAACTTATGCTTATTTTAATGATACTGAAACATCGACCGGGAACACTGTTCAAGCAGGTACACTGGAAATGACCGGTTTCCGCAATGACATTCCGATAGAAGGACCGATGTTCTACACGAGCGACGGCTTCGGTCCGGATGACGCCGGCGTCCTGGGCACTGGCCTCTGGCAGCCTGGCGATACGCATACACGCGGCATGTTTATCCGCAACGACGGTACTTTGAACGCGAAGCTGAACAAACTTTTCGCGGAGGCGCAAGATGATGATGCGATGGCCTTTGCCGAGCAAGCACATGCGACGATCGCCGTTTTTGAACCGGATTCCAACGTGTTCCTGAACATCGACAGCAGCGAGTATGCGGACTTGGTGGATGCGATTGACCAGTTCTACCAAACGACCTTCGATGACTTGATGGAAGCGATGTTCCCAGGGCATGACACCATGGAGCTGGAAGAACTGAAACAGGCGATCAAGCAGGTCCACGGAGAAGTGAAAAGACTGCTCATGGAAGAATCGTTCCGCGTACATGTAAACGGCGACCCGGTCAACGTAAACGTCCAGCATGTATTCCAGGACCAATTGAGCAATCTGGTCGGCAATGACAACATCGTGGATCCTGGTCTGCAATACGTGGTTGAGCCAGGCGAATCCCTCTTCTTCGGCTATACTGTTTCCTTTGACGATCTAACTCCAGAAGAAAACAACCCACTCCAAGGTAAGGAAGTCAAATTCAACTTCGGAACCGAATTCGTACAAGACTAAGCCGTTATTGCCACCTTTTGGGGATGTCCCGCTCTGGGCATCCCTTTGTATGTGAAAGGGGTGATGGCGCAATGATAGCAGACGGTATTTGCAACGAATCGCAAAAAATCTGTAAGGAAAAGAGGGTTGTTATGAAAAAAGTTTTGCGGACAATGGTTGCTTTGTCCACGGTTTTCTCACTGGCCGTTCCCACCCTGTATGCACAGGCTGAATCCGCGGATTCCGTAACGCCGCCGGATGGCTACACGCCAAAGAAGCTGAGCAAGCAACAAAGCTTGAACATCGCATCGGAGATTGGGGGGGAGGAAGGCAAGGCGCTTCTCGTCATGAACGTGTATCCTTGGGGGAGTAGTGCCGCGCAACGTACATTGGCTAATCTGGGTATCGCCTACGATGCCGCAACCATGGATCGGGTGGATGATCTGGATTTGTCCAACTACCGCATGATCATGTTTGCCAACGACCAGAACTCTACCTTCTATAACGACTACAACGCTGCTAAAGATGAACTCGAAGATTACGTGGAATCGGGCGGCGTCCTTCTCGCGGGGATTTCGGATCAGGGTCACAACGGTGGATCCTTTAATGCAGCGCTCCCCGGCGGAGTAACGAGTACATCATCCTATGAGATAAACAATTACGTCGTAGATACGGATCATCCGGTTGTCAGGGGTGGTGGTTTATCAGGCGAGTTTCCAGGAAGCTTTGCCAGCCACCGAGTTGTGAACGAATCTTCCTTGCCCAGCAACAGCAATGTCATTATAAGAGGTTCTGTCTCTGACCAGGCTACATTGGTAGAATACGAATTGGGCGACGGTATGGTCATTGCGTCCGGCCTTACATGGGAAATCGCAGTAGATTATGGATGGAACTTCAGCCAAGCGTATGATGATCTGGTCAGATACGCGTATGAAAATTCCAACATCGAAGAACAACCGGACTATCTGGGTATTGCCACCCAACTGGTAGAGCAGGCTGAACAGGAGCAAACGCAGGAAAGCGTGGATGCCGCCCAAGACGCCATTGACAACGTGCCGGAAGGGGAAGCCAAGACTGAGCTGCAGGCAAGACTGGATGCAGTGAAGCAACTGCTTGAGGACATGGATGCGGTGCGTGACATTCTCGATGATATCCTGGATGACAAACTGACCAGCAAAACCGGTATCGATGCAGCCATCGACAAGCTGAACAACGCGAAGAAGCTGTACAAGGAATTGCCTGAGGGTGAGGGGAAATCCGCGGTCGGTAATGACATGGACGAAGCGCAGGACGTGATTGAAGAGGCCTTGCTCGCCATTCTGGAGACCACCATCAACGGCAAACCGTATATCTTGACCGGTAAGCAAATGACCATCATGATCTATCACGCAATCGATCAGGTTGAGGCGTCCAGCCAAGAAGACATCGACAGGGTGATGGAATACCTGATGCCGATTGTTCAAGATCACACTACTCTGTCCGAGTCAAGAATTCGCGGATTGGTTCAACTGTATTTGCTTTAATCACAATCGGAGTAAGACCTAACTGGCTGTTGAGAAAACCATTCTCAGCAGTCTATTTATTTCATACTCGCGCATGGCTCTCTATTACCGGATGGACATGGTATGATAAGGGGAGACTAGCATTGCCAACGGGAGGAAAACCAATGAAATTCATCGACAATCAAGGAATTACAGATCCAAGAATCAATCTGGCGATAGAAGAATACGCGTTGAAGCAATTGCCTGCTACAGATGATTATCTGCTGTTCTATGTGAATGAGCCGTCCATTATTATAGGGAAAAACCAGAATACGATCGAGGAAATCAACGCTGAATATGTGGAGCAGCATGGCATCCACATCGTTCGCAGGCTGTCGGGTGGCGGTGCGGTCTACCATGACCTGGGGAACCTGAATTTTAGCTTTATTACAAATGATGACGGGCAGTCGTTTCATAATTTCAGTAAGTTTACCAAGCCTGTCGTACAAGCCTTGAAGCATTTAGGGGTAGACGCAGAGCTGACCGGTCGCAATGACATTCAAGTAGGAGAGCGTAAAATCTCAGGCAATGCCCAGTATTCGACCAAAGGACGGATGTTCAGCCACGGTACGCTCCTGTTCAACTCGGAGATGGAGAATGTCGTTTCCGCACTAAAAGTAAATGCAGAGAAGATCAAATCCAAGGGCATTAAGTCCATCCGTAGCAGAGTTGCCAACATCACAGAGTTTTTGGATCAAGAGATGAGCATTGAGGATTTCCGACTAGCCATCCTGAAGTCAATCTTTGAAGGAAAAGAAATTATCGAGTATAAACTGACGGATGAGGATTGGGAAAAAATCCACGAGCTGTCCCGAGAACGTTATCAAAACTGGGATTGGAATTACGGGAAGTCTCCCAAGAGCAATTTCCGCCAGTCCAAGCGTTTTGACATCGGCACCATCGAGGTGCAGCTCGATATTGAAAAAGGCAGAATCAAGGAAGCGCATATCTACGGTGACTTCTTTGGGGTCAGGGACGTGTCAGAGCTGGAAGCATTGCTTCTCGACCAGCCTTACGACCGCTCTACACTGACACAGCTGTTGTCTGACGTAAATATCCAGGAGTTTTTCGGCAATCTGGATCGTGAATCGTTCATCTCCTTGCTGTTTTAAAGTGGGATGAAGATAACCAGATAAGAAAAGAAGGCAGGGAAACAAACATGTCCGTACCGTATAAAAAAGTGTTTTGGGCAGCAGGCTTTGGCTGGATGTTTGATGCGATGGATGTTGCCTTATTGTCCTTTATCATGGTTGCGTTGCGCCAGGAATGGGGACTGAGCGGAGAAGAAGCGGGACTTTTGGGAACCGGTAATCTCGTCGGCATGGCGATTGGTGCAGCGGTCGGGGGCTATCTGGCGGACCGGATTGGACGTAAGCCCATTTTTCTGCTCACACTGCTTCTGTTTGGTGCTGCCAGTCTGGCTAGCGCTTTTGCAACAGGCTTCATCTCCATGCTGTTCTTCCGTTTCCTCATGGGTCTTGGGCTGGGAGCAGAGCTTCCAGTAGCCTCGACCTTGGTCAACGAGTTCGCGCCACCCGAAAAAAGGGGCAGAACGGTTGTACTGCTGGAGAGCTTTTGGGCGGTAGGCTGGCTGATCGCGGCTGTCATAGCGTATTTCATTATCCCCGACTACGGCTGGCGTTTGGCTGTCATTCTCGGGGCTGCACCGATCGTATACGCCTGGTTCGCGCGTAAAAACATCCCGGAATCGCCGCAATTCAGCCTGAAAGCTGAGCGTATTCCAGTAAGCCAATTGCTGACGGCTCATAAAAAAGAGACGATCACCCTCTGGGTTGTCTGGTTTGCCATCGCCTTTTCCTACTACGGCATGTTTCTCTGGATGCCTTCCGTGCTGGTAGACAAGGGCTTTACGATGATTAAAAGCTTCCAGTATGTGCTGATCATGACCTTGGCACAGCTTCCAGGCTATTTCGTTGCTGCGTATCTGGTAGAAAAATGGGGCCGAAAGCAGACACTCGCAAGCTTTTTATTCATGACAGGCGTTATGGCCTACGCGTTTGGTGAAAGCAACGGTACGACGAGCCTGCTCGTCACGGGAGCCCTGCTGTCTTTCTTTAATCTGGGGGCATGGGGCGCACTCTACGCCTATACGCCAGAGAATTACCCGACACCACTGCGAGCGACAGGCTCTGGCTTTGCATCCAGTGTCGGACGTATAGGCAGCATCATCGCGCCCTATCTGGTCGGTTACTACTCCGGTCTTCAATACGGCTATTCCTTTATCTTTGGCATGTTCACGGTCGTCCTGATTCTGGGCACCATCGTCCTGCTCATTCTAGGCAGAGAGACGAGAGAACGAGAATCCGTAGCTTTGGGTTAAGAGTAGAGCGAGAGGATGGCTCGCGCTTCAGCGATGACCTGGTCCCGCAGCTCTTGGGGTTCCACTGCTTTCAGGAGAGCCCCATACCGGAGTACGATTTCGACAGCAGATTCCAACGTTTCAAATTGCACATCTGTTACCACCCAGCCGTTGCATGCGGACTGGGTGTTTTTTATTTGGACAAAACGCTCCTCTGCGAAGCGGTCTCGAATGTCTTCCCTGATCTGGAGCTTTGCCGGATAGCGGGGGAGGGCTGCCAGAAAATGAGCAGTCGATTCTTCCCAGTAGCCCGCCAAATCAAAATAGGCTGGCCGAATAAAGCCCATATCCAAGGGAAGGACGCTCAAGAAGCGGGAGATCCGGTAGGTGCGCATTTCGCCATCTACCTCGGCAACCAGATACCAGGTGCTTCGCTTGGCTACTAAACCCAAGGGCGAAATTGTCCGTTCGACGATCTCATTGGTGCGCCGATATTGAATCAATAGCTGTTTTTCCTGCCAGACGGCATCCTGGATCACAGGGAAAAAGGGAATGGACTCGTTCAATTGATGCCAGCCTGCTCCGTCGATATGGATACGCTGACGGACGTATTCGGCATTTTGTCGTAGGGCTGCAGGAGAGGCAGCCAGCAGTTTTTGCAGGGCGGCTTCAAAATGCTCGCGCAAGCCCAAATCACCTAGCAGCGTCGAGGGTGAACCGAGCAAAAGCGATGTCATTTCGGATGCCTTTAGACCCGTCAGATCAGTCTGATACCCATCAGTCAGCTGCCAGCCGCCATAGGTTCCCCTTTCTGCAAAAATTGGCACGCCAGCAGCACTCAACGCCTCCATATCCCGATGGATGGTCCGCTCCGAGACCTCCAGCTTTTCTGCAAGCTGTCTGGTGGTCATCTTTCCCTGGTTTTGAAGCAAAAGTAATATGGATAGCAAACGATCTGCTCGCAAAGAAACGCACCTCCTTTTCTCATCCTATCATTTCATTATGACAATGGATGTCATCTTTTAATGGTTAAAATTGAAGATGAATAAAAGAGCAATTTATAAGAAAAGAAATCCTGCGTATCTATGGTAGTATGGATTCGATTAGAAAATCCGAGGTGGTGATTCAAGAATCATGGACCAATCCTGGAAAAAGAACATCATCCTTTTTTTGTCCAGCCAGACCATATCGCTGTTTGGCACGGCACTCGTTCAGTATGCAATCATGTGGCATATTACACTGACAACCCAATCCGGCGTGATGATGACGATTTCCATCATATGCGGCTTCCTGCCTACCTTTTTTCTTTCGCCATTTGCTGGCGTATGGGCTGATCGGTACAATCGCAAAAAACTCATTATCCTGTCAGACTCCTTCATCGCCCTGGCTACTCTCGTATTGGCCATCCTCTTTATGAATGGCTACAATTCGCTTTGGCTGCTTTTTGTCATTTCGGCGATTCGGGCGCTTGGCACAGCGGTACAGACACCTGCTGTAGGGGCGATCCTGCCCCTGCTTGTCCCAGAGGATCAGCTTACAAAGGTAAACGGAGTCAATGGCAGCATCCAGGCGCTTGTTATGCTGTCCGCACCGATGCTTAGTGCAGCGTTGCTTACGATGGCTACGATCGAGGTTATTTTCCTGATTGATGTCGTTACAGCTGCGATTGCTGTTGCGATCCTGCTTCTGTTTCTGCGAGTCAAGACACATGCTAAAGCTGCCGAAGAGCAGACGACAAGCTATTTTGCAGATATGCGCAAGGGCTTCGACTACGTAAAAGAGCACAATTATGTAAAAAAGTTCTTTATTTTCATGACGTTTTTTATGCTTTTGGTCGCACCCGCTGCATTCCTGACACCCCTTCAGGTTACCCGGTCATTCGGAGACGATGTGTGGCGCTTGACTGCGATTGAGGTGGCCTTCTCCATAGGAATGATGCTTGGTGGCGCTCTGATCGCTTCCTGGGGTGGATTTCGCAACAAAATCCATACGATGGCTCTATCCTGTCTAATGTTTGGGGTGTGCACGGTCGCTTTGGGGATCGTGCCGAACTTTTGGATTTACATTGCGATTATGGGCTTGGCTGGCGTCTCTATGCCCATTTTTAATACACCGTCGACCGTGATGCTACAAGAGAAGGTAGAAGTGGATTATTTGGGCCGGGTATTCGGCGTGATGGGGATGATCTCCAGTGTGACAATGCCGATGGGGATGCTTGTTTTCGGACCGCTTGCGGATGTCGTGGCTATCGAATGGCTGCTGATCGTGACAGGAACATTATTGTTTATCCAAGGATTTTTCCTGCTGGGCAACAAATCGTTAGTCGAAGCGGGCAAACCGGCTGACAAGCCTGAGACAGGGAATGCAGGATAAAGAACGAATACGGCTTATCCGAAGCTAGTCATCGAGATCGTGATGCGATTAAGCATGGCTTGTGAGGAAGTGGAGGAGCAGCAAACAGCAAAAGCTGTTGTCAGTTCGGTGAACGTAGCCGGGCGGCAACGGTTTTTTTCTTTTTAGATCAAGGCATGACCCTGGGCGCAGAAAGCTGCCTCAATAGAGGTTTTCTTATACTAGCGGAAAGTTTAAGTGCGCTAAAGCGCTAAAAAGATTAGCGGAAGATAGTATAAGTGCAACTAAGGCTCCGCCAAAAGCTTGGCCGTAGCCAAGTTTTCTAATCACAAAATGGGCTATTGTGCCATAGGCTGATGATAGCTTTCAGGGAGGAGTGATGGTGTGATACGGCCAGGAAACCTTTTCGATTTTATCGGAGCGCTGTTGTTTACGCTGCTCGGTGTAGTCGTCAGTATAGAGGCGTATCGCCTGCAAAGCTACGCTTCTTCTCCCTATGTAGGGGACCATACCCTGCCAAGTATACTAGGGGGTGTGTTCCTCGTACTGGGAGTTGTCCTCTTGCTTCAGTCCTTCCGATTACAGGCTGCCACCTCAGCGAAAAGCAGCATTCCTGCCGAGCTGCGCATGCGCATCATCCTATGTCTGTCTGTATTGTTCCTCTATATTTGGCTGCTGGGAATGGTGGGGTACATCGTGGCTACATGGCTCATCAGTGTAGCGCTGTTTCGGTTGATTGGATGGTATCGATGGACCACCTCTATGCTGTACGCCGCGATCCTGACTGTCAGCCAGTACCTGATCTTTGTCTACTGGCTGCAGATTGCATTTTCGTAACGGAGTTTTGTAGGGAAGGAGTCTGTTCATGGATACGATTCAATTCCTGATGGACGGCTTTGCATCGGCCTTGACACTGCAAAATGTGCTGATGGCAGCGATTGGGGCGCTGATCGGAACCTTTGTCGGTGTCCTGCCGGGATTGGGGCCAACTTCTGCCATTGCCATTCTGCTTCCACTGACGGCCGTGCTGGAACCGACACAAGGCATTATCATGCTTGCTGGAATCTACTACGGGGCCATGTATGGAGGCTCGACGACCGCCATCCTGCTGAATATTCCGGGTGAGCTGTCTTCGGTACCGACGTGTCTGGACGGATATCCGTTGGCGAAGCAAGGAAAAGGCGGACCTGCTTTGGGGATTTCGGCGATCGCTTCCTTCACGGCTGGTTTGATGGGGGTAGTAGGTTTAGTCTTTTTTGCGCCCATATTGGCAGACCAGGCGTTGAAATTCGGCCCTCCGGAATACTTTGCCTTGATGATTCTCGCGCTTACCCTGATGGTCAGTCTCTCAGGAGGCTCCTTGATCAAATCGTTTTTGATGGGGGCATTCGGTTACACGCTCGCTTTGGTGGGGCTAGGTCCCTCCTCCGGTATGCCCCGATTTGATTATGGCGTCTCTTCACTGGTGGGCGGATTCGACATGATCAGTATCATTATCGGTCTGTTTGCCGTCACAGAAGTGTTGAAAGGGATAGAGGAAAAACGTTTGTCTACCGTGATTGGAAAGCCGGGAAGCGTCTATCCGGGGAAGGCGGACCTGAAAAAAAGCGCAGCACCCATGCTGAGGGGCGGGCTGGTCGGATTTTTTCTGGGGCTCCTCCCTGGTTGTTCTGCCGCGATTACGTCCTTTCTGGCCTACGATCTGGAGAAGAAGATAGCCAAGCGCCCGGAGCGATTTGGGAAAGGTGCCATCGAAGGTGTCGCATCACCGGAAGCAGCCAACAATGCCACCAGCAGTGCTGGTTTTATCCCTTTATTTTCATTGGGGATTCCCTCTTCCCCTCCTCTGGCTATCCTGCTAGCAGGGTTCATGATCTATGGTTTGACTCCAGGTCCAGTCCTGTTTGAGCAACACGCTTCCTTCGTCTGGACGGTCATCGCCTCGATGTTTATTGGCAATGCGATGCTTCTGGTGCTCAATCTGCCGATGGTCTGGATCTGGGTGAAGCTCACGCAAGTGCCCTATGGGATCATGGCTCCGATCATTTTGATGCTGTGCACAATAGGCGCGTACAGTGTGCGCAACAGCATGTTTGACGTTTTGATCGCCTTTATTTTTGGAGGATTGGGCTACTTGTTCTACAAAGGAAAGTGGCCGGTCGTTCCGCTCATCTTGTGCTTTATTCTGGGGCCCTTGCTGGAAGAGTCGTTTATTCAGACGATGGCCATGGGCTCAGGGGATTTGTCGATTGTGCTGGGAAGACCGATTTCGCTGACTATTTTGCTTGCCGCGGCCGCGCTGCTGATCGTTTCGATCCTGCTCAATAAGCGGACCCAAATCCGGGTCAGGGAGGAACGGCGTGGCGAGGAAGATGTCGCCTAGTTTTTGAATCCACAGGAGGAGGAAGCAAACGTGAAAGGGTATCAACGCTTTGGAACCGCATTACTCTCCTTCATTCTTGCCTTGACGGTCAGCGCGTGTGGGGCAGCAGGGGAAAAAGAGAGGCAGACTGTACCGGACTATCCGACCAGGCAGATCGAATACGTCGTGCCTTACTCAGCGGGTGGCGGCGTAGATTTGGTCGCTCGCGCTACGGCGGATTATTTGAGTAAAGAATGGGGACAGCCGATCCTCGTCGTCAACAAGCCGGGTGGAGGCGGAGCGATTGGTGCGGAGTACGCGCTGAAGCAGGTCAAACCGGATGGCTATACAGCCCTTGCTGTCAATGTCTCCAATACAACGATGCTGACAGCAGGGATGACCAATCCTCCCATTACCAATGAAGATCAGGTATATACATCCCGGATCGGCCAGGGAACGCTGGCCTTTGCGGTCAAGGCAGATGCACCTTGGAACGATTTTGCCGAGTTTTCGGCTTGGGTGAAGGAGCATCCGGAAGAATTGACCTGGACTTCGGTAGGGCCTGCAGGTTTTTCCGCATTTGGTGTGGCGGAATGGCTGGATGTGATCGGAGCCGATTTTTCCAAGACGCGGATGATCGTGACCAAGGGAGGATCGGATTCCTTGCCCAAAGTAGCCGGAGGTCATGCTGTCCTGGCGGTTCATATGATCGGAGAGGTCATGCCGATGCTGCAGGCCGGCAAGATCAAGATTCTGGCCGTATCCGGGACACAGCGTAGTACGTTTCTTCCGGATGTCCCTACTGCCGAAGAGCAGGGCATCAAGGGACTGTCCGTTTCCTGGTGGACCGGTGTGTCTTTTGCCAAAGACACTCCTCAGCATGTGATCGAGAAGTGGGATGGGGCTATCGCCAAAATGGTGCAGGACCCTGTCTTCTTGAAGCACCAGGAGACCATCCAGGTAGAGCCTGCCTATGCGGATCGGACCGTCTTCTTGCAAGAGGTTACACGAGAGACGGAGTACTACACGGACTTGGCGACGAAGAACCAAATGCGAAAATAGTCAAACGAGGGAAAACCTGTTGTTCGGGAAAAGACAACAGGTTTTTTACGTATTCTAGCTTTTTCAACAAAATCCATCACCGAGAAAAGAGGATTTTGTATAGGAGACACGAAGTCCATAGTGGAAAGTGTGATAGAACTTTTTTATGGAATCGGAAAGTAAAAATGTGCCCTCCCCAGAGGAGACTTCGATATTGGTTTTCTTACTACTTTGCACAAGTTGGAGGAAACAATGGCTCTATTCGATACATTGGGCAAATACGAAGCCGTTTTTTTAGAGCAGATGAACGACGCTTTTATTTCGATTAATTCCAATTGGATTATCACACAGGTGAATACACGAGCCAGCCGCCTGCTGAATCGGACACGTGAAGAACTGCTCCATCAGTGTATTTGTGATCTGAATCCCGATGGATTTGCAGACGATTTTTGCGACCAATTAAGAAAGGTTTTTGTAGAACAGGTCAACGTACAATTCCGCACCTTTGATCGGATGCTGGAAATCTGGTTTGAGGTGCATGCCTATCCTGTTGAAATGGGCATCTATATGCTATTCCAGGAGGTAGAGAATCAGAAGAGCCTGGAGCCTGAAGAGGAGTTTTATTACCGTTCGCTTTTTCTGCAAAATCCAGACGCTGTCTACCTGATGGATTTGGATGGGAATTTTTTGGAGGTCAATCCTTCTGCCGAAAAGATGTTGGGCTGCACGCGTACAGCATTGCTAAAAAGCAATTTCAGATTGTTCTGTACCCCATCCGAAATAGACAAGACAAATCGACATTTTCAACTGGCTTGTGCGGGAATCCCCCAACGCTATGAGTTAAACATCGTCACGAGAGACGGCTCGATGAGAGTCATCGATGTATCCAATGTTCCGATCAGCATCGATGGAAGAGTCGTTGGTGTCTATGGAATATCAAAGGACATCACGGAGCGTAAACAAATCGAAGGGGCTTTGCGATTAAGTGAAAGAGGACTCGCACAATCCCAGCAAATCGCACAGGTCGGCCACTGGGAGCTGGATTTAAAGACTGATGCGCTTACCTGCTCCAAAGAAACGCTTCGTATCTTTGGTGGAGAAGCGATGGAGGAAGCCATTCCGTCTGAGGTACCTTTCTCGATGATTCATCCGGATGACCGGAGGACGGTGAAGGAAGCCTTCGAGCAAGCCATAAAAGGTGAACCACTTCGATTGGAACACAGGATCATCCGCCCTGATGGAATGGAGCGTGTGCTCCTCATGCAAGGGCATGCAGTCGGCGATGATCGTTCACATGTGTTTGGCATCGTCCAGGATATCACGGAACAAAAACGTACGGAGCAGCTGATCATGGAAAATCAGATGCGCTACCGGTCTCTTCTGGCTTACAATTCGGTGTGGTTGCATTGGACTTGCACGGTCACTACATCGAGGTCAATCCAGCTTTTGAGCGGATGACAGGCTATACAAAGGAAGAGCTGCTCCAGATGTCCCATAAGCAGCTGATTCCATTTGATCAAACGGAGCTGGAGCAAGTCAAAGCGAGCTGGGAGTCCATGATCCAAGAGGGTGTCCCTTATTCACTGGAACATCCAATCAAGCATAAGGATGGATATTTTTTTGAAGTAAATAGCCATAATATTCCGATCATTATTAATGGAAATATAACCGGATATTTTACCATTTGCCGAGATATTTCCGAAAGAAAGCGAACAGAAGAGATTTTGCGAAAATCCGATAAGCTCGCTGCAGTGGGGCAGCTGGCTGCAGCTGTTGCTCATGAGATTCGAAACCCGCTGACTTCACTCAAGGGTTTTACCAAGCTTCTTCAGGATCATTTTCCGCAAGAGAAAAAGCAGTACTTTGATATTATGCTGAGCGAACTGGCGAGGATTGAGATGATTTCCGGAGAGCTGCTCGTTTTGGCCAAGCCTCAGGTCAAACATTACGATCAGAGGAACGTGAACGAGATTTTGCTCAGTGTCGTTGCTTTGCTCGAGTCACAAGCCAACATGAATAACGTAGAAGTGGAATTGAAGCTTGATCTTGATCTGCCATTTCTACAATGCGAAGAAAACCAGTTAAAGCAGGTTTTCGTCAATATCATCAAAAATGGCATCGAGGCAATGAAGCAAGGGGGAAAGCTGCTCATTAGCTCGGAGCGTCATGGCCTTGAAGCTAGGCTGTGCTTTGTTGATCACGGATGCGGAATCCCACCCGACATCATCCACAAGATCGGAGAGCCGTTCTATTCGACCAAGGAAAAGGGAACCGGTCTCGGAATGATGATTACGAACAAGATTATTAATCATCACAAGGGAAGATTGGAGATTGAAAGCGAACCTGACAAGGGTACAACGATTCGCGTCTTCTTGCCCATCTTCCATGATGAATAATCATCCTGAAGGGCTGGGACTGACCATTAATTTAGGATCGAAAGTAGGAACAGATGATGCTGATACGAATAGCCGTCATTTCACCTGAGGAATTTTCTTCTCGAATAACGGCCTATGCAGATGCATTTCCCAACAATCAATTTACCACCCAAATCTATCAAAATCCGATGGAATGCTCCTCGCTGCCTGAAGAGCTGAACGAATGCGACATATGGCTGTTTGCCGGACCTCTCCCCTCGTTCTTTGCACGCGAACGAATGAAGCAAAGCAAAGTGCCGTCGGTGTACATCCCGTCAGACGAGTATACCCTTACCCTGACGCTGGGCTACGTCATGCTAAACAGGCAGGAGGGCTTGAAATACCTGTCTGTCGATATTCCCAAAAAGGAGTACATCACACAGGCAGTAACGGAATTGAATCTGGATGCCTCACATTGGCTGGTAAAGGATTTCAGCCAGATCGTCGATGGAGTGGGAACCTCTTTTGATGCAGAGGAGTTGATCCAGTTTCATCGGAGCAACATCGAAAGCGGGCGGAGCAAGCTGGCGCTGACGAGTGTCGACTACGTCCACGACCAGCTCGTTTCGGCAGGAATCCCGTGTGTCAGTATGCTTGTGCCTGAAAAAAGCATTCGCGAGACTGTAGCGAGAGCAACCTCGCTCGGGCATATGCTGATCAGTGAAAACGCGCAGATTGCTGTCGGCTTGGCCGCAATCGATCAGTGGGAGGGTGAGCTCCCAAAGACACAGCCAGATGCCGGAATGATGCTGCAACAGATGCTGCTGGAGCTAGGCAAAGAAACAGACGCCTCCATCCAGCAGCTGGGTCTGGATCAATTTATTCTCTACGGCACGCGAGGAAGCATCGAGAAGATGACCAATAATTTTCAACACATGCCGATCATGGGAAACATGGAGCAATTGTTTGGCGTGACGATCAGCATGGGTTTTGGCTTTGGCATGACAGCGAAAGAGGCGGAATCGAATGCGCGGATCGGACTGTTTCATGCGCGCAAGCAGCAGGGTGTAAGCAGTGCTTTCCTCGTGACTTCAGACAAAGAGGTCATCGGTCCCTTGAACGAAGAAGTCAAGACCTTTCATCTCAAAAGTGAAGACCGCAGCGTACTCCACGTGGCGGAGCAAACCGGAATCAGCGTAGTCACGATCAACAAGCTGATTTCCTTTATTCGTTTGCGTCGCGACAATCGGTTTACGGCGACAGATCTCGCTGTGTATTTGCAAGTGAGCAGAAGAAGTGCAGAGCGAATACTGAAAAAATTGGCAGACAAGGCGTTTGTAGAGGCCGTAGGCGAAGAACAGCCCTACCAGCAGGGGCGTCCGAGAGCGTTGTATCGTATCAATTTTTAGAAAATTCCCTTGACGATCGGTTCAATATTCCGTATATTTATCCGTAAATTAGCGACGATATAACGACATGTGTCGTCGATAATGGACAAGGGAGGGTTGTTCGATGGCTTCAAGAGTGCCACACGTTTTTGTCATTTTATTTTCTGTTATTTTGCTTGCGGCAATCTCCACGTACATCGTTTCACCAGGGGAATATGACCGGGTGGAAGATGCAAACGGCCGGATGATTGCTGTGGATGGCAGCTACCATACGGTTGAAGCCGACAGAATCGGTTTTATGGACGTGTTTGAATCCGTTTATACCGGTATGAACGCTGCTTCTGACATCATTTTTTACATTTTCATCGTTGGCGGCTCCTTCGGTATTTTGCTGTCTACCAATGTCGTACAGGGCGCAGTAGGGAGTATTTCCAGGCAGATGGCAGGACGGGAAAAGCTGATCATTCCTGTACTGATGATCTTTTTTGCCTTGGCTGGAGCGATGCTCGGCCTGGCGGAAGAAACGATCGCTTATATCACGATCCTGATTCCGCTCATGCTTCGATTGGGCTTTGACTCCATGACAGGTGCTGCAGTGGTGCTAGTGGGTACATCGGTTGGTTTCACGACTGCATTCATGAATCCATTTACCGTAGGGGTAGCACAGGGAATTGCGCAAATCCCTCTCTTTTCCGGGATGACCTTCCGGATTGTGATGTGGGTAGTGTTCCTCGCAATCAGCATCTGGTACGTCATGCGCTATGCCAGCAAAGTCAAAAAAGACTCCAAACATAGCGTGACACTCGAAAATGATCTGGAACTGAAAAATAAACAAGAGCCGGAACAACAGGAACAAGCCGGTTTGACCGGAAGACAAAAACTGGTTTTGTTGATTCTGGCGGGTGCCATCGTCATGCTTGCCATCGGTGTAACCCAGTG
The DNA here is from genome assembly GCF_029870785.1 of Brevibacillus sp. AY1. Lineage (NCBI taxonomy): Bacteria > Bacillati > Bacillota > Bacilli > Caryophanales > Paenibacillaceae > Brevibacillus > Brevibacillus sp. AY1. Next base: position 91,077 of record NZ_JAFLPN010000012.1, read on the forward strand.
GGGCTGGTACTTGACGGAGATCGCTGGTCTGTTCCTCTTGATGGGAATCCTGACGGGGATCGTATCCAACATGTCCTTCAACAAGATTGCGGAATCGTTCATTGAAGGGTGCCGCACACTGGTGATGGGAGCACTGGTAGTCGGGGTTGCGCGGGCTATTCTGGTCATTCTCCAGGACGGAAAAATCCTGGATACGATCTTGTACGGCTTGGCTAATGCCGTAGGTTCCCTGCCAACCGCGCTGACAGCGATCGGGATGTACATCGTACAATGTCTCTTGAACTACATTATTCCTTCGGGAAGCGGGCAAGCTGCTGTGACGATGCCGATCATGGCGCCGCTGGGTGATCTGGTTGGCGTGACGCGTCAAACCGCTGTTCTTGCCTTCCAGTTGGGTGACGGGATCTCTAACATCTTCACTCCAACATCGGGTTATTTCATGGCTGGTCTGGCTTTGGCAGGTATCTCCTGGATCAAGTGGGTCAAATGGATTTGGCCGTTGATCCTCATCCATTATGCATTGGGAGCAGTCTTCGTGACGATTGCCCACCTCATCGCTTACCAATAACAGGGGCTCGCATGGCTTGACCACGAGGAGGAACAACATGCAGATCACTTCGATAACCGTCATGGGGATCAGGCTTCCACTGATTCGTCCGTTCATCGTGGCCTATGAAACCTACTACGATATGCCTACCTTGCTGGTCAAGGTGGAGACGGATGTGGGGATTACCGGTTACGGCGAAGCGACACCGGATCAGCACGTGACGGGGGAGACCTGGGAGAGTACCTACAGTCTCTTGGTTCATCAACTGGCTCCTTTGGCCATCGGCAAAAATCCTTTTCAGATCGAACGGATTCACGAAAAAATGGCGGATATGGTATACGGATGTCCGGCCGCCAAGGCTGCGATCGATATCGCGTGCTACGACATCATGGGAAAAGCGACGAACCAGCCGGTCTACAATCTGCTCGGTGGCCGCTATTACGAGAGCCTGCCCGTCCCGTACGTGGTCAGTATCCTCGATCCGGAAGCCATGGCGAAGGAAGCGGCTGATGCCATCAGACAAGGCTATCAAAGCATCAAGATCAAGGTAGGAACCAATCCAGTCATGGATGTCAAACGGATTCAAGCGGTGCGCAAAGCGATTGGAGAATCCATGCAGCTTCGCGTGGACGCCAATCAGGGATGGCGCAATCGAGCCACAACCATGTGGGTGCTGGAGCAGGTACGCGAGGCCAACATCGATTGGATCGAACAGCCTGTCATCGCTGATGATATTACGGCACTGGCTGAAATTCGCCGCCAGACCCACATTCCGGTCATGATCGATGAAGGCGTGCATGGTGATCGGGAGATGCGCGAGACGATTACCAAGCAAGCTGCCGACAAGCTGAATATCAAGCTGATGAAATGCGGTGGCATCTACCCGGCACTCAGACTCGTCGCTCAGGCAGAGATGGCGGGTATGGAGTGTCAGGTGGGATCCATGGTAGAGTCGGCTGTGGCATCGGCGGCAGGTGCGCATCTGTGTGCAGCCAAGAAAAACATTCGCTCCAATGAGCTGGTGGGACCATTGATGTTCTCTCGCGATGTTGCCGCATTTCCTTATGAAGGGCTATCGATTGTCCTGCCAAACCGGCCGGGTCTGGGGTTGGACGTGAATGAACAGTCTTTGGCTGAGCTGACAGAGATGTCGACAGTCATTGAGAAACCGTAACAGGCATATACCAAGAAGAGCAGGAGGGTCCCGAATGGGCATCTTGCTCTTTTTCTATAGAAAAACATCTCAAGCATGTGTCCGGTGTATTGGGGAAATGCGCGCAAACTGTCCAGGTGCGAACCTTTCCCGGACATATACACAAAGAGGAAAGCGGCGGTTTGGCGTGCTTTTACGCACTGGTATCCAACTTGCATCGACTGACCTAGGACCGTAGAGGAAGGGAGAGGATGGCTTGAATATTCAGGACGTGGTTGTCATTGTGACAGGAGGAGCATCCGGGCTTGGCGAAGCGACCGTGAGAAAAGTGGTAGAGCGTGGTGGGAAAGCAGCCATTCTTGATCTTTCCAGAGAAAAAGGAATATCCCTTGCCCAAGAGTTGGGGAGAGAGCGCGTCACTTACGTTCATACCGATGTAACCAGTGAAGAAAGCGTACAGGAAGCGGTCGAGCAAGTCGCGGGGACATTCGGGACCGTGCATGCGGCAGTCAACTGTGCAGGTATCGGAGTGGCCCAAAAAACCTTGTCTCGCAACGGCCCTCATCGTTTGGACTCTTTTTCCAAAGTCATTCAAGTCAATCTGATCGGTTCATTCAACGTCATCCGTCTGGTAGCAGAGCAGATGGCTGGCAATGAACCCAATGAATTGGGAGAGCGTGGTGTGATTATCAATACCGCATCCGTGGCAGCCTTTGAAGGGCAGGTGGGTCAGGCAGCCTACAGTGCCTCCAAAGGGGGAATCGTCGGCATGACGCTACCGATCGCGAGAGATCTTGCTCCTTATGGCATCCGTGTCATGACGATTGCGCCAGGTTTATTTGATACACCGTTATTTGATTCCCTTCCCCGTGCAGCAAAGGATGCGCTTGGGGCAATGGTTCCTTTTCCACCACGGCTTGGTGTGCCGCATGAGTTTGCCATGCTGGCGACTCATATCATCGAGAACCCGATGCTGAACGGCGAGACGATCCGCCTGGACGGGGCGATTCGCATGCAGCCCAAGTGATCCAATTAAAAAAAATTCGCTTACTCAAGCAACCGCACCCCCTGCCAGACCGGCATGGGGTTTTCCAGTTCTATCAGTATGCAGCCAATGGTGCTATTTTCATAGATATGATAGAGGACGAATTCACGAGGGCAGATCTATTTCCATTATTCTCGTCTGCTACTCCTGCGAAAGCTCCTGCTCCGGCAGGAGGAATTCCTGCGCCTTTAGCATAGCTTGTGTGCGATTGGTGACCCCGAGCTTTCCATAGATGCGATGCAGGTATACTTTGACGGTGCCAACCGTATTTCCCAGCTCGTGCGCGATTTCTTTGTTGGATGCGCCTTGACGAAGCCTGGAAAGGATCGATAATTCTTTTGCTGTCAAAGCCTCCAGCATAAAAGAAGCTTGATCCGGTGCATTCCGGGCATGCCTCTTGGGAAACAGGGAGAGCAGCATCTGGACGTAGTCCAAAGAGACCTGTTGCTCCTCGTGCCGGGCTTCTCTTTTCATGATGGACATGTACTCCAAGAGCAAGCGCTCCATAGGGGTACCTTCATCCAAAAAACTGCGAATATAGCCGTTTTTCTGGCAGATCTGCAAGGCTTCCTGCAAATGTGAGATGGCTTCTTTTGCGTTCCCTTGCTGCCATTGGGCCAAAGCATCCAGCAAAGTCGCCAGTCGCGAAAACGAGATTGGCGCGAACAAAGAAGAGGCCGCTCAAAAATGGCTCCTGATCTTCAGGGGCAAGGATCGACGGGTAGCTGGCTTCCAGCAGCGACAATAATAGGGCAGCCCGCTCTGTACGACCACTGGAGGTCAGGATAAAAGCGTACAGTAAAGCAAGTCTAGGGGAGAGCGTCTCCTCAGGCTTTGGAAACTGGTCCAGCCAGCGAACCAATATCCCGAATTCTCCACGCTGGACAAAGCACTCGCATGCCTGTTGATACAAGACATGCCATTTCTCCTGTCCTTGCTGCCTGAGCTTTGTTTGCAGGAATTCCGCAAACAAATGATGATAGCGATACCAGTCTGTTCCTTGATCCAGGGCTGTGACAAACAGGTTTTGCTCCTGCAGGCTGGCTAAAATCTCGTGGCAGATTGGATAGCCCGCGAGAGTCTGGCAAACCTGACTGTCCATGCGACTGAGCATGCAGGTGTGTGTCAGAAAGTGCTGGATTTCTGCAGGAAGGCTTGTCCATACCTCTTGAAACATAAATTGGTCCACATTCTGGTGGGAACCGCCAAATTCTAAAAAGAACGAGTCTACGTTTGAGGAATGGGACAGGGAGATCGCCGCCAGCTGCAAACCTGCTGCCCAGCCCTCCGTCTTCGTGGCAAGCTGCTGAATTTGCAGTGGAGTGAGCTCGCGTTTGATGATGTTCCGACAGAAGCTTTCTGTCTCCTGGTAGTCGAACGAAAACTGATTGGCTGGGATGAGGAGGGCTTCACTGTGCAGCGTCCATTTGGCAGTAGCAAAGGGAAGCGGATGGCGACTGGCGATATAGAGATGGACATGTGCAGGTAAATATTCGATGAAATACGACAAGCTTTTGTGTATGGAATCATCTTGGATCAAATGGTAATCATCCAGGATCAAGATCAAGGTATCGGGGAAGGACTCCAGTTCATTCAATAGGACTTCTATAAACGTAGAAGGCTTGTTCACTTTTAGAGGATAAGTTTAAACAGATTTTATCAGGTAGGATATGGAAGTATTTTTTTGTATAGGTCTGGTAATTACGGTTAACCGCGGCTGAACCGATCTGAAGCCGGAATATCAGGAGATATCAGGGATGAGCCAGCCAAAGTAGTGTGATAACATAAAGCCCGTGTTAACCATAATGCAAGGTGAGAGGAGAACAGATCCACCCTCAAATCAAATATGGGCCTAGTTCCGTCCAGGACGGAAGCGGGGGAACCACCTTAGGGGTTAATTCTGCGATTCGCAGAAGGGATGCTCGACTGCCATCCTACCCGTCAGCTAACCTCGTCGGCTAAAGCAGATCATTCCTAACTTTATTTTTCTATGTGATCGCAATACTTGTTTGTCTGGAGATGTCTTCCTGATGAGAGGTTTATTTGCGATACCTACTAGCGCAGCAACACGCGGTGCATTTGCTTTGGCGACCAGGAAATCTTCCTGGAATGAAAAGCAATGCGCCGCTTTTTATGTTATTTCGTTCACGTTGGAGGGGGAAAAGAAGTGAAAAAGAGCATGATGAGAATGGTTTGGACAGTATTGCTGTCTAGCTCCCTGTTGTTTGCGGGCTGCAGCACGACTTCACAGACAAATGCGGGAGGCGAGCAGGCTGGGGCTGCCGGCTCCACTCTGGAAAAGGCGAAACAACAAGGCTTCGTCACGATCGGCTTTGCCAATGAGGTGCCCTATGCCTATGCCACACCTGACGGCAAGCTAACTGGAGAGGCCGTAGAAGTGGCACGAGTGGTGCTGGAACGCATGGGCATCCCAGAGATGAACGGCGTTTTGACCGAATTCGGCTCCTTGATTCCGGGGCTGAAGGCAAAGCGGTTTGACATTATCACAGCAGGCATGTACATTACGCCGAAACGTGCGCAGGAGGTTGCTTTTGCGAATCCCGAGTACAGTATTGGAGAGGCGATTGCCGTGAAAAAGGGAAATCCGCTGAACCTGCGCAGCTATCAGGATATAGCAGCCAACCCTGCTGCCAAAATTGCAGTGATGAGCGGAGCAATTGAAATGGAATACCTGGAGAAAAGTGGTGTGAGAAAAGAACAGATGGTTCTCGTACCCGATCAGCCGTCTGCTGTATCTGCCCTGCAATCAGGACGTGCGGATGCGATCACGATGACGGGACCATCCTTGCAGGCGGTTCTGGATAGTGCCAAGGATGACAGTCTGGAGCGAGTGATGGACTTTATCCAGCCTGAGATTGACGGCAAGAGTATCCGGGGCTACGGTGCAGCTGCGTTCCGCAAAGAAGACGAGGATTTCGTCAAAGCGTACAATGAAGAGCTGCAAAAGCTGAAGGATTCGGGTGAGCTTTTGAAAATTCTGGAACCATTCGGCTTTACAGAGCAAGAGCTTCCAGGCGACATGACAGCGGAGGAACTGTCCAAAGAGTAGGCAGTCCACGAGAGAGGAATGGTGGATGATGGTGTCAGTTGATTTGCTGCCGCTGCTTTTCCAGGGGGCCGCAGTGACGCTTCAGGTGACGGCTCTGTCGATGGTTGTGGCGTTTGTACTCTCGTTTGCGGCTGGATTTGCACGGCTGTCACGGATCAAAAGCATTCGTATAGCGAGCTCCGTCTATGTGGAAGTATTCCGAGGCACCTCCTTGCTGGTACAGCTGTTCTGGCTGTTCTTTGCCCTTCCCTTGCTGGGGATCGAGCTGACAGCGCTGGTAGCCGGAGTGATGGCGTTGGGACTTAATTACGGAGCGTATGGATCTGAAGTGGTGAGAAGCGCGATTTTGGCCATACCCAAAGGGCAGACAGAAGCCAGCATCGCTTTGAATATGAGTCCTTGGCTTCGGATGAGACGAGTGATATTGCCTCAAGCCCTGGCGATCATGCTGCCCTCATTTGGAAATTTGGCGATCGAGCTGTTGAAGGGAACATCGCTGATCTCGTTGATTACGATGGCGGATTTGACGTATCAGGGAATGATCCTACGCACATTTGACTCGTCCAGAACATTTGAAATATTCGGTCTCATACTGGTGATGTTCTTCGTGATGGCCTACCCATTGACGCTCTTCATGCGTTGGTTGGAACGACGTTTCTCAGCGGGGAGGGTGTAGCCGATGTGGAGCTGGAGTTTTACATGGAGTATCCTGCCACAGATTCTGGAAGCAATGAAGACGACGATTCTGGCGACAATCGTTGGCTTTGCCTTCGCTCTGGTAGGTGGACTCGTGCTCGCGCTTGGGCGACGCGCTAAGAACAGGGCAATCTCGCTTGGTACGGCAGGCATCGTGGAATTCGTGCGTAGCACGCCGCTCTTGGTCCAATTGTACTTTCTCTTTTACGGATTCCCGGCGATTGGGATCTCGCTTTCACCGTTTTCCGCCGGAGTACTGGGGCTCGGCATTCACTACAGCGCGTATCTGTCGGAGGTCTACCGCTCCGGAATTGATGCGGTTCCACGCGGTCAATGGGAGGCGTCCAAAGCCCTCAATTTTTCCAAAGGAACGATGTGGAGACGCATTATTCTCCCCCAGGCGATTCGCCCTGTGATACCCGTATTGGGTAATTATTTGATCGTCATGTTTAAAGAAACGCCAGTCCTGTCAGCCATCACACTGGTAGAGATGCTGCTGACAGCCAAGATGATCGGAGCTGAATCGTTCCGCTATCTGGAGGCTTTCACACTCGTAGGTATCCTGTTCCTGATCCTCAGCTACGGATCATCTTTGCTGATCAGAAGGCTGGAGCTCAAATGGAGTCGGTCATAAAAGGAGGAGAACCATTATGGAGTTCGTAAAGGATGCGCCAATTGTGCGCTATCGGAAGGTGAGCAAGAGTTTTGGGGATCGCCCGATTTTAAAAGAGATCAATCTGGATATTGCCCCAGGGGAAAAAATAGCGGTCATTGGCCCGAGTGGCTCGGGAAAGACCACTTTGGCACGTTTGCTCATGACGCTGGAGGAGCCTACCTCGGGAACGATTGAGGTGGATGGAAATCAACTCTGGCACAAGACCGTGCAGGGGAAGCTGGTGCGGGCGGACGAAAAGCACCTGCACAGCATCAGAGGGAAAATCGGGATGGTGTTTCAGCATTTCAATCTGTTTCCACATATGAGCATTCTGCGGAATGTGACGGAAGCGCCGATCCACGTGCTGGGACTCGACAAGGAGGAGGCGGTGGAGCGAGCAGTCTCCATGCTGAAAAAAGTCGGGCTGGCCGACAAGCTGGACCAGTATCCGGCACAGCTCTCCGGTGGACAAAAGCAGCGGGTAGCCATCGCACGAGCCCTCGTCATGCGCCCCAAGGTCATGCTGTTCGACGAGGTGACATCTGCCCTCGATCCGGAGCTGGTAGGGGAAGTGCTGACGGTCATCCGGGAGATTGCCGAAGAGGGCGAGATGGCGATGCTTCTGATCACGCATGAGATGGAATTTGCCCGGGATGTGGCGGATCGCATCATTTTTACCGATGGCGGCAGAATTGTGGAGCAAGGTACGCCTGAGCAAATTTTCTATCGGCCGCAGAGTCCGCGTCTGAAAACATTCTTGAGTCGGTTTCGAGCGGGCTAAGGAACGACGCGAATCACCGTGAAAGGAGGTGAGAAAAGTGAATCGAAACGAGATCCGAGAAGATCAAATCAGCTTGCGTTCTCCGACAGAGGCAGATGGCGCCCAGGTGGAGCTCATGAAGCGGAGTGGACGTATCGCATCGGACCAATCCCAGCTCATGGTTAAGAAGGAGGTTATGCATGAAAGTTGTTACCGAGGTACAGAACCCATTACAGGTGTTTGCGCAAATGGAGTCGGAGGTTAGGAGCTACTGCCGTCATTTTCCGGTCGTTTTTGCCAAGGAGAGCGGGCATACGATCTGGGATACCGCTGGAAGAGACTATATTGACTTTTTTGCAGGCGCAGGTGCGCTGAACTATGGGCACAACAACCCGGTGATCAAGGAAAAATTGATCGAGTATCTCACAAAGGATGGACTGACACACAGTCTGGATATGGCGACAGAAGCCAAGGAAGCCTTGCTGCAACGGTTTGACGAAGTGATTTTGGCACCGCGTGGCCTGCGCTACAAGGTCATGTTCCCTGGACCGACGGGCACCAACAGTGTAGAGGCAGCGTTGAAGCTGGCACGCAAGGTGACCGGAAGACATACGATTCTGAGCTTTACCAATGGATTCCACGGCATGACGATCGGTTCCTTGTCGGTGACGGGCAACCGCACCAAGCGCGAGGGGGCGGGAATGCCGGACGCGATGGATACCGCCGCGTACATCGAACGGCTACTCGAAGACGGTGGCAGCGGACTTTCTCTCCCCGCAGCTATGATCCTCGAAACCGTTCAGGGAGAAGGGGGCATCAATGTAGCCAGCGACGCGTGGCTGCAGAGCATCGAGAAAATGTGCCGCAAGCATGGGATACTCCTCATCGTGGATGACGTTCAGGCTGGCTGCGGTCGGACGGGAACCTTCTTCAGCTTTGAGCGGGCAGGGATTGTGCCCGACTTCGTCTGCCTCTCCAAATCAATCGGCGGCTACGGTTTGCCGCTTGCACTCACCCTGATCAAGCCCGAGCTGGATATCTGGAAGCCCGGAGAGCACAATGGGACGTTCCGCGGCAACAATCTGGCCTTCGTGGCAGGCCAAGAGGCGCTGAACTATTGGCAGGATGATTCGTTTGGCAAAAGCATCGAACAAAAAGGGCAGATGGTTCACTCCAGGCTGGAGCAGTTGGTCACTGCGTATCCCTACTTGCATGGAGAAGTGCGCGGAAAGGGACTGATGCAGGGTATCGCGGTCAAACCAGAAGGCCTTGCAGAAGCAATATGCACACGCGCCTTCGAACGCGGCCTTGTAATGGAAACTTCTGGTCCGAATGGTGAAGTTATGAAATTTTTACCGCCTTTAACCATAACGGATGAAGCACTCAAAACAGGTCTGGCTATTCTTGAGGAAAGTATCAAGGATTGCCAGCGAAAGGAGAGAGGGTAAATGATCGTCAAATACTTAGAGGACATCGTAGGAACCGTAGACGATATAGATACGCCGACTTGGAGCAGCAGAAGATTTCTTTTGCAGCACGATCAAATGGGGTTCTCCCTGCACGATACGATTATCAAGGAGGGGACTGAAACCTATATCTGGTACAAAAACCATCTGGAAGCCGTGTATTGCATCGAAGGAGAAGGAGAAATCGAAGTGGTGGGAGGAGAAACCTATCAGATTCGGCCTGGAAAGATGTACGCCTTGTCTGGACACGAAAAGCACTTCTTACGGGCGAGAAGCCAGATGCGGATGGTCTGCGTCTTCAATCCACCGTTGACCGGGCGCGAGGTGCATGACGAAGAAGGCGTGTATCCGATTATGGAGGTGCGGCCATGATGCCATCTGGATCCACAGTCCGCGACGTCTATCCGTCCCGTGTCCGTGCGCAGGCAGAAATAGTGCCGCGCGTAGATCCGGTCGTGTATCGAAATGAAAGCACGAGCAGCGGTCCTCTGTCTGCCGAGCAGCTTTCCTTCTATGAGAAAAACGGCTATTTGAATCTGGCAGGTTTTTTCGCTCCCGTAGAGGTTCAGTATTTTCGCGACGAGATGAAGCGGCTGTGGGAGGAGAATTCCCGTTCCGATCGCAAGGAAGTGATTCAGGAGCCGGAATCGAAAGAGGTGCGTTCCATATTCGCTGTTCATCGGGACAACGAGGTTTTCCGACAGCTGTCGCGTGATCCTCGCCTGATCACGATGCTCGAGCAAATTCTGGGCAGCGCGGTCTACCTCCATCAGTCGCGGATCAATTACAAAAAGGGCTTTACCGGCAAAGAGTTTTACTGGCATTCCGATTTTGAGACCTGGCATGTGGAGGATGGTATGCCGAGGATGCGTGCGCTCAGTTGCTCGATCTCACTGGAAGATAATGTTCATTACAATGGCCCACTGCTGCTCCTGCCTGGATCGCATTTGCCACGCAGCAACGTGTTTATGGTGTACAACAGTGTGGAAAACAGGCTGGTAGCTCCATTCTCGGGTCAACAGCCGCGACCTGACTATATTGCGACGAGAGAATAGGGAGGCGACACATGGCACTTGTGGTACAAAAATATGGAGGCACGTCTGTGGCATCTGTAGACCGAATACGCAAGGTGGCCGCTCAAATCTTGCTTACCGAGGAAAAGCACCAACACATGGTGGTCGTCTTGTCAGCAATGGGAAATACGACAGATACGTTGAAAAAGATGGCAGCCCAGCTCGACGAAGAGCCTACTGGTCGGGAATGGGATATGCTGGCCAGCACAGGCGAGCAGGTGTCGATCGCCTTGCTAGCCATGGCTTTGCGCCAAAAAGGCTGCGACGCGATTTCGCTGACAGGCTGGCAGGCGGGCATTCGCACCGAGTCGACACACTCGGATGCACGCATCGAGCACATCGACCCGATGCCGATCAGAAAGCATCTGGATGAAGGCAAGGTCGTCGTTGTCGCAGGGCATGCTCCCTGTGTGTCAAGATGCAGGGGGCTTACTTTGTAAGAAATAATCTAAATTTTTAGTATTGACACGATAGTTATGAAAAATTTAAAATAAAATCATAATAAAAAAATAAACTTTGTTTTGTATATGAAACATTGTACGATATGAATGGATGCGAAAGAATGGGCAAAGCCGCGAAAAATGGCCTTTGGTATTGGCGCTTCTTTTTTTTTAGTCAATTTCGGAAACATTGTTTTATATTTAAAACACAAAAAATGCACCGTTGTCTCATCCGTTCCAAACACACTATTACTTACGAGGTGATTTCCTATGCTGGGCATTACCCATTTGCGCCACATCAGCTTGTTTACACCAGTGCTGAAAGAACAGGCTGACTTCTATGAAAAGGTATGGGGACTGGATAAGCTGCAAGAAGACGAGAACAACGTCTATTTCCGCGGAGCAGGTTCTGAGAACCACATCTTGCATTTGCAAGCAGGAGAAAAACGCGGTCTGCACCACATGGCTTTTGGTGTCGTTGACAAGCATGCTGTTGATTCTGCTGCGAAAAAATTGAAAGAACTGAATGTTCCAGTGATTCAGGAGCCTGGCTATTTGGATGAAGCAGGTGCTGGCTACGGTCTTCGTTTTCTCGATCCAGAAGGAAGATGCATCGAGCTGTCCTGTTGGGTAGAGATTCACACGAAGGACTGGAGCAAGAAGAACGTAGATCCTATCAAATTGAACCATGTCGTGATGAATACAAAAGACATCGACATGATCACTGAATTTTATACAACCGTTCTCGGCTTCAAAGTGACCGACTGGAGCGAGCATCAGATGGTATTCCTGCGTTGCAACAAAAACCATCACTCCCTCGCATTCAATCAGGACGTTCACGCTTCTGTAAACCACATCGCATACGAGGTAGAGAGCGTAGACGAAGTCATGCGCGGTATCGGCAATGTGCGCAAAGCGGATGTTGAACCGATGTGGGGACCAGGACGTCACGGCCCAGGAAACAACGTATTCTGTTACTTCCGCGATCCAGCGGGATACGTGATGGAGTACACCTGCTACTTGACTACTGTAGAAGACGATGACAAGTGGCAAGCATTGGTATGGAAACGCGTTCCGCATCTGATGGACCAATGGGGAATTGCGGGACCACCACCTCCAGGAGCACGTGCTTCCATGCAGGGCGATCCAGACGAGGGCTGGGCGACCAAACTGGTGAAAAAAGACTAGGAATGACAACCAGCCAGTGCTGAATAAGGAGTGTTGAACAAGATGGATCTGGGTCTGAAAAATAAAGTGGCGATTGTCATGGGCGGAACTTCAGGCGTCGGCTTGAAAACGGCTGAGATGTTTCTGAAGGAAGGTGCTCGTGTAGCGATTTGCGGTCGTGACCAGCAAAGAATGGAAAGCGCACGCGAGCATCTACTGCAGTTCGCTCCTGCTGAACAAGTATTCGCTACTACCTGTGATGTAACCAGTAAAGAAGATGTACAATCATTTGTCGACGGTGCAGCTGCCAGCTTCGGTCAGGTAGACATTCTTGTCAATGCTGCGGGTCAAAGCGTGATGGGCCACTTCTTCGACATCACCGATGAGCAATGGAGACAGCAAATTGATTTGAAATATTTCGCCATCATTTACGCTGTGCACGCTGTTTATCCGCATCTGGTGAAGCAAGGTGGAGGCCGCATCATCAATATCAACGCTACGCTGGCAAAAGAGCCGGAGCGTCACATGGTAGCGACAGCTGCTACACGTGCAGGTCTGTTGAACCTCAGCAAAACGCTGTCTCAGGAATTGGCGCCGGACAACATTACCGTCAACTCGGTAGCGCTTGGTCTGATCGCGACGGATCAATGGGAGCGCAGACGTTTGAAAAACGCTCCGGACATGGCTCCAGAAGAGTACTACAACGACTTGGCGAAAAAACGGAACATTCCGATGGGCCGCGTAGGTCAACCGGAAGAGGTAGCGGGTGCTATTCTTTACCTCGCTTCCGCTCAAGCCAGCTATACTTCAGGATCTACCATCGAGGTAGCGGGTGCTATCAGTAAAGCGCTCTAATAAAGAAAGGGTCTGAAAGGGGTACATCATGACTACAAATGCGCAAATGGAATATACGGCAGCGGATGCGGTCGTAGCTGAACTTGTACGCGCCGGGGTTGAAGTGGTTTTCGGTGTCGTCAGTATTCACAACATGCCAATCTACGACGCACTCTTGCGCGAAGGAAGCATCCGGATTGTCTGCTCTCGCGGTGAGAGCGGTGCTGCCAACATGGCAGATGGCTATGCGAGATCCACAGGTAAATTGGGTGTTGTCATCACAAGTACAGGTAGCGGTGCAGGAAATGCTGCAGGTTCCCTGGTGGAAGCTTGGGCAGCAGGTACGCCTGTCTTGCACCTGACTGGTGAAGTAGGCTCCAAATACTTGGGTACAGGCCGAGGCTACATCCACGAGTGTAAAGATCAGCTTTCCATGATGAAAGGCTGCTGTAAGGAAGCGTATCGCCTCCGCAAGCCAGAGCAAGCGGCTTCTGTCGTGCGCAACGCGATCCAGACAGCGCTTGCTGCTCCTGCAGGTCCAGTATCACTGGAAATCCCGATTGATTTCCAATCTGCAATCGTTCCACAAAGCAAAATCGAAAACGTGCAAACGTTGACCCATACTCCAGTAGCTCCAGTGATCCCGGCTGAAGTGATCGAAGCCCTGGCGAATTCCCGTCGTCCTGTGATCTGGGCGGGTGGCGGTGTCATTTCTGCGAACGCTTCCAAAGAACTGACTAAGCTGGCTGAATTGACTGGCGCGGCTGTCATCACTAGCCAATCCGGCAAAGGCTCCATTTCGGAAGATCATCCGCAATGCATCGGTCACTTTGCGGCCTATGAAGCAGTGAAAGAGCTGTTGAAAAATTCCGACTTGCTCGTAAGCGTAGGCGTTCGCTTCCGCGGCAACGAGACAGCGAACTGGAAAGTAACGGCACCAGAAAACCACATCAGCATCGATGCGGATCTGAATGCGTTCAACCGCAACTACGAAGTAACACACGGCTTGCTGGGTGAAGCGAAGCCCATCCTGGCAGCCTTGAACGAAGCGCTGCAACAAAAAGGCTCTGCACCTGATGTTGGTTATGTAGAAGAAGTAAAAGCGGTTCGCGAAAAAATTCGCGGAATCCTGCGTGACACATTGGGTCCATATGAAGCGATTGTCGATGGCATGCGCCGCGTATTGCCAAAAGACGCTATTCTGGTTCGTGACGTTACCGTTCCAGCGAACGTATGGGGCAGCCGTTTGTTCGAAATTTACGAGCCACGTACTTCGATCCATGCTTCCGGCGGCGGAATCGGACAAGGCTTGCCGACAGCGCTGGGTGCTCAAATGGGACAACTGGATCGCGTGGTTGTTCTGATGGCTGGTGACGGCGGCTACATGTTGAATGTAGGTGAAATGCCGGTAGCGGTTCAGGAAAACCTGCCATTGATCGTTCTGTTGTTTGACGATGCTGGTTATGGTGTACTGCGCAACATCCAAGATGCTGCATACGGTCGCCAAGTTGCCGTAGATCTGGTAAGTCCTGATTTCGTCATGCTGGCGAAGTCGATGGGGTATGAATCAAACCGCGTAGGTTCTCCAGATGAACTGGTGAACGAGCTGGAAGCAGCGGTAGCGCGTAGAAAGCCAACAATGATCGTCGTAGACATGAATGCGGTAGGTCCTATGGCTAAACCATTTGGTGGACCTCCAGGAGCGGCAGACGCGTTCAAGCCGAAAAAACTGTAAGGAGGCCGAACAACCATGACTAACGCATATCCGAGCATTTCCGGCCAATTTCTGATTAATGGTGAGTGGATCAAGGGGGGGAAGGTCACAGACGTGACCAACCCCGCCAACATTTCAGAAGTGGTTGGTCAGGTAGCTCTCTGTACAAAAGAAGATGTAAAACAAGCGATCGATGCAGCTGAGCAAGCGTTTGCCGTTTGGGCTGGCACACCGGTTGAAAAAAGAGCGGAAATGGTCAAAGCAGCCTCTGAAAAATTGGCTGAAATCATCGAATCTACCGTGCCTCTCTTTGTTCGTGAAAACGGAAAGCCGCTGGTAGAAGCGAAAAAAGACATCATGCGCTGTGTAGAGATCATGAGCAAGGGCGCAGATGCGCTGCTTGAATTCTGGAAGACCGAAACGCTGCCAGGCGGACAAATGGTGCAAATCCGTCGTCGTCCGCGCGGTGTTACAGCCGTCATCTCGCCTTGGAACTCGCCGATGATTCTCACCTTCAAACGCGTAATTCCAGCTGTATTGGCGGGGAACAGTGTCGTGGTCAAACCGGCAACAGACTGTCCGTTGACTGTTCTGGAAACGCTGAAGGTCGTAGCTGCCGTGTTGCCGCCAGGCGTGATCAATATCGTGACTGGTTCCGGAGCTATGGTGGGCGAGGTAGTATGTACCGATCCTCGCGTTCGTACGATTGCTTTCACAGGAAGTACGGAGACAGGCAAGCAAATCATGAGCATGTCTGCAGGGACTGTGAAAAAGTTGTACATGGAATTGGGCGGAAATGACCCAGCTATCATTCTCCAGGATGCTGTATTGGACGAAACCGCGATGCAACGCATTCGCATGGGAATCCTCCGTGCAGCTGGTCAAGTGTGCTCCGCTATCAAGCGGGTATACGTCCACGAATCTCGCTACGACGAATTCATGGAGAAGCTGAAGAAAGAATTTTCCCGCATGATTGTTGGAAACGGCATTCAGCCAGACTCTATGATGGGACCCATCAACAACAAAGCGCAGTACGACTACGTAAAAGGCTTGATCGAGCGCACCAAAGCAGAAGGTGCTCAAGTAGAAACCCTCGGAAACAAGCTGGATGAAGAAACCTGGGACAAAGGCTACTTCATGCTTCCTTCGATCGCAACCGGCGTGACTCAATCGAGTGAACTGGTTCGAGCTGAGCAGTTTGGCCCGGTCATTCCGGTATTGAAGTTCTCCGATCTGGACGAAGTAATCGCGATGGCGAACGATACGGAATTCGGCTTGCGTGCTTCTGTCTGGACTAGAGACCAGCAAAAAGCTGAAGAGCTTGCAGACCGCCTCGAAGCGGGTGCTGTATTCTTCAACAACCATACGATCTTCCAAGACCTTCACTATGATTTCCCAGGATTAAAAGAGAGTGGACTGAGTCGCGAAACCGAGTGGTGCAGCATTGATTTGTTTGCAGACAAGTACGGCTTTGCCAATTAAATAGCTTTACGCCCACACTCAACTAGAGTCCATTACACCAGGAGGCGCAGATTATGCTAAGCAAAAACATGCGATGGGTATACATTTCAATCCCTATTTTCTTCTTTTGGTTTTTTGGCCAGATAGATAAGCTTGGCATCTCTGTGATTCAGACCGATCCAGGGTTCCTGCAAGACATGGGGCTTACAGGCCCTGACAAAAACGCGAAGATCGGTTTCATGACCTTTATATTTACGGTCTCCTATGCGTTGTCCAACCTGTTTTGGGGTGTGGTCATCGACAAGCTCGGTGCCCGAAAAACAGCCATTCTAGGGTTGGTTGTGTGGGGAATCACGATGATCATGGCCGGTATGGCTACTTCTTATGAAATGTTCCTGGTATCCAGAATCATCCTGGGTATTGGTGAAGGGATCATGATTCCGGTTTCAGGTAAGTTTATTGCGAACTGGTTTAACCGTAGAGAACTGGGGAGAGCGCAGGCATCCTGGTTGACTGGTAACTATCTCGGACCTGCGCTTGGTGCACTTGCCTTGTCCATGTTGATTGCCAACTTCAACTGGCATTACTCCTTCTTCTTGCTGGCAGCGTGTAACCTGTTGATCAACATTCCGATGTTCCTCTATCTCACACGTGAGACACCGGAAGAGCATCCACGCTTGAGCAAGGAAGAGCTGGCTTACATCCGCGAAGTCGATGTGACAGCCAAAAAAGAAGAAGGTCAAAAGTTTACACAAGATTTTCGTTACTGGATGGTATGGGTGGGAATGCTGGCGTCGTCGTTCCTCTTCTTCGGTATCAGTATTTGGCTGCCGACCTATTTGACGCAAGGTAAGGGCTTCGCTACAGAAGAAATGGCTGGAATCACTTCTCTGTCATGGGTGTTTGCTTTGGTTTTCGTTTTGCTTTGCGGTTTTCTGGCAGACAAAACAAAACGTCCTGCGATGCTTGCCACGATTCTGTTTGCTCTGTGCGCAGTCTGTCTGACTATTGCATTCAATTCGACAACTCCCATTGTTGCAGGTTTTGCACTGGGGCTTGCCATGGGTACACAAGGTGGGGTTTTCCAACTCAGCAACCTGTTTATCGTGAAGTTCTCTACCCCTGAAACAGCGGGTCGAGCAGCAGGTCTGATGGGCTTTACCAACATCCTTGGTGGTTTTTCCAGCTACATCATGGGCTTCATGCGCGATTCAGCGGGTGGCGACTTCGGTCCTTCGATTATCATGCTGATTGTTGTGGCCCTCATCGGATTCCTGGCGTATATCACGACTTTGAAAAAGGAAGGCGCTGAGGTTCGCCTTTATGCGCAAGCCAATCTGTAATAAGGAAATGAAGAAAGACCAAAAGTTCGGAAATGGAGTGATCACGTATGAACAAGCCAGAAGTGCTTCTTGACGAAATGACCCGTGAAGAGACCCTTCAATATTTGAACGAAACCGTTCGGCCAGAAGAAGGAGTCATTCCAGCCTACATTTTGGCGGATCCAACCATCTATAAGCTGGAACATGAAAAGATCTTCATGAAAACGTGGGTTCTCCTCGGACATGAATCCGAGTTGTCCGAAAAAAATGACTATCTGACTCGTGATTTGGCCGGTTACTCCGTCATTATTGCACGTGGACAGGATGACGAGATTCGCGCTTTCTACAACATGTGTACGCACCGCGGAATGAAGCTTTGCCGTGCTGACAAAGGCAACAAGGCGAACTTTACTTGTCCGTACCACGGTTTTAACTTCCGCAACAACGGTGAATTGATCGGTGTACCGCTGCAAAACGACATCTATGGCGGTCAATTCGACAAGTCCACCATGAGCCTGAAAAAGGTAACCATTGCGACCTACAAAGGGTTGATCTTCGGTACCTGGAACGACAATCCGCAGCCATTGGAAGAATTCCTGGGCGATTATAAATGGTACATTGACATCGTATTTGGTCGTACCGAGATGGAAGTCGTTGGACCACCACAAAAATTCATCGTGCACTCCAACTGGAAGATCGGTTCTGACAACTTCGTCAGCGATTCCTACCACACCATGGTAACGCATGGTTCGATCGCGGCTCTCGGCATGGTTCCGAGCGCGACTTACTCCAAACGCGGCTACCAGGTGCACACAGAGAATGGTCACGGCTGCAACATCGGAATGCCGAACCCAGACTTCGCATTCCCGCCAAACCTGATGGACGAGTACAAAGCCAATCTATCGGAAGCACAGTTCGAGATGATGTCCAATCTGAAAAACCTGATCGGAACCATCTTCCCGAATCTGTCGCTTCTGGTATCCCATACGAAAATCAAGGATCAGCTGATCTCCAATACGACTATGCGTCTGTGGAAGCCGGTTGGACCTGACAAGATGGAAGTCATGACCTGGTTCATGGTAGAGAAAAACGCAACAGAAGACTGGAAAGAGCGTTCTCGTGAAGCGTATATCCTGACTTTCAGTCCATCCGGAATCTTCGAGCAGGATGACACAGAAGTATTTACGGATATTACAGCAGCTGCGAGCGGTACGATGCCATTCACGAAACAATTGACGTACAACTACACAATGGGAATGCATCGTGAACCATTGACAGACTTCCCGGGTCCTGGTGTGGCCTACACTGACAAGTTCTCTGAAGCTGGCTCCCGTAACTTTTACCGGTACTGGCTCGACCTGATGAACTCGTAATCTGTAGAGGAGGAAGAACACGATGAGCATGGAAATGATGCTGGCAACACATGAGTTTCAGCAATGGCTGTACCGCGAGGCAAGCCTGCTGGATGAGATTGATTTTGACGGCTGGTTTGCGATGTTCCATCCGGACATTAAATACGTCATGCCTGTTCGCATAAACAAGGAAGGCATGGAGCGACCTGACTATGCGACAGACATGTTTGCATTCAACGACGATTACGAGCTG
Organism: Brevibacillus sp. AY1; assembly: GCF_029870785.1. Lineage (NCBI taxonomy): Bacteria > Bacillati > Bacillota > Bacilli > Caryophanales > Paenibacillaceae > Brevibacillus > Brevibacillus sp. AY1. The sequence continues at coordinate 110,085 of NZ_JAFLPN010000012.1, forward strand.
ATGAAGCTGCGTATCGAACGTCTGAAAACCGAGTATGCGTGGGCGGAAATGCCGCCTTCGCGTACTCGCCGCTCGGTGAACAATGTGCGTGTCATGGAGTATGTTGCGAACGAAAAAGCGGTAGTGAAGAGCTACCTGCTCCTGTACCGCAGCCGTTCCACTGACATCTTCCACGATCTGGTATCCGGTGAAAGAACGGATGAATTCACTTATGTAGATGGAGAGTGGAAGCTGTCCAAACGTTTCTTCCTGATCGATCAAACTACGATCAACACGCGTAACCTGGCCATTTTCGTATAAGTAGAGGAGGAAGTCAGCAATGGCAGAGCTTTCGGGAAAATCAGTGTATATTACGGGCGGTGCCTCCGGGATCGGTAGAGCGGTCGTAGAAGGCCTCGTAAATGAAGGAGCTTTCGTTACCGTACTGGATCGCTCAGCAGAAGGACTACAAGAGCTGGAACAGCAGTTTGGCGACAAGATTCGCACGATCACAGGGGATGTGACGATCTATGAAGATCATCAGCGAGCTGTGGAGACGGCAGTCGATGCATTCGGAAAGCTGGATGTTCTGATCTCCAACGCTGGTGTCTTCGATGCTTTTGCCAAGTTCGTCAATGTCACCCCGGAAGCATTGTCTGAGGCGTACGACGTCCTTTTCTCTATCAATGTAAAAGGCAGCTTCTTCGCTGCCAAGGCTGCTGTAGACGAGCTGAAACGGACGCGGGGGAACATCATTTTCACCGTGTCCGGGGCAGGCTTCTACCCGGATGGTGGCGGTGTCTGGTACACAGCGAGCAAGCACGCTCAGATCGGCTTGATGAGACAGCTTGCCTTTGAGCTGGCACCAGATATCCGTGTCAATGCAGTAGCTCCTGGGGGAACGCTGACAGCGCTCTCCGTCATTCCTCCGTTGCGCCCATTTGTAAACGTGGTCGACAACGAGACCAAGGCAAAAAGCATCAAGACGCGCAATCCCCTGAAAATCGTAATGGCATCGGAGGATCACGTCGGTGCTTATCTGCTGCTTGCATCGGATAAAGCGCGTGCGATTACTGGCGAAGTGATTTCAAGTGACGGTGGACTTGCAGTGCGTGGCTTGAGCTAGAAGGAGTGGACTGCAACCATGAGTAAAGCACTATTGGGAACGAGCAAGATCAACCAGATTTGTTTTGTCGTACACGATATAGAGAAAGCCGCAGAATCTTTTGGAAGGCTGTTGGGCGTACCAAAGCCAAGCTGGTTTTTAACTGGTGACAGCTCCATCTCCAAAATCGTTTTTAACGGTGAGCCTACTGGTGCAAGAAACAAATTGATCTTTATGGACACGCCGTCCGTTCAGATTGAGCTGATTGAGCCTGACCAAGAGCCAAGCACCATGCGTGAATTCCTGAACAAACAGGAAGGGATTCATCACGTGGCAGTCGACGTAGACGACATGAAGCAGCAGTTGGCCATCTTGGGCGAAGCCGGATATCCAGTCGTTCAGACTGGTGAGTTTACATCCAGCCAAGGCCGCTATGCCTATGTCGATACAGTTTCTGCTTGCAAGACGATGTTCGAACTGCTGGAGCGCGATGAGCCACAAGCGATTCCACCTGTAAAACCAAAAACAGAGGAGCATCAGCCTCTGCTGGGCTCTGATACCGTTGTTCAAATCGCGGTTGTCGTTCGCGATCTGGATGCAGCAGCGGAAGCATACTGCTCCCTGCTCGGTGTGGAGAAACCAACTGTGCTCAAAGAAGGCAAGCCGGAAGTGACGCAGGTTGTGTATCGCGGTGAATCGACAGAAGCAAAGTGCCGCTTTATGTTCATCAAAACGCCGTTGATTGAGATCGAACTGATCGAGCCAGGTGATTCACCAAGCACTTGGAAAGAGCATCTCGATACCAAAGGCGAGAGCGTACACCACATTGCGTTCCTGGCGAAAAACCTGGATGAAAAAGTGGCTGAGCTGGAAGCGATGGGTTATCCGTTGATTCAAAAAGGCTATTTCTTCACAGGAAATGGAAAATACGCCTACATGGATACTGTTTCAGACTATCATGTCATCATCGAGCTTTTGGAAAGATTTTAGAAGGAATCAAGAGCGTACGACCGGCATGCTCCCCCCATTCTATGAGAGAGAGGGCAAAGCGGTGGCAAAAACAAAAGAGGATAAAGATCGTTACAATTCCAGTTCCCTGGTGAGGGGACTGGAAATTTTGCGGCTATTCCGACCGGAACAGCCCACACTGTCGCTAGTAGAAATCGCCAATCAGCTGGGAGTCAGCAGAACAACCCCCTTTCGCTTGTTGTTCACCCTTCAGCAGCTGGGTTATCTCAGACAAAGTGAAAGCACGAAGAGGTATGAGCTAACTCCAAAGGTATTGGAATTGGGCTTTGCCTACCTGAACACCTTGCAAATTACGGATGTAGCAAGACCGTATCTGGAGCGGCTGCGAAATGAAACAGGCGGTTCCGCTCACGTGGGGATTCTCGATGAGACCTCAGTCGTGTATGTCGCTTGCGAATCAGCTCGCGGTGTCACACGGCTTTCGGTAGCTGTCGGTTCACGATTGCCGGCACATGCTACAGCGATTGGAAAAACCTTGCTCGCGTTCCAGCCGAAAGACCAGTGGCAGGAGCTGCTTCTCATCTCTGATCTTCATTCCTACACCAAGGATACGAAGACGATGATCACGGCTCTGCTGAAAGAGCTGGAAGTGGTTCGCAACCAAGGCTTTTCCATCAGCAGCGGGGAATTTGAGGCAGGTGTCCGCTCAGTGGCGGCACCGATCTTTAACGAGAGTGGAGAACTGGTTGCTGCGATCAGCGTTGCGGCACCCGAGTCTGTCCTGCCAGAAGATTATGTAGCCCGCTCCGTATTGCCAGCTATCCTGGAAGCAGCCGATGAGTTGTCTACTTTTTATGGATATAAGCTAGCCAGAAGGAGGGGATAAGATGTCCATGCACACGGAATGGATTTCATTTGAACAAAATGGAACCAAACATCGTCTCTACGCCGCTCGACCCGAGCGAGCCAAAGCTCCTCTCCCGGTTGTACTGGTCATCCAGGAATTATGGGGGACAGACGATCACATCCTTGACCTGACCGAAAGATTTGCCAGAGCCGGTTATCTGGCGGTTGCTCCGGATTTGTACGCTGTAGGTGGCCAGCGTCCGGAGAGCTTGACTGAGGAACGGATTGAACAGATCAAGCGATTCCTGGACACGTTGGCGCCGCCTGCCTGGCATGACCCGGTAGCACGTGAAGAGGCATTGGAGAAACAGCCAGAGGAGCTTCGGGAAATTCTGCGTGTCACCTTTACGGATTTGTTCGCTTACCTGGGCAAATTGCCGGAATTGTTGGAGCGTATCCAGGCAGCGACAGCTTTTCTTGCTGATCATGAATGGAGCCGTGACCAAAAGATCGCCTCGATTGGCTTCTGTATGGGTGGGGCTTTGTCGATCATGCTGGCAGCTTCTGAACCGAAGCTGGCCGGAGCAGTGAATTTCTACGGCAGAATGCCTGTTTCCAAAGAACAGGTTGCTGCTATTCAATGTCCGATCCGAGGCTTTTTCGGAGAGTTGGACCCAAAAATTACTTCGCTCGTACCGGAATTTGAGCAGGCGATGAGTGAAGCAAACAAGTCGTTTACGTACAATGTTTACGAGGGAGCGCACCACGGATTTCTAAACGATACGCGTGGCGGTTATCACGTGGAGGCCTCCAGAGACGCTTGGAAAGAGACAATTTACTTTTTCCATAAAGTATTATCGTAAATAACTGGAAGTGGAACCATCCTTTATCTGTCAAGCATCTGGCAGGTAAAGGATGGTTTTTTAGTTAGGGAGCTAATTGTTTGTTGATAAATAATATTTAAACTATTTTAATGGTTTTCAATATTGACAAGGATGTGAATAAACTTGTAACATATTGTTTATATGAAAAACCATGTTTTTCATGCGAAACGATATCGAAGAGAGTACAGGGGGGCATCATTGTGAAAAAAGGTTTGGGTAAAATCGCTTTCATCTTGAGTATGGCAGTCGGTTTGGCAGCCTGTGGTTCCGGACAGACCAGTCAGCCGGCACAACAACCGGCAGCAGAACAAAAACCTGCGGAGCAAGCAGCTGCGCCAGCAGGTAATCAACCGGTAGAAATCAGATTGGGTGGCGGTTTTGCTTCCGAAGAACCTTTCTGGCTCATGCAAGTAGATCCATCGTTAACGCCAAATCAAGGAAAAAGCTACACGCTGAATCTCACGCAATTTCGTGCCAACGCTGACAGATTGAATGCGTACCAAGCAGATCAAATCGATATCGCATCGATCGGACAAGGTGCAACGATGCTGGCAGCATCCCAAGGAATTCCAGTGAAAGTTATCGGTTCCGTAGTGAAAGATACACCAGGTGAAGGCTTCAATACCAAGTTCATGGCTCTGAAAGATTCTGGCATCAGCAGCATGGCAGATCTGAAAGGCAAAGTAATCGGTATTCCTGACTTTAAAGCTCCAACTGACCTGTGGGCACGCGCAGCTGTTCGCTCTGCAGGATTGAACCCAGATACAGATGTGAAATACGCGGTAATCCCAATTCCTTCTATGGGTGAAGCGGTAAAATCCAAGAAAATCGACGTAGGTGTTTTCCCGCAGCCATACTTTGAAACTGCCAATGCAAGCGGCGAATTCGTAGAAATCTTCAACTCCAAAACAGGTGTGAATGTAGAAGAAGATTTCCTCGTCATGATGGCGAAGCCTGACTTTGTTACCAATAACGAGCAAGCAATCAAGGACTTTTTGAGTGACTATGTCAACGCCGTGAAGTACTACCAAGAAAATGGTGAAGCAGCTCGTCAAAAAATCATCGATGCAGGCAAAGTAAAAGCTGACCCAGCATTGTATGTAAAAATGCAGGATAACAACCGCTCCATCGACGGTACTGTAAACATCGATGCATGGGGTAAGCTCCAAGACATGCTGATCGAAGAAAAATGGTTGGACAAGCCTGTTGATCCGAGCACGATCATCGACATGTCTTACCTGCCTAAGTAAGTCATACGCGCGAAATGCTGCGGCCCCTATCCCCAATATAGGGGCCGCTCATCTGTTTACGGACGAATCGCCACATCAATCATTCATGAAAAACGTCACACGATTGCCACACCCCTTAGAAAGCATGACGTTTTTCAAAGAAAAAAGGAGAATCAGTGATGGAAAACAAGACACCAGCCATGGATATTGAGAAGTTGGGCAAAGTCTACACCCGAGGAAAAGAGGAAGTCACTGCTATCCAGGAGATCAGCTTGCAAGTACCGGAAGGAAAATTTGTCAGCATTGTAGGTCCTAGTGGATGCGGAAAAAGTACTTTCCTTCATATTGTAGGTGGCTTTATTCCCAAGACCAGAGGTACAGTCCGGATTCGCGGAAAGGAAGTAGACAAGCCAGGTCCTGACCGCGGAATGATGTTTCAGGAATCCGCACTTTTCCCTTGGAAAAACGTTTTTGACAACGTGGCATGGGGACTGGAAATCCAAGGAATGGAGAAAGCGAAGCGGGACGAGATCGTCGAGCATTATTTGAAGCTCGTGAATCTGTGGGACTTCCGCAACAATCTGCCATCCGAGCTGTCTGGTGGTATGAAGCAACGTATTTCCCTGGCAAGAGTTCTCGCCTTCAATCCCGATGTTCTTCTGATGGATGAGCCTTTTGGCGCATTGGATGCACAGACACGTGAAAAAATGCAGGTAGAATTGCAACGCATTTGGCAAGAATCAAACAAAAGCGTGATGTTTGTAACCCATGATATTGATGAAGCGGTGTTCCTCAGCGACATCGTGGTCGTCTTTAGCGGCCGCCCAGCTGTAATCAAAGAAATCATCGAAATTGATTTCCAACGTCCACGTACGCTTGACGTCCATAAGACCCAGGAATTTATGAACATTCGCAACCATATCTGGGACCTGCTCCACCAGGAAGACGGCAAATCGGATGAGGAGGGAATGTGATGGATAGTCGCCAGAAAAAAATCGCCGTGCTGGAGATTGTAGGTCTTTTGGCGATTTGGCAAATTCTCGCCAGCCTGCAATGGATTCCGGGGTATCTCTCCAGCCCGTTCGTGGTGGGGAGAGAGATGTGGGCTCTACTCGTAAGCGGTGAACTGTTTACCAACGCAGCATCCAGCTTGTACCGCTCATTGCTCAGCTTTTTACTGGTTACGGTACTGGGTATCGTGTTTGGGATTGCAGCAGGATTTTTCAAACCGATCGGCACCTTTTTCCAGCCTATCGTAGACGTGCTGAATCCTGTTCCGAAAATCGCTCTTCTTCCTATATTAATGGTGTGGTTCGGAATCTCGGATACAACACGCGTTCTGCTGATCTTTTTGACCGCATTCTTTCCATGCTTTATTGCGACCAAGGACGGGGTGCACGGGGTGAAGCAAGTGTTCATCTGGGCTGCTGAAAATATGGGAGCCAACAAACTACAGATTTTGTGGAAAGTAGTCCTTCCGGCTGCACTTCCCAAGATCTTCGATGGATTAAGGGTTTCACTGGGCTTGACCTTCGTCATGATGTTCTCCTCTGAAATGATTGGTTCTTCCAACGGTTTGGGGCTCGGCTTCATGATCTTGATGGCAGATATGGCCGGACGTACCGACTTGATGTTTGTCTCTGTCTTCTTCATTGCCCTTCTCGGCTTTTTGTTTGATCGAATTTTGCTGGCTGTCCGTGCACGATTGCTCTGGTGGTCGGAGAACAGGGGGTAAACATCATGAAAAAAGGTTGGAAGTTACTCGTCGAATATCAAGCGCTCATTTGGATCGTGGTGGCATGGGAGCTCATCGTATTCCTGCAAATCATGCCTGAGCGGCTGTTCCCTTCCTTGTCAAAAGTACTTGTCGTTGCCTTTGAGCTGATCACGACCGGGATGCTGATGGAGAATCTGCCCATCACCTTGTTCCGCGTATTCTCCGGATTTGCTTTGGCTGCTGTCGTCGGAGTTCCATTGGGTCTGATGATGAGCCGCTCGAAGCTGATGAACGATCTAGTGCAGCCCGTTTTCTCTCTGGGATTCCCGATCCCGCGCGTGGCGCTCTATCCGATCCTGGTCTTTATCTTGGGTCTCGGTTCTGCATCCAAGATCACGATGATTTTTCTGGAATGTCTGTTCCCGATCGTTCTCAATACCTACTACGGTGCGACTCGCGTAGGCAAGCTGTATCTGTGGGCTGCTGAAAATATGGGAGCAAACCGCAACCAGGTCTTTTGGCGCGTGCTTTTGCCAGCTACGATGCCTTCTATCTTTACCGGTTTGAAAATTGCCCTGCCTATGGCTTTCATCATCGCGATCCTGACAGAGATGATTGGAGCGACAGCGGGCATGGGATATCTCCTGACCTACATGTCTGCGTCCCTGATGCAGGAGAAGGTATTGGCGTGTGTTGTGCTGATTACAGTCGTCGGCTATCTCTTGAATTTACTGATCCAGAAAATTCAGCGCAAGTACGTTTTCTGGCAGTAAAAGTCGCAGACTCTTACTCGTTACCGTGTTTTCTTACCATTTCGAATATTGACTTTCATCAAAACTCAGCTTATAATTGATTTAAATACAAAACAATGTTTTTCATTTAAAACACAAATTCGATTGAGGAGGCTTTATCCATGAGTGAACAAAACATCTCCATTGAAGAATTTGAGCAAAAATATGTAGCCCGCCTGGAAACAAGAAAACTTGACTACAACGCCCTTTCTTTCCAAGAGCAAATCAGCCCGCACTACCGCCGTGCACAATGCCGTTATGTTGGTACTGGCGCAGTAGCTGCAGTTGACAGCAACGTGATTCAAGCAGGAAACTTCACTTTGAGCAACATGTACCTGCCAGCAGGCTGCGAAGGCCCTATGCACTTGCATGAAGACGTAGAAGAAGTATTCTTCGTAATCAAAGGTAGCGTAACGGCTCGCGTACAAATCGGCGACACCATTCATGAGCTCAAATTGAGCGAGCGCGATTGCATCTGGACTCCTCCAGGGTACTACCGCGGTGTTCGCAACGATAGCGATGAAGAAGCAATCATGGCTGTTATGCTGGGTGCTCCTAAACCACAAATCCCAACTTACGAGCCAGGCAGCGCTCTCGAAAACCTCCGCGTTGAGCGTGCAAAAGCAAAAGCAGCAGCAGCTGCAGCTGAAGCAGAAAATAAATAATGACAGGCAATTGCCTATCATGTTGAGAAGACCGGCATTCGCCCGGTCTTTTCCTTTCCTGCTTCCTATTCCATTAATCAATTGAGGTGATCGATATGCCATTTACACAAGTAGGTTCGCTTTCGATTCATTATCAGACAGCCGGTGAAGGCGTTCCCCTCATTCTTTTGCACGGCCTCGGAAACAATTCCCAGTCCTGGTCCAGACAGTACGCAGGACTCCAGGATTCCGTTCAGGTCATCGGCTGGGATACGCCTGGCTACGGCCAAAGCTCGGACCCTGATCCGGAATTCCGTACATTTGGGGAGCTGGCAGATCTATTAAAAGGATTTCTGGATTCCCTAGGTTTGGACAAGGTCTATCTGCTGGGTCATTCGATGGGAAGTACAGCGGCGATGGAGTTTGCTGCCAAGTATCCGCACTATTTGAAAGGTCTCATTTTGGCTGCAAGCACGCGCGGAGGTGCGACTAATCCAGAGACAAACGAGAAGAAGCTGAAGGGTCGTCTGAACAACATCGAAAATCTGCCGCCAGAAGAATTGGCAGAGCTGCGCACGCCTGCGATGTTTTCTCCGTATGCAGCACCAGAGCTGATTGCTGAAGGCAAACGAATCATGTCCCAGGTGCGCCTGGCTGGCTACCGCTCTGTGGCTTATTCACTGTTCCATGCGGACCAAACGCCGCTGCTGGCTTCCATCCAAGTACCAACACTGTTGATCTGTGGGGAAGATGACGGTGTGACACCTGTGCCGGAATCTGAGATCGTGCATCAGGGAATCACCGGATCGACACTGAAGCTGATCCCGAGAGCGGGACATCTGTGCTACATGGAGCAGCCAGAGCAATTTAATGCCTTGGTGCGGTCGTTCGTGGAGGAGCGCGAAGCGGCGGCCAAGAAAGGGGAAGCTTAGATGAAAATTGGGATTATTGGAGGAGGAAGCATCGCGACCTTCCTTTTGCAAAGTATCAATGTTGATCGAGTACTGCCTCATTGTACCGTTGAGTCGGTTTTGGTACGCCGTCCTGAGGTTGCCGAGGAATGGGAGAATCGCTACGGCGTCAATGGCTATCAGGATCTGAATGCCTTTATGGATTCGGGCATTGACTTGGTCGTAGAAGCCGCTACTGTTCAAGCTGTACAAGAGTATGCGGAGAAAGTCATCGCAAAACGCAAGGACCTGGTCATCATCAGCGTGGGAGCACTGGTGGATCAGGAGCTGTATCAACGACTGAACGATAGCTGTCGTCAGTCCGGAACGCGCATCATGCTGCCATCCGGTGCGATCGGGGGGCTTGATGTTATTCACTCCGCGATGAGCTCAGGTCAGCTGGAATCCGTGTCCCTGACTACACGCAAGCCGCCGCTATCCCTGATTGGACGAGAAGTGGAGATCGAGGAAGTCGTCTTCGAGGGAACGGCAACAGAAGCGATCAGCAAGTTCCCCAAAAACATCAACGTTGCGATTGTTTTATCTCTTGCCGGACTTGGCAGCGACAAGACAACGGTCAAAATCGTGGCTGATCCACAAGCGACCAAGAATACTCACTGCATTGAGGCAGTGGGAGCTTTTGGGCGGATGACAATTCAACTGGAGAACGATCCGATGCCATCCAATCCAAAAACCAGCTATCTGGCTGCGCTGAGTGTGCTCTCTTCGCTGAAAAAGAAAACGGAATACATTTCGATTGGCTAACACCATCGGAAGGGTTGAACGAACCTAGAGCTTTTCAGATGGGGATTCGTACCAAAGTTAGGAGCTTCGTTAGAGAACAGCTTCGTCGCATTTTAAGGGCGAAGCTGTTGACTTCTGAGAGTTTTCCAGTTCGCACTTGTTACGTACCCGCAAGAAAGACTACAATAGGAAGCAAACCACCTATTGCACGTTCCTTAGTGAAAGGAGTAACAAGCGCCTATGTCGAAAACGGAAAAAGACCGTTACCTTTCGAATTCTCTTATTAGAGGATTGGAAATATTAAAAATGTTTGATGCCTCGACGCCTACTCTGAGTTTGGTGGAGATTGCTTCCCGGATGGGAGTGAGTCGTACGGTTCCCTTCCGATTCCTCTATACACTGCAGCATCTGGGTTACCTGTATCAGGACGAGATCACCAAGCGTTATCAGCTTACACCAAAAGTCATGGATCTGGGCTTTGCCTACCTCAATACCTTGCAGCTGCCCGATTTGGCCAGACCATATCTGGAAAAGCTTCGCGATCAGACGGGAGCGTCTGCTCATATGGGCATCCTGGACGGCCATGAGGTGGTCTACGTCGCACGTGCGGCTACCAGCACGAGCTTTTCGACCTTGAATGTCATGATTGGCTCACGCTTGCCTGCACATGCCACCTCGATGGGGAAAGTCCTGCTAGCCTTTTTATCGAAGGAAAAGTTGCAATCCTGGAATGATACAGTGAATCTTCCCTCTTTTACTAGTCAAACCAAAACCATGCTGCTTGATTTGAAGCAGGAATTGGAAGATATTCGCCGCAAAGGCTATGCCATCAGCAAGGAAGAATTCGAGATCGGCATTTGCTCCGTAGCGGTTCCGATATTTGATCGTGATGGACAGATTATCGCAGCGATCAACGTCGCAGCGCCAACCAGTGTGTTGAACCCTGACATCCTGGAATCGCAAATCGTTCCGGTAATCTGTGAGACAGCGAAATCGTTGTCCGGATACGCGAAGTAGAAAGAAAGCCAGAAGCAAAAACCGCTGTTGCGAGCTGACAGCGGTTTTTTGCATGCGCTTTATGTTCGTTCGCGTCAACGGTACCCAGCAGCATTCGCTGGTTTCCCGGCATTCTGCACTTCAGCGATATACCGGAACGCATCAGGCCTTGAGCCGTCCAGATCGCAAAAGCCGTACACTTGTGCCAGCTGACCGCTTGAAAAAGATTGACCATTCCAGCGCGCGACCTCCGGATCAGCGGCTAAAGCGGCAACGGCACGCCCTACAAAACGCGGCGTTTCCGAGATGACAAAATGCGGCTCTTTTTCGGTGGCGTCACGCCAGTTAGCTTCGGTAACACCAAAGTGATCGAGCATGATTTCCGAACGCATCCAACCCGGAGTCACGGCTACGGCCGTGCAAGCATGCGGGGAAAGTTCATGGGACAATGATTTGGCCATACGGATGACAGACGTCTTGGCTAGATCGTAGAACAGGGATAAACGGTAGTTTTGGTCGTTGTATTCTGCCGTTCCGTCGGTGATCTCGACAACCAGGCCGTTTTTGTTGCGAATTAACAAAGGCAGGCTTCCATGCGGTTAGAAAAGGTTGGCTAACCAAAAACGTTCATGCTATAATACATACTAAACAACTCGGAATAATATAGATTAAGATGACAACGCACTCAGGTTCATGAAAAATCGGAGGGGAGGAAAAGAAAATGGCAGGTGTCCTTGTTATTGGTGGAGATAAAGTAGGGGCAATCGAAAACATGCTGCAAGAGAAAGGATTTCGCAATGTGTACCACGTGTCCGGCAGAAAAAAATCAGAGGTAAAGGCCATGATTCCAGCGGACACGGAGCTGATCGTCGTCTTTATCAATTTCGTCAACCACAATCTTAGTAAAAATATTAAAAAGCTGGCGAAGCAAAAGCAGGTGCCGATCGTCTTTTGCCGCAGATCGTGTGAAGCGGTATCCTTGTCCATGTACGAACCGGTGATCAGTTGAAAATCATCTGCTGTTACATAGAAGAAGCAAAGGTGGGCAAAAAGGAGCATTTCCGTGAAGAGGTTCCCTGTTCGAGGCAGGAGAGATCACGGGGATGTTCCTTTTTTTTACATGTAAGCGCTTCAGCAAGAGGAATTAAGCCTATTATGATTGAATTATATATACAGAATCAGCCTATCACGTGAAAGGGAGTGTTGTTGATGTCACAGCTAGACATGACGCAGGTAACCTTGCCAGAAGTACTGGAATCCACCTGCGAGCGCTACCCAGAGAGAAGTGCTGTTTATTTCAAGGGAATGCAGATGGATTATCAGACGCTGACAGAACGTGTGCGTCGCTTTGCAGCAGGATTGCGTGATCTGGGAATTGAAAAAGGGGATCGAGTAGGGATCATGCTGCCCAACTGCCCGCACTTTCCAATCGCGTATTACGGGATTTTGCAAGTAGGAGCGATTGTGGTCCAGATCAATCCGATGGCGGTCCCTGCTGAACTCGAGCATTTCCTGGGAGACTCCGGAGCGAAAGCCATCGTGGTGTTCGCGCCGCTGCTTCCTGTGATCGATAAGGTGGCACAAGCAGCCAGCCTGAAGAAAATCGTCGTAGAGCTGCCGCCAAGCGGTGTAACATATAGTGGAAACAACATTCTTTTCGAAGCCTTGTTCGCATCAGGAGAATCCTTGCCCCGCGTTCCCTTAAGCACAGATGACATCGCAGTGCTGCAATACACAGGAGGGACGACTGGCCGATCCAAGGGTGCGATGCTCACTCACGGCAATCTCGTCTGCAACGCTTTCCAGATCTCACAAATTCTGAAGGCTTCCAAGGATGGAGAGGCCGAGGACGATCAGGATCGCATCCTGACGGTTATTCCCCTCTTTCACGTATATGGCATGACCGTGTGTATGAATATGGGAATCATAGACGGTTCGCAGCTGATTATGCTCCCTCGCTTTGATCGGGACGAGGTTCTGGAGACCATCCGAGATGCCAAGCCAACGCTTTTCCCAGGAGTGCCGACGATGTACGTGGCCGTGAATGCCTATCCCAACGCCGCTGAATATGGACTGTCCTCGATTCGCTTTTGCCTGAGCGGATCTGCGCCGCTGCCCGTAGAGATTATCAAGGAATTCACGGCAAAGACGGGAAGCACGATCATGGAAGGCTATGGCTTGTCTGAAGCCTCTCCGGTGACGCACTTCAATCCGATCGACAAGCAAAAGCCAGGATCCGTAGGGAAAGCCATTTTACACACGGAGTCCAAGATCGTAGATTTGCAGGACGGAAAGAGCGAGCTTGCGCCTGGTGAGGTTGGCGAGCTGATCATTCGCGGACCGCAAGTCATGAGCGGGTACTGGAACATGCCGGAAGAAACCGAGAACGTCATTCGCGACGGCTGGCTGTACACAGGGGATATCGCATACAGGGACGAAGAGGATTACTACTATATCGTCGATCGCAAAAAAGACATGATTATCGCTGGAGGCTACAACATCTACCCGCGTGAAGTGGAAGAAGTTCTGTATCAGCACCCGGCTGTAATGGAAGCTGTGGTCATCGGTGTACCGGATGCCTATTTGGGTGAGAGTGTGAAAGCCGTCGTGGTTCTCAAGGCAAACGCCAGCCTGACAGCAGAAGAGCTGAACGCATTTTGCCGCGAAAACATGGCCGCCTACAAAGTTCCCCGTCTCATCGAATTCCGGGATTCCCTGCCGAAAACAGCGGTTGGTAAAATCCTGCGCAGAACGCTGCGTGAGCAGGAGCTGGCGAAGACGGCTGCCGAGCAGTCGGAGTAATAGAGCTAAAATGAAGGTGACCCACAGGCATTCGAACTGCTTGTGGGTCTTTATGTGGAACAACCACCCAAGCTTGACCGAGATTCTTTTCTTCTATTGAACATCAAGGATAAATCTTCCTCCATGTCGAAAAGAAGGAGTAACGATGTAGAAAACACCGAGATAAACGAATGGAGGCAAAAAGTCATGAAGTGGCAACAGGTGATTGATGAGGTATTGCAGGAGGCGCAAGGGGAATTTGGCGTAGCGGTCACCCATCTGGAGTCTGGTGAGACAGCGGGGCATCAGGCAGATCAGCTATTCCAGATGGCTAGTGTCTTTAAGATTCCGATTATTGTGACATTGATGCGGGATGTCGACGCAGGGAAATTCAGGCTGGATCAACGCGTTACCTTGCGATATGAAGAGCGGGTACCTGGTTCAGGTGTATTGCAGGAGCTGGATTCCGGTGCTGCCTTGACTGTAAAGGACTTGGCGATGCTGATGACCATTGTCAGCGACAACTATGCCACTGACATGCTGATCAACCTCGTCGGGTTGGAAAATATAGAGGCTCACATGCGGGAATTGGGACTCAGGAACATCTATCTGCCTCAGACTACCTGGCAGCTGTTAAATCGCTGTGTAGGGATGGAGGAACCGTCTCCCTCACCTGCAGGATTCGCTGAATTTGAGCGTAGGGAAGAGACGGGAGACTATGAATTGATGTTCGATGTGGGAGAGCCTACGACAGCGAACAATGTTGCGTCACCCGCTGACCTGAATCGACTGCTGACGATGGTAGCAAAGAAAGAGATCCTAAGTGAAGCATCATGCGATCTGATTCTCGATATTTTGCGCCGTCAGCAGTACAACAGCCGACTCCCCCTTCTTCTGCCAGAAGGAACAAAGGTCGCGCACAAGACCGGTACGGTGAATGGCGTCGTGAACGATGCGGGCATCATCTATCTGCCAGATGGCAGGGGGTCGATCGCGATCACGGTCTTGTCCAGGAATGTAGCCGAAAAACAAGCGGCAGAACGCACAATCGCACAGGTGGCGAGAGCCGTATACGATCAGGCGATGGGAGGGGTATGATGATGCAAGCATGGGCTGAAGCTTTTGAGGAATATGCGAAAAAACTGCTGGAGGAATCAAAGGTTCCCGGTGCGGCAATTGCGGTTGCGCGTGACGGAGAGTGGATGTATCAGCAGACATTCGGTGAACGGGATCGGGAGCAGCAATTGCCGCTTTCGATGGATACGGTATTTGGGATCGCTTCCGTGACCAAATCCTTTACGTGTGTAGCAATCATGCAGCTTCAGGAGGCGGGGAAGCTGTCCGTCACCGATCCGGTGGTTCGCTATTTGCCAGAGTTTCATTTTTTGAACGACGCTTATACCCAAGCCATCACGATCGAGCATTTTATGGCGCACACACCGGGCATGCCGCCATTGCCTTATTTAGATGGGGCGATGAAGCGCAGCATGGAGCATGACCCTGCCATTATCGGGACTGAGGCGGAAGAGGAGCTGAAGACCGTTCCTTACCTGGATACCTATGAAGAGGTGCTGGACGCAATAGCGAAGTGGGAGGGTACCGGTTTGGGTGCTCCGGGGACCGCGTTTAGCTACAACAACGATGGGTATGGGCTGCTTGGCGCGATCATCGAGCGAGTGAGCGGACAGAGCTACGAGCAGTACATGACCGAACATATTCTGCAGCCGCTTGGGATGACGAGAACGGTTTTCGCGGTGGAAGAATTGCCGAACCAAGAGGATGTCACGACCCTCTACACGCGGAAAAAAATCGATGGAGAAGAGCAAGTGATCGCTGCTCCGATCTGGCACGATGCCCCCGCGATGCGAGCTTGTGGATTCCTCAAGTCTACGGTTCGTGATCTGATGAGGTATCTGGAGCTGTTTCGTACAAGCGGAGAGGCACCCGTAAGCGGCGTGCTGTCGAGGGAGAGCATCCAGCAAATGACGACCCCGCACGCCAGATGCGACGGGTATCGCTCCTACGGCTACGGCTTGATGATCTCTCCTGCTTTTCCTGATGGACTATTGATCGAGCATGGAGGTTCGCTGAAAGGAATCAGCTCTCATGTGTTTACGCAACCGGATACAGGACTTAGCGGAGTAGTGCTGACCAATGTGGATGGCGTACCTGTTCGCGACCTCGTATTAGGTATTCTCAACACGATCTCCCATAAACCGGCAGACGCGCTGGTCTATCCGATCGAGAGCTGTGAATTGTCAGCGGAGCTGCACACCGATTATGTGGGCTTGTTCAAGTCACAGGAATGGATGAAGGTAGAGATCGTGAGCAAAGAGCAGGAGCTGTATTTGAAAGCGGACGACGGCATGTATCCGCTCATCCCGGTACAAAAGGACAGCTTTGTGTTCAAGCGCGGCCGCTCTGCTGTCTGGATTGACTTCAGCCGTTCGGACGAGGGAAAAGTCGAGCGGATGAGCTATTCGCTGCGGCAATTGACCAAGGTAGAGAATGCATAAGTAGATCGCTAGTAATAAGAAATCAGCCGCTTTCCTCATTCAGAGGGGCGGCTGCATTTGATTTCCATAGCGAGGTTGTTTATCTTGGAGTTGAAAGGTGAGCCATTTATTTTGATTTTCTACCCCTGTAACCGTCATAATAGAAGTATTACGCTCAGGATGTGATTACGCATGCAAATCATCGTATTTGATCTGGAGACTACACTTACCTATCAAAAAAACAAGATACCGGAAATCATCGAAATCGGAGCGGCCAAGGTAGTGCCTGGAAAAAACGGAGTGGAGGTAGACACCTTCCAGCGGTATACCTTTCCGGCTATTGAACGAAGAATTTCTGAGCGAACCTGCCATTTTATTGGATTGGATAAGGAGAATTTGCCAGATTTTATCCCTTTTCAAACAGCCTTTGCAGATTTTCTGGAGTGGATCGGCACGGACTCAGAGTACTATTTGTGCACGTGGGGCAAAGACGATAAGCGACTGATGATCGAGCATTGTGCCAGGTTCGGGCTCCCCTTTGACTGGCTGCAAAACTACAACGACATCCAGCCTCCGATCAGCATGCTGCTCGCCGAGCGCAAGCAGATGGGACTTAAAGATGCGATTGATGCAGCCGGAATCGTCCAGGAAGGCAGGCTCCATTCGGCATTGGTAGACGCTATACATACGGCACATCTGTTGATCAAGTACAACAACATCGTTCATCTGGTCAAAAATACGCCAGAAGAAAACTATACGATGTCCAGCTCTCTGTATGTCACCTGCCGCTCCTGCAAAAAATCAAAGTATTATACAGCGTTTGGTCGCAAAAGCAGAAGATGCATTTCTTGCATGCAGCGCAGAAAGAAGCTGGAACAGGCAGCAGCCGATCCGGCACTAATCGAACAGAAATAAAGGAAAATGCCGCCGGGCGATGGACCCAGACGGCATTTTTTTATACCCCTAACAGGAGCAGAATGATCGAGGTCAGGCTAAAGCAGACACTGATCAGACATAGAAAGGCGACGACCTGCTTTGGATTCAAGCCCGATTTCAACAGCCGGTAATGAACCTGGGTGGCGTCAGCTTGATAAATCGGTTTTCCTTGTATCAGGCGTTTGGTTACAACGAACAGATTGTCAAAAATCGGGACGCCCAGAGCCAGGATCGGAATGAACAGGGAGAGGACAGTCGCTTGCTTGAAGGCCCCATCCAGCGCAATCACGGCCAGTATAAAGCCGAGGAACGTAGCGCCCGCATCACCCATGAAAATCTTGGCTGGCGGTTTGTTGTAACGCAGATAAGCCAGAGATACCCCGACCAGACTGATCGCCATCACGGCTGACGTGCTCTGTCCTTTGGTCAAGGCGACTACAAACAGCGTACCTGCCGAGATCGCCGTCAATCCGCCAGCCAGTCCATCCATCCCGTCAGAGAAATTGATGACCGTCGTCACACCGAAAATCCAGAGAATCGTCAGGATAAATTGCAGCCAGACCGGGAGCAGGATGTACTCGCCGCTGAGTGGATTGTAAAAGCCGGAAAAGGTAATGCCCGACAAATAGACAATCACGGCTGCGGATACCTGGACAATCAGCTTGGGCAGTGCAGGGAAATCCTTGCCCTGTGTTTTGTACCAGTCATCGATCGTTCCGATGGTCAAGAGCAGTAGAGAACCGCACAAGACCGCGATGGTCTGGCTGGCTGACTCTTTGGAAAAAAACAGAAAGGAAACGGCAAAGCCGATGAAGATCGCATAGCTGGCTGTAAGCGGAATCGGCTCCCGATGAATTTTTCGTTCGACATCTTTCCTAGGCTTGTCCACAAAATCCAGCCTGAAGGCCAATCTACGCAAGGGAGGAATCAGGAGCATCACGATGCAAAAAGAAACAATAAATGATAGCGCGTACTGAATCGGAATCATCTCCTACACAACACGAGAGCTGTTTTTTCTCATACCTCTCTATTATAGGCAGAAAAAAAGGGGTTGTCGACATCTGGAAAAACAACCCACTCAATGCTGGACATTGTCTGTTTCTGTTGATGACTGACCGGGTGTCTTTCTGACTCGTATCCAATCGACCAACAAATAGATTGCAGGGATCAATTCAGTGATGAACAGAAAGACAATTTCACCATGCAGCAAGAGATGAGCGAGCTCTGTCTTCGTTTTGACCATGACGGTTTGTCAAGCCAAGTGCGACAGAGCTTCCAAGAATGATTCGTGAGCGGTTTTCCAGCCTAAACATTTTC
>NZ_JAFLPN010000013.1:0-111549 GCF_029870785.1 Brevibacillus sp. AY1
TTTTAAAAAAGGATAAAGAAGAGATTGGGGCAGTCTGTATATTTTTAAGATGAGCAATTATGAAATTGATTCAAGTGTAATGAAATTTACTTATAGGTTTCTCACAATGATTCTCAGCTTCGTAGATGTAAAAATGTTCCTAATAGGGTGCCTAAGATAAACGAACGGCAGTTCAGCGAAAAAAAGGACATGAGTCCGGTACGATCGCGATAACCTCTCACGAACGCACCTGGTGAAAAACCATGCTGGCTCATCCGGCCGCCGCCCACGCTTTTACGACGCAAACGCGGGAGAAGCTGAACAAAATTTTAGAATCGGATGAGGTTTTTGACTTGTCGGGAGCATTTGCAGAAAAAGCCAAAAGCTTGGAAAAGCAAGTCTATCATCCCCTCCTGCGCAGCTTTCGCGATCTCCTGCTGAGACAACAAGGAATTTCTATCACCTATACCAATAAAAACGGAAAAACCTACCTGGATCAGTCGGGTTTCCCGTATAAACTTGAATATTCAATGGTTAAACGAGAATGGTATTTGCTTTGGTACCATTTCAGAATGAACACCTTCATGGCTACCCCAATGACTCGCATCCTGCATGCCTATGAAGCTTTTGTCGATGTACAGGAGGGAGCGGATACGATTTTCTCGGGAGACGTATTCAAGTGGTTCAAGGAGAGCAGCTTCAGCAAAGGATGTATGAAACCTCCGTAAAAGCTCTTCAGCGTTACGGTGTGGATGTTTAGGAAAAAAACAAGCTAGCTGTCTCGTGCAGCTAGCTTGTTTCGTTTTACATCCATCCACCGAGTACGGCTCCTTTAACAAAGAAGCGCTCGATGTTCTTCTCCACAGTCGGATCTGGAATGAGGGGTGGTGCATGATGCGGCTTGATCCGAGCATCTATGATGACAGTATCACAAGCCCAATGCTTGAATTCGTAGTAGCTATTGACTCCGTAAATATCATGGGAAGGATTGCTTCTGGTAAAAGTAGCCCATAGAAAGTTTTTGAGATTCGCACTCATAAATGTACTGTCATCGCACAGAATGATCATCGGACAATCAGCGAGCCCCCCTTTTTCCCGAAGAGCATCGCACAGCTGCTGCAATTCCTGCTGCTCCACCTTGTAATCTGTAAAAGAAGGAGCCTGCAATGCAACTACACCTGGCATGACGAGCCGTGCATTTCCATAGCTACGGATTTCCTTCAAAGCTTCCGGTACTTCTGTGCACAATTCCCTTTTTTTATCTCCATAGGCGGCAAAGACAACCTTGCTTCCGCTATTTAAGCCGGTTCCCGAATAATCCAGCGTATCGATGGTCGTATTGGTGTAAAAATGGATATCTCGTCTCAGATCGATTCGCTCCAATATATAGCGCAGAAAAGCTTCTTCATCATGCGTAGTGATCGGCTGTTGATCTTCTGCTGTAATGAACAAAAACTTCGCCAAACTCAGCTGTCCGGTTCCGAGAATTCGATTGGCGATCGTGAGAATTTCTGTAGGCTGCTTGACTGGCTGATACGGTGTATAGCGCTCGCTGCCAATCGCAAAAAGCAATGGATGTACACCTGCTGCATCGACTGCATGCACTTCTTTTACACCCGGAATTTCCTGTCTGACTGCATCGCCTGTCAGCTCATGGATCAGCGCTCCAAAAGAAGTATCCTCCTGAGGCGGTCTGCCCACAACCGTAAAGGGCCAGATGGCATTTGGTTTCGCGTACACTTTATGAACCTTCATGACAGGAAACGGGTGAATCAAGCTGTAGTAGCCCAAATGATCGCCAAACGGTCCTTCCGGTTTGGTTTCTCCCGGATGAATTTCTCCTGTAATGACAAAATCCGCATCGTTGCTGATGCAATAACCATCGATATAGCTGTGCTGAAAACGACGACCACCAAGCAAACCGGCAAAAGTCAGCTCACTCATTCCCTCTGGCAGTGGCATGACGGCAGACAATGTATGCGCAGGTGGTCCTCCGATAAAGCAGCTCACCTTGAGCGGAACGCCCATACGGTTTGCTTTTTCCTGATGCACGCCGATGCCGCGATGAATCTGATAGTGCAAGCCAACTTCCTTATTCATTTCATACTCGTTGCCAGTCAGCTGTATACGGTACATGCCCAGATTGGAATTCATGATTCCCGGTTTTTCCGGGTCCTCTGAATACACCTGTGGCAAAGTGACAAAAGCACCGCCATCCATCGGCCAGCTTTGGATCAGTGGCAGGTCGGTGATTTTAATTTCTTGCGCCGTTACTGGCAAGCCCGTTGATTTTTTTGCAGGAAGTGCTTTTAATGCAGCCATTCCGTTCCCAACCTGCTTCAGCGGGCTGCGCAATGCTTTCATCGGATCATTGCGCAACGCAATAATATTTTCGGCAGCTTGCCAGGTTTGACG
Organism: Brevibacillus sp. AY1; assembly: GCF_029870785.1. Taxonomy (NCBI): domain Bacteria; kingdom Bacillati; phylum Bacillota; class Bacilli; order Caryophanales; family Paenibacillaceae; genus Brevibacillus; species Brevibacillus sp. AY1. Next base: position 2,395 of record NZ_JAFLPN010000013.1, read on the forward strand.
GAATATGAATTTGCTGCGTTCCATCGTACCGAACAGGTTGGATACTGCGCGAAATTTAGAGCCCTTTACGTTTTCAAACAACAGGGCAGGACCATTCGTTTCATATACTTTTAAATGGATCGCCGCCATCTCCAGATACGGATCTACTTCTTCTTTTATTCGAACCAAATGTCCATTTTTCTCCAAGTCGAGAAGGCATTCTTCCATATTGCTGTACATTTCTGTGGCTCCTATCTTAAGAGTCTACGAACGCTCTTCTTATTTTACCAATACTTCTGCTGCTTTCCCACTATGCAGTGATAGTAGGATTGAGAAAGGGGCTTTCTTCACCATAACGGCTGTTTAGAACATCCTATTATTTTTTCTAGTCATTTTTGTTTAGCATATGAATGGCGTGACCGAGGACTCCTTCAGCTGCTTCTTGCCACATTTCACTGAGGGTCGGGTGCGCATGAATAGTCCATGCGAGATCTTCTACTCGTGCAGCCATTTCTAGTGCCAGTGCACCTTCTCCAATAAGATTGGAGGCGTCTTCTCCGACAATATGCATCCCTAGCAGCATATGCGTTTTAGCATCAACAATCACTTCAGCGAAACCATTGCCTGCTCCAGTTGTGATCGCCCTGCCGTTTCCACGATAAGGAAAGGAAGCAGATTTTACCTGGTATCCACGCTCAACTGCCTGCTCCTTTGTCAAGCCTACACCCGCAATTTGAGGTTCAGTAAAAATGACGTATGGGACGTACGGCGTATCAAAGCTGCTAGGTAGTCCTGCGATGCTTTCTGCTGCGACAACCCCTTGCTTTGCTGCTCGATGCGCCAACGCAGGACCTGAGGTCGTGTCTCCAATAGCAAAAATATGACGCTGATTTGTTCTTCCCGTTTGATCCACTGGAATGTATCCCCGTTCATCTAGGTCAATGCCTGCTTGCTTCAGTCCGATCTCATTTGTATTGGGTATACGTCCTATCGTGATGAGTGCTTTTTCGTGAACAATAATTTCTTTGTCCCCCTTTTCTGAGCAAATCATCACTCGTGCAAATCCGTTTTCAACAGTGATTGCTTCCACTTTTGAGGATGTTTTTATTCGCATCCCCAATTTTTTGGCGTGTTTGACGACGTCTTGGGTCAGATGAGCAGAAACCTGTGACAGGATTCGCTCAGCCGCTTCGATGATAGTCACCTCAGTGCCCAGCTTGGCAAATGCCATACCAATCTCCATTCCGATGTAACCGCCGCCAATGATCGCCAATGATTCCGGAACCCTATCTAATTGCAACACATCGGTTGAGTCGAGTATGACTGCTCCATCCGTATGTAGAGGTGACGGAATGTATGGACGCGAACCAGTAGCGATGATCGCATGCTGAAATGTAAAACGTTCAAAATCTCCATCCGTCTCCACGCCGATCCGATCAGAGGACAAAAATATAGCGTTCCCTTTGACGATCGTCACTCCGTTTGCTTCGCACAGTTGTGTGACTCCTTTTTGTAATGTTTTGACAACATCCGATTTCCAAAACTTCCAGTCCGGCATTGAAAAAAAGGCGTTACCTTCTGGTAGATGGATTCCCAAACTAGACAGTTGAGACAACTGGTGATATCGTCCTGCGGCATGGATAAGCGCCTTGGATGGAATACACCCTCGATTGAGACACACGCCACCCATTTCTTCTTTTTCTATCAGCACAACCGATTTTCCCAATTGACCAAGCCTGATCGCAGCAGCATAGCCTCCTGGTCCCCCACCGATAATGACCACGTCTGTTTCAACAGCAATCTCTCCTACTACCATGGCGTTCAACTCCTATCCACTACATCATTTCTGCAAACAATACATGGGGATCTTCCAACAATTCCTTGATTCGATTCATGAATTTGACAGCAGTCACCCCATCGATCAAACGATGGTCAAAAGAAAGGGACATATTTATCATCCAGCGAATGACGCCCTGATCTTCTCTTACAACCCAACGTTTCTCCATTTTATGCAAACTAATAATGGCCACTTCCGGGTGGTTAATGATCGGCGTAGCATGCAGGCTGCCTATGGGACCGACATTGCTTAACGTAAACGTTCCTCCTGTGATTTGCTCCAGTTTCAGCTTTCCATCACGCGCCATTTCTGCCAGATGACTGATCTCCTCTGCCAGTTGGAATAGACTTTTACGATCTGCATGTTTAATGACAGGCACGATCAGGCCTTCCGGCGTATCCGTTGCGATGCCGATATGATAATCGTACTTTAAGACGATTTCCTGTTTAGCATCATCTAGAGACGCATTGAAGATAGGAAATTCTTTGAGTGCAATGACCAGGGCTTTTATAAAAAACGGTAGAAATGTGAGTTTTACACCACGTTTGTCTGCATACGCTTTCATCCGGTTGCGTGCATTTCGGATCTCGTCCATTTCCACCTCATCATAGGAGGTGACATGCGGAATATTCGTGACGGATTTCATCATTTGTTCCGCAATTTTTTTCCTCATTCCTTTCAGCGCAATACGTTCTTCCCTTTTGGTTGAAATTTTTTCCGAAATCTCGGGCAGGGACGAAGATAAATCTGGGTAGTTCGTACTTTTGACTGCTTTGGTCGCGCCTTGTTCTCGATTCACAAAAGCCTTCACATCTGATTCTGTTACGCGGCCCGCCGGTCCAGTCCCCTGTATTTGATCCAGATCAACATTCTTCTCACGTGCCAGTTGACGTACATAAGGAGTGGCAAGTGCACGGTACGAGGTATGGATTGTATGAGCGGTCTCTTTCTTTTGACCTTCATCCGACTGCGTGCTTGGGCGAATATTTTCTGGAGCTGAATGCTGGTCGTCTATCGTCAACAACCGCTCTCCCACTTGAACCAGCTCGCCTTCTTCACAATATATTTCCGTTACAATACCCGAAATAGGCGCAGACAACTCTGCATGTACTTTATCGGTCTGTACTTCCACAATAGGCTGATCCTGTTCAACGAAATCCCCAGACTTTACGAGAATACGCAGAATTTCGCCCTCATGCATACCCTCTCCCACATCCGGGAGTCTAAAATTCACCATGTCGCAAAACCCCCACCCGTCTAATATTGAATCGTTTCGACAATGCCTTGTTTGACTCGAGCAACTGTCGGCAGGTAATCATCTTCAATCGCAAATTGAGGAACCGGCACGTCATAACCGGTAACGCGTTTTACTGGTGCTTTTAAGTACAGCAAAGCTTCATCGTTAATGATCGAAATGATTTCTGCACCCATGCCAGCTGTTTTGTGGGCTTCGTGAACGACTAAAGCCCGCCCGGTTTTTTTGACTGATGCAAGAATCGCATCCCGATCCAAGGGACTGATACTGCGCAAGTCCACAACCTCACACAGCCAGCCACGCTCCCGTTCCAGCTGTTGTGCTGCCTCTTCTGCTACACGTATCATGGCTCCCCAAGCAAAGATGGAAAGGTGACTGCCCTCCCGTATCACTCTGGCTTTTCCAATCGGTACGCGATACAGTTCTTCCGGTACCTCTTCCTTAAAGGCGCGATACAGCTTGGTCGGTTCCAAAAAAATGACGGGGTCCGGATCTTCGATAGCGGAAATAAGCAACCCCTTTGCATCAAAAGGAGTACTTGGCACAACGACCTTTAACCCCGGTACATGTGCGAAAAAGCTTTCCACACTCTCGGAGTGCAGCTCTGGTCCGCGGATGCCGGCTCCAAATGGTGTGCGAATCACCATAGGTACGTGATATTGACCGCGCGTCCGATACCTCATTCTCGCAGCATGTGAGACAATTTGTTCAAATCCCGGGTAAATGAAGGCAAGAAATTGAATTTCTACGACAGGAATCATGCCATTCATCCCCAGCCCGATCGCGGAACCAATGATGCCTGCCTCGGCAAGAGGAGTGTCCACGATGCGTTCACGACCATATTTTTCAAACAACCCCTCCGTGGCTCGAAAAACACCGCCATTGACTCCGATATCCTCGCCCAACAGCATCACTCTATTGTCGTCTGCTAGTTTCTGGTCCAAGGCTTCTGATATCGCCTGAATCATGCTTAGTTTTCTACTCATGCCAATACACCTCGCTTTCCTTCGGGGAAAATCGCATCTTTTTGTTGTTCTTCTACCATCCAACTTGGCACCTCGTAGACGTGCTTGAACATATCAGCGGCTTGGGACTTCGGGTAGCTTTCCGCCTCGATTAGCGCTGCCTCAATTTGTTCTGCCACCTTGGTCTGGAGTGCCGTCTCCTTCCATTCATTCCATAGGCCGCTTTGCTCTAAATAGACCTTCAAGCGTTGTACGGGATCACGCTCTGATCGCCACTCCTCGGCCAACCGTTCTTGATCACGGTATTTTTTGGGATCGTCTGCGGTAGTATGTGCTCCATATCGGTACGTGACGGCTTCAATCAAGGTTGGACCAAGACCTGCTGTCGCCCGTTCCATGGCGGCTTTCACCGTTAGCCAAACTGCAAAAATATCATTGCCATCGATACGAACACCAGGAATGTCATAGGCTGACGCCCGTTGAGCAACCGTACGGGAAGCTGATTGTTGAGAGAATGGAACACTGATTGCATATCCGTTGTTTTGGCAAAAGAAGATCGTAGGCGTCTTGAATACACCAGCCATGTTCAGCGCTTCATGGAAATCGCCTTCTGAGCCAGCTCCATCTCCAAAGTAGGCCAGACTGACATGTGGTTCACCTTTTCTTTTACTTGCCCATGCCGTACCTACTGCATGAACCATTTGCGTAGCGATGGGAACACAGGGAGGCATGATATGTCGATCAGAAGGACTGATGCTTCCGTCCATATGTCCCATCCAATATAGAAAAATTCGAGTCATGGATTGTCCATGTACAATCGAGGCAGCATGATCCCGGTATGTGGGAAACAACCAGTCACCCGGCAATAGTGCCATTGCGCTACCAACCTGTGAAGCTTCCTGCCCTTCGAAAGGAGCATAAGTTCCCATTCTTCCTTGGCGCTGAAGATGGATGGCTTTACGGTCAAAGGCTCGGACTAGCACCATATTCTCGTACATTTTCAACATGGTCTCTTCACTGATCTGGTTCCGGGTATCTTCGAGCAGTTGACCCTTAGGGTCTAGAACTTGATAAAGGTCAGTCATGAAGGGTGCCTCCTTTTCATGTTTCAGTCATTCAGTTCTAAAATGAAAACAATCGCATCACTATGTAGCAATTCATGTGCCAATGGATACAAAAGCATATTGTCAGTAATTTTAGAAAATTTTTATCTATCTTTGCATTTTTGCACATGCAATAATGAGCATGAATGATTCATTTTGCATATGCAGCTATGAACATCCCATGCCTCAACCAAGTAAGGAGGACAAACCAACCATGTACAGGACCAAGTACTTCCAAACAAACGACAGTAGTGAGCTTATGCACCTCATCATGACGATTTTTCATACTTCCCACGATGGATTAGCAATCTGTGACCCGAATGGCTATGTCCTTCTGTATAATGAAGCCTACCTGCAATTAACCGGCGTTCCCGCTGACATTCTCAATCATTACAGCTACATGCAACAGCTTGAATTGGATATTGTAACCGAATCAGCTGCCGTACGGGCCATTCAGACAAAGCAGATATACAGTACCGCAATTGAGTATGCAAACGGCAGGAAAACGATCAATACAGCTACCCCCGTGCTGGATCAAAACGAGGAGCTGTTGTTCGTTGTTGGCAATATTCGGGATATTACAGAGTTGAATCTGTTACAGCAAGAACTCGAAGAAACCAGGCAAATCAATTCCCACTATCAAAAAACACTGGAGCAAATTCAAAACGACAGCGAGAACATGGAACAGCTCGTCTATCGCAGTGCCATCATGCATCGAGTCATTGGATTGGCCGAAAGATTTGCGCAAAATGATTCACCGATTCTCCTACTTGGCGAGTCAGGTGTCGGAAAGGATGTAGTCGCCCATTACATACACCGAAAAAGCGGCAGGGACGGTGACTATATCAAGATCAACTGTGGTGCGATACCAGATCATTTGTTGGAGTCTGAGCTATTCGGCTACGAGAAAGGAGCGTTTACAGGGGCAAACAAATCAAAGGAAGGCTTGTTGGAGCTTGCAGACGGAGGAACTATTTTTCTCGACGAGATTGGTGATCTGCCGTACTCCCTTCAAGTTAAGCTTTTAAATGTTTTGCAGGATGGAGAAATCCGACGGCTGGGGGCAAAAGAGGTCAAAAAAGTAAACATGCGTGTTATCGCCGCTACCAACAGCGAGCTTGAAACCATGGTCGAACAGAAAAAATTTCGGAAGGATCTCTACTACCGATTAAACGTCTTGTCACTCACGATTCCCCCGCTTAGGGATCGACGTGAGGATATTGCGGCACTCGTCTTCTTTTACTTAAAAAAGCTGGAGCAAAAATATGGTCAGGCAAAGCGGATGGACGCTGAAGCGATGGAAGCCTTGACGAGCTATGGTTGGCCAGGGAACGTTCGTGAACTGAAAAATGTCTTGGAACGTACCTACCATATGACAGAAGAAAGTAAAATCACCAAAGAACAGCTTCCCGCTTCTACCCGAATGATCCGCATCTCCCCCCCTGTCTCATTTCCAACGAGCGCCGACGCACACATGTCTCTTCGGGACGCGGTCAAGCAATTTGAACAAGAGTATATTCGTCGAATGCTTGCCAACACCAATACCATGCAAGAGTGTGCAGATTTGCTCGGAGTGAACATCTCCACGCTCGTTCGAAAAAAAAGAGAGTGACCTCATCCAATTGAGGTCACTCCATCCATCCCTAGAACAATCTTTTTCTCGACAAGCAACGCAAGAATCTATGAAATCAACGTTGTAGAGGCTGATCGGACATACCGATTGACCGGTACAGGCAGGCCCAAATTCCCACGCAGCGTATCCTGTTCGTATTCCGTTCGATAAATGCCTCTCTCCTGCAAGATCGGCACAACGAGTTCTACGAAGTCTTCCTCTGTCGTCATAAACTCAAGCGGGATGATGGCATGCTACCCAGTGTCCGCGCTGAATTTCTTGCCAAGCTGGCGGCTCTTCCTTGCACCGGGCTGTAGCCGCCGGGCAGCGCGTGTGGAAGCGGCAGCCAGATGGTGGATTTGCAGGGGAAGGAATCTCACCCTGCAAGGAAAAAGGCTCCCGCTTTTGCTTGGGGTCTGGGACCGGGATAGATGCAATCAATCCTTTTGTATAGTGGTGTGCGGGATGCAGAAAAAGCTCTTCGCTGGCTGCGATTTCGACCAGCTTGCCAAGATACATGACACCAATGCGATCCGAAATATGGCGAACGATATGGAGTCCATGTGCGATAAACAGATACGTAAGTCCCAAATCTCTTTGCAAATCCTGCATCAGATTCACGATTTGTGCCTGAACAGAGACGTCTAGCGCAGATACTGCTTCATCTGCGAGTACAAAGGAAGGATTTAGGGCAATTGCTCTGGCAATCCCGATACGCTGGCGTTGACCTCCAGAGAATTCATGTGGATAGCGCTCGTACCAGCCGCGTTTCAGACCAACCGCTTCCAGAAGGGCCTCCACCCGCTCGCGACGTACTGTTGCATCGAGGTCTTCATGTACCATCAGGGGTTCGCCGATGATATCGCCTATCTGCCAGCGCGGATTGACCGAACCGTACGGGTCTTGGAAAATAACCTGCATGTCTCGGCGAACCTTTTGCAGCTCGGCTGTTTTCAGCTGAGTCAGCTCAAGCCCTTGAAACCGGATACTCCCTTTGCTTGCCTTTTCCAGCTGAAGAAGTACCCGGCCTAATGTAGACTTGCCACTGCCGGACTCCCCTACTAATCCAAAGGTCTCCCCTTTTTCAATCGTGAACGATACATCGTCTACAGCACGGATCAGCGATGAAGCGCGTTGAAGCAATCCCTTGCCAACCGGGTAGGCTTTACTGAGCCCTTTCACATCGAATAACAGCTGGCGTTGCAAAGTGGAATGATGTTGATCATGTTTTGGCTCTATGACAGCGATCGGAGGCATGACTTCGCTTTTTCCAATCCCATCTTCCGATTCGACCAGCTGCTCTCCATGCCAGCACGCCGTCTGCCTACCGTTGATTTCAAAAAGAGGCGGTTCATCAAGCAAGCATTTTTGCGTCGCGTATGGGCATCGCGGATGAAAACGGCAACCGCTAGGCATATCAGTCAAAGGTGGAATGGAGCCTTCGATTGAAAACAATCGATTTCCTCGATGGCTGTCTATCGTCGTGATGGATCGGAGCAGTCCTCGCGTATAGGGATGATGCGGCTTCTCGAACAGCTGTTCTGAAGTCGCTTGCTCGACGACTCGGCCTGCGTACATGACAATGATCCGATCGGCCATTTCGGCAGCGATTCCCATGTCGTGTGTGATCAACAGGATGGACATTTGGTACTCTGCTTTGAGTTCTTGCAGCAATTGCAGGATTTGTGACTGAATGGTCACGTCCAAAGCGGTCGTTGGCTCATCCGCGATCAACAGTTCCGGACCGCATGCTAAAGCCATTGCAATCATCGCGCGTTGAAGCATCCCGCCGGATAGCTCATTGGGGTATTGTTTCATCCTCAACGCAGGCTCGGGTATCCCTACTCTTTCAAGAAGATGGATGGCCTGTTTCCATGCCACATCCTTTTTCACCTGTTGATGCTCAAGGATCGCTTCCATGATCTGATTGCCAATCGTGAATACGGGGTCGAAGGCTGCCATCGGCTCCTGAAAGATCATGGCCATCTTTTTTCCGCGCAGGCCGCGCAGCTCATGTTGCGAGAGCTTTGTCAGGTTCACGCCATCCAAGACAATGTTTCCTTCTGAAATCTGCCCGTGTTCATAATCGATCAAGCGCATGATGGCTTTGGAGGTAATGGTTTTGCCGCTACCGGATTCCCCTACGAGACATACGGTTTCCCCTGCCTTGATTTGTAGGGACACATCTCGGATTGCTGTCAGGAGACCGTTCTTACTTTGGAAATCTACAGTAACATGTTGTAAATCCAGCAGTTGACTCATGCAGCTTCCCTCCTATCTGCCCCTGCTCGTTTTCGGGTCCAGCATATCGCGAAGTTTATCACCGATCAGGTTCACGGATAGCACGAACAGCGTGATAGCCAGCCCTGGAAAGGTGCATATCCACCATGCTACGGTCAAATACCCTCTTCCTTGCGATAATAGGGCGCCCCAGTCCGGAATTTCCTTGATGATGCCCAAACCGAGGAAGCTCAGCCCAGAGCCAATCAGTATCGAGGAACCCAGACCAATCGTCGCCATGACGAGTAAAGGTGACCAAGAATGAGGTAATACATGGCGCAGTATAATGGTTCGATGCGGTGTACCGATCGATCGAGAAGCGGTGATAAAGGGGCGGCTCTTGATGCTCATGATCTGACCGCGCATGACTCTTGCATAGCCCGGTATGGCGGAGATTGCCACGGCAAGTATGATATTGAACAGATGGGGCCCCAGAGCAGCTGCGATTGCCAGGGCAAGCAGGATGCCTGGTATGGTCATGACGATATCGATGAACCGCATGAGTATGGTATCGACGATGCCCCCGATATATCCGGAGAAAGCACCTAGTGCTCCCCCGAACAACCCACCCACCAGAACAGAAGCCACCCCGATGAACAACGAATCCCGACTGCCGTATACGATCAAGCTGAATACATCTCTGCCAAAGTAATCCGTTCCGAACCAGTGCGTACTGCTGGGAGAACTCAGGATTTTGTCAGTCATCATCAAGGTTGGCTCGTAAGGCGCTACCCATTGAGGGGCCAATGCGCTAAGGACATAGAACAAGATAACGAGACCTGAAGCGTAGACAAAAAGCTGGGAGACATCAAACTCCCTCTCCCTTCTCTGCGCGTTAGCCTGAAGCTCTGGCGCTTGCCAAACGGTCTTGGCTGAAATCACTTCCTTCATTTCCGGATCCCTCCTGTGACCAATTCAATCGAAAATGACCGGCTAATCGCGATCATGAAGCACGTCGCACGCGTGGATCGACGAGCGAATACGAAAGATCTACCAGCAGATTGACGACGACATACACGATAGCTGAGAAAAAGATGACTCCTTGGACGACGGGCAAATCTCTTGCCATGATGGCATCTGCGATCACGCGACCGATTCCTTGTCTGGAGAAAACCGTTTCGATGATGACCGTTCCAGCCAAGAGATCGCCGATATGGATTCCAATGATGGTGATGGCCGGAATCAGTGCATTGCGCAAAGCATGCCGGTACATGACCGCCTTTTCCGACAAGCCCTTGGAGCGAAGAGTCACGATAAAGTGTTCATGGATGACTTCGAGCATGCTATTGCGGACCATACGGACGATAAACCCAGCTCCGACAAATCCAAGGGCAAGGGATGGCAGAATCAGGCTCATGAAGCCATCCGAGCCCATCGCAGGAAACCAGCCCAAATACACGGAGAAAATCAAGATCAGCAGGATTCCCGACCAAAAAGTCGGCATGGATATTCCAAAAAGCCCAACGAGTCTGGCCACGATGTCGATCCAGCTATTCCGGTGGATGGCGGATAGAACCCCCAGCACGATACCGATCACAACGGAAAAGATCGTACTTGCGAGGGTTAACGCCAACGTTGCCGGAAAGTGAAGGAGAATCTTGGGAAGAACCGGATCGCTGTTCACCAGTGAGGTGCCAAAATCGCCTTGTAGGATCCCTGCAAAATAGTTTCCAAACTGAATATGAAAGGGTTGATCCAGTCCCAACTCCTTCCGCATGTTCTCAATCATTTCCGGTGTGGCGGTAGCCGGGTCCAAAATGGAGAGTACCGGATCGCCAGGTAGCAGATACAGAATACAAAAAACAAACACCAATGCTCCGAAAACGACGACTATCGACGCCAAAATCCGTCCAAGGAACCTCTTGCACATACGCGCTATCTCCTTTTCTAGTCTTTTTCGAGGCTTACATCATTGAAAAGTGGATAGCCGAGTGCATCAAACTTTAATCCCTTCACCTTTTTGGATGCAGCTACGGTGTAGGGAAACACGTAGATCGGGATAATGGATGCCTGATCGATAATGTAGTGCTGAATTTTTTTGTAGATCTCTTTTCTTTTTTCAGGGTCCATTTCAACCGTTCCCTGCTTCAGTAATTGGTCCAATTCAGGATCAGAAAGACCCGACAGCGTCAGCCGTGATACTCCCGCTTCTTGTGTGTGATAAAACTGGCGCAATGCATTGGGATCGGAGTTGACCTGGCTGTTTCCGTAAAGATCGTACGCTCCGTTCTGATGAATGACGGTCGCAATATCCTTGGTAATCTCGATCTCGACGGCGATTCCGATTTGTTTTAATTGCTGTTGTACGATGATGGCGATGTCATTACGCTTCTCCCTATTGGGTGAACGATCTACATAGCGCAACGTCAGTTTTTTCCCGTCTTTTTCACGAATCCCGTCGGCACCGGGACGATAGCCCAGCTCATCTAGCAAGGTATTTGCTTTGGCGAGATCCGGTTGAATGCCGTTTTCCAGGGAGGCATCATAACCGAATGTTCCAGGCGTTAGCGGCGACCATGATCGAGGATAGGTACCCAGATAGAGCGTTTTGACAATGGCGTCCACATCGACAGCAAGCTGTACCGCCTTTCTCGCTTTTGGATCGTTCCACGGTTCTCTGCGATGATTGAAAAAGAGCGTGTAGGGCAATCCCTCTGTCGCCACTTCCAGCAATTGAAGCTGCTGATCGTTTTTCAATGTCAAAACATTTTGAGGAGGAACGGTTTCACCAGCCAGAACCTGCCCGCTCTGAACACTTCCTATACGGGTCGCTTCTTCCGGAATGATTTTGAACGTAATGGTATCGAGATAAGCCAATCCCTGATTTTCTACGTTCGATGGCGCCCAATTGTATGCTGAGCTTCTCGCTACTTGAATCTCCGCGTTTTCGTTCCATTTCACAAAGGTGAACGGACCTGAACCGACTGGATGTTGTCCAAACTGCTCTCCGTATTTTTGAATGGCTGCAGGCGATGCGATACCCAAAATCGCTTGGCTGAGATTGCCAAGGAAAGCGGCAGAGGGCGTCTCCAGGTTGATTTTGATCGTGTATTCATCGATCACTTCCGAGGATTTGTAAGGTCTGATCAGCGCCAGGGAATTGCTTGCTTTCGTCTCAGGTGCGATGACGCGATCAAAGTTGAACTTCACCGCTTCCGCATTGAATGAAGTGCCATCATGGAATTTCACGTCATCACGCAGCTTGAAAATATAGGTTTTTCCATCCTCTGAGATCGACCATTCTTTTGCCAGCCAAGGCTGTATGGAATTGTCGGGCAACTGGACGACCAGGCTGTCAAAAATCGTACGGTAAACTCTCGTCGCTACTGCCAATCCGCTGCGATGAGGGTCTAGCGTGTCAGGTGAAGTGGCAAGCGCAAAAGTTAATTCTCCACCCGAAACCGGGACGTTGTTTTCAACAGTCTGTGTGTTCGCGGTCGTTGTCGTGCTCGGTTGTGCAGTCTGGCCGCATCCTGTGAGAACAAGCGCCAAACTGGCTATGATCGAAAGACTTTTCAGACTCCTGTGTAGCACCTTCACTTGCTCCTCCTCCTACCCCTATCTCTATTGGGTGATCGTTTCTTTTGTTTTCACATATCGATTCTCAGGGAATGACAGACCCAGGTGTCCCCGCAAGGTATCTGCATCGTATTCCGTTCTGTACAAGCCTCGCTGCTGGAGGATCGGGAAACGCATCATCGAGTGAATATTGCGAAAAGTCATGGTGATCGTAGTATCGCCCTAAATAGTTCAACGCTTGTTCGATGGATACCAGATTGGCGATTTCCTCATATTTGCGCTCTGCCTCCTCATCGGTGCTTCCAATAATCGGTCCGATCCCAGGCAAGACAAGGAGTTCATCTGGATTGCGGCCACGCGCTTGTGCCCTGCTTTTCACGTCCTGATAAAAGTGCTGGGCATCCTCCAGTGTCGGATGTCCGGTAAAGATGGCGTCTGCCGAGCTGGCTGCCAAGTCTTTCCCTGCATCTGAAGAGCCAGCCTGAAAAATGACGGGCTGCCCTTGCTTGGAACGGCCTACATTCAATGGTCCCTAGACAGAAAAGAACTCACCCTGGTGATTCAACGTGTGCAGCTTTTTCGGATCGAAGAATATCCCTGACGCTTTGTCTCTGACAAAGGCATCGTCCTCCCAAGAATCCCACAATCCCTTGGCTACTTCGAGGTATTCGGTCGCGATCCGGTACCGTGTGGCATGATCCGGATGCTGCTCTACCGTTTTGCTAAAATTGAGAGCCGATCCTTCAAGCGGTGAGGTCACCACATTCCACCCTGCGCGTCCTTGACTGATGTGGTCCAGCGACGCGAATTGCCGGGCTACCGTAAAAGGCTCGCTATACGAGGTGGATACCGTACCGACCAATCCAATCCGCTCGGTGACCGCAGCTAGAGCAGACAGGATGGTTAGAGGCTCAAAACGATTCAAAAAATGCGGAATCGATTTTTCATTGATATACAAGCCATCGGCAATGAACACCAGATCAAATTTCCCTGCTTCTGCTTTCAATGCTTGCGCTATATAAAAGGACAAATTAACACTTGAATCCGGCTCGATCTCAGGATGTCGCCAACCGGATATATGGCCGCCAACCCCATGAATGAGTGCGCCAAATTTTAATTGTCTTTTTTGGGTCATCGCGATCTTCCTCCGTTCCTCATTTGCCAGTATTGGAGATGAATGAAACCGGTAGTTCGGTGAAGGCCTCGTGGATCAGCTCGTAGGCGCGCAGTCTTTCGGGATAGCTATTCATTCGAGCGATCAGGATGATTTCATCCACCTCGTATTGCTGTTGAAATTCCAGCAATCGCTCACGTACGGTTTCCTTGGAGCCGTGTATGATCTGGGCGTCCTGTACCTCAAGGGTGTAGCCTTCTTCGGCCTGTCGTCCATATTCCTCTGCGGCCTGCAGACTGTTCACGTTAATGGTCCTGCCGCTTTCCAGATGAATTTTCACATTCTGATGATTGGCGGCCAATGCTTTCGCCTCTTCATCCGTCTCCGTCACGATCACCGAGATTGCGATGATAGCCTGTGGTTTATCGTTTCTGAACGGTTGAAACCTCGAACGGTAAGTATGGAGAGCATCCTGAATGACTTTTTCATTTCCGTTGATAAAGTGGGCAAAAACATACGGGATTCCCGAATGGGCAGCCAGTTCTGCGCTGGATACACTGGTCCCTAACAGAAACAGGCTAGCGGGAGTTTCCGGAATAGGTGTCGCCTTCACTCCATGCAACGGATGATCCGCGGGTAATGTCTGGTGTAGATGATGCACTAGCTCACCCAGCTTCTCGTCCAACGATGTCACTGCTGAATGTTCGGGCTGCAGCGCTTTCGTCGACTTGGGATATCCCCCGGGTGCCCTTCCGATCCCAAGATCGATTCGTCCTGGAGCCAAGGTAGCCAGCAAATTGAAATTCTCAGCTACCTTATAAGGACTGTAATGCTGCAGCATCACTCCACCAGAACCGATGCGAATCGTGGAGGTTTGCGCCAGTAAGTAGGCCATCAGCACCTCCGGAGAAGAACCTGCAACAGCAGTTGAATCATGATGTTCAGATACCCAAAAGCGGTGGTAACCAAGCTCTTCGGCTCTTTTCGCGAGGCGAACGGTATGCTGGATGGCTTCGGCTGTCGTCTCTTTCTCACCTAACGGACTTTGATCTAAAATACTGAATCGCAAGGTCAAGCAGCTGCCCCTCCTTTAAATCAATAATTAAACATACCAGAATACTAGGAATTAATGAATTGCTAAAAGCTTATCACCGCACCTATCCACCGTCAATGGGCTGGGTAATAGACTTCTTTTATCCATTAATCAAAACAATCTATCGATAATCGGCCAAAAACGGGATTTGTCCTCGCACTTCGAGCAATAGCCTGGCAGCATCAGTGCCGCCTTTTTGCGTAATCAGATTGGTACGCAAATACAAATTGGAAAGAAGTGGGAAATGCGCCGGTACCAGACTTTTGGTCAGGGTCTCCTCTCTGACGCATAGCGAGGGCAAAAATCCAATGCCTAGTTTTTTGAGCAGCAGTTTTTTTGCCGTCTCCAGATTATCCACCTGATACTCAATATGCGGCGGGTGATCCAAGCTCTCAAACAAGCGATGAATCCGCATCCAGTCAAATGAGCCGCATTCAAAAAACACCAGTGTCTGTCGCCCGATTTCCTCGATCGTGAGCTGCTCCTTATCGATGAATGGATGGCCCTCATAGACAAATAATTCGATCGGGTCTTCCAGATATTTGACAGAATCCAGACCTGGATGACTGATATTGCGTACAAGACCGACGTCGATCTCCTTGTTCAGGACTTTTTCCATGATGACTTCGCTGGAGGATGTCACCAGCCTGACCTGCAATGCTGGAAACCTCGCTTTGATCACGGGAATGATTTCTGGAATGACGTAGTTGGATACCGAAGCCGTGCAGCCAATTCGGATTTCGTCCGAGGTGGTGTTCATCTGCTGCAGCTGCTGGCGCCCTTTCTTATAGGATTGCAGAATCTGCTGGGCAAAGGGCAGAAATTGCTTCCCCTTCTCCGTTAACGTAAAGCTCCTGCCTTCTCGTTCGAACAATTGGGTATCCAGCTCTCTTTCCAAGGATTGAATGCGCGCAGAGATCGAAGGCTGGGACAAGAACAAGGCATCGGCGGCCTTATTAAAGCTGTTGTAGTGAATCACGTAGACGAAGGCTTCAATATTGGCGATATTCATGACCTTCTCTCCTTCCGAATGAAGATACAAAAAAACTCTCCCTTGATTGAATCCTGCAAGTAGAGAGAGCCGATTGTTACGGATTGGCTGTTTATGGAATTAGGTGTAATCACATTATTCCTACAGGTCAAGTAAGAATTCATTCACGACCTTTTTTGCTTCATTGCTCGAATCCTATTTTTCGTTTCCACATCCACACGATTGGACTCGGTGATTTTTTGCAAGGTCTTATTGTACGTATAATCATCGAGTGAGTTATTCTGCAGGTATTCGAGTGTGGATTGCGCGTCTTTGACATAACAGGTCGATAAAGCCCAAGCCACAGCCATTTTGACATAGTAGCCATCATGCTGGATCGAATCGAGTTTCTCGAATACGCGGCAGAGGTAGACAGCATCGACATAGAAATGGAGGAGCATGACCACACCAAAGCGCAGCTCATATTCTTCCTTGGATCGCAAATATGGCTGAAGAAAGTCCCACACTCGTTCTTGATACTTTCTGGCAACAGTCAGTCCAATGCAAAAGCTATCGCACACGGACCAGTTGTCGATCTTGGGCACAAAGTCGGATACGTAGCGCAGCTTTTCCTCCAGGTCGCATTTGACATATCCGATGACCATTCCCTGCAGCATGATCTCTTCAAAATAGTCGCTATCCGCATGCTTCAGATACGCTCGCCAGTCCCCTTCCGCTATTGTTTTTGCCATTTTGCGCAGCAAGGGCAAGCGAACGCCGAGCACATTGTGAATCGTCGGAATTAAAGAGGAAGAAAATTGCTGGTAGTTTTCCTCCGCCAATTCCAGCAGCTGTTCTCTCACGGTCTTGTCCACTTCACCATTCCTCTTCTCGGTTTGAAATGCTCAATCAACAAAAGAGATGTGCCACAAGTAGATGGAAGCAATCGAGCCAAGTGGTGAATAGCGTTGACGGTACATTTCAAATTGCTGCTTGGTAATCGTATCCAGACCGTACAGCTTCATCATCCCGCGTCGAATCGCAATATCTCCCCAGCTGACGACATCTTTACGCTCCAGACAATTGATCAGCAGCATTTCTGCCGTCCATTGTCCCACACCTTCCAGCTTGGTCAGTTTCTGGATCACTTCCCGATCAGGCAAATCACGCAGCTCTTCAAGGAGAAAGTCTCCTTTGGCAATCGTTGAAGAAATGGCATGAATATAGTTCGCTTTTCTCATCGTCAATCCACAAGCTTGAATATCGTCTGCCGTCTGCTTCACCAGGTTGTGCGCAGATATTTCTCCAAAGCGATTCTGCATTCTGTCCCAGACAGTTTCAGCTGCTTTGACTGAAATAAGTTGACCGACGATGGCATGGATGAGTGCAGCGAAGAGATCGGGGATAATGACACGCTCGATTTTTCCCAAGCGTGTCATCATCGCCCCCAACTCGGGATCAAGTGTTTTCAGGTAGTCCATCTCATCCTGACTGTATTCAAAAAGCTTGGTTTTAACAGTTCCCACGTTCACAAGCCTCCTGATCTTTCTCTCTCGACTATGCTATTTTTACTATACCGCAAGTGCAGCCTCACGTACGCGTTTTACAATAGAACAGCAAGATACTGAAGGACTTAACCAGCCATCCTGCTCTTTTTTGACGCACGCAGGGACAGAAGAAAACAAGCGAACAAAACAAGGGCAGCGGCCAGATAAGGGTAATCGATGTTGATATCAAAGAGAAGCCCAGCGATGACGGGGCCAGCGATATTTCCCAAGCTCGTGAAGGCGGAGTTCAGTCCGGCTACATATCCTTGCTGGTCATGCGCCATTTTTGACATCTGCGTACCGATCGCGGGTCGCAGGATATCGATCGACAAAAACAGGATGAAAGTAACCGAGGTAATGGCCCAGAACTGATGCACGAACAGTGTCAGCACGATGAAAAGGCTGGCTATGATCAAACATGTCGTGATGACTCGTTCTTCTCCAAAACGGTTCAGGATCCAGCCAAAGATGGTGACCTGTACGACAGCACCCGCGATCGATCCAAATGTAATAATAAAAGCGATGTCCTTTGGTGTAAAACCAAACTTGTGATCCACGAACAAACCAAAAATCGTCTCGTAGTTTGCCAGACCGAATGACATGACGAATACGATGATCAGGCCCAAAAAATAAGGCTCTCGATAAGAATACATCAGCTGTTTAAGCAGGCTTTGCTTTTTCTGCGACACAGCTTCAGATGGGCTTGTATTCGTACGAGAGGATTCTGGCAGGATGAGCAATGTGATGAGTGCAGCTATAGCTGCAGCCACCGCAGCCGCGTAAAATGGAACACGAACCCCGTACTCCGCTAAAAACCCCCCGATTCCAGGACCGATGATAAAACCTGTCGTAATAGCTGCATTAATAAATCCCATCCCTCCGGCGCGTTCTTCATCGGAAGTGACATCTGCGGTATAGGCCATGACAGCAGGCATGATCAGTGCCGCCCCGATCCCGCCGATCATTCTCGAAGCAAATAGTAGAAACGGACTACTGGCGAATCCGAACAGCCATTCCGAGAATGCAAAGACGAGCATGCCGACAATGATGATCTTTTTTCTTCCCCATGTATCGGACAGTCTGCCTGCCAATGGTGAAAAAAGTAATTGTGTCAGTGAAAACGCAGCTACCAGCAGACCCAAAATGCTTCCGCTGATATGAAGCACATTCATATAGGTAGGCATGATCGGAATGACCAGCCCTACTCCGGTGAAAATCAGAAAAATGTTGAGCATGAGGAGCAGCATCGCTCCCCGATTTCTAAGTAATAACGACATAAAGGTTCCTCCGACTCCCATTCGGGTTATGACTTACTCGCTGAAAGGGATCTCTATAAACAAACAGCCCTTCATTTTATACTGAACGTTCGTTCTATATAATAAGTGAATGAAAGGATTATGCAACTACTTGCTCTACTGTAATCCTTGGACTTTTTATGCGGACTTTTTTACCATACCGTGCAGAAATATGCCTATAGCCGATTGATATAAGGCCAGTGCTTCATCCAGAGTTAATTTTCGAGCCATCTGACTAAGGCCTAAAAAGAGACTTTCCAATGTGATAGCGACATGTTCTACATTTTCCGATTTGAATTCTTGGTTTTCTATTCCCTGTGAAATGAGCTTTCGAAAGAACTGCAGGTGATTTTCTACCAACTGGGCAATACGTTCCTCCCCTTCAGGAGAGATTTCATCACTATTGAAAAATTCATCGGACGCCTTGGTAAGAGGATGGTTCATATCATCGCGGACCAAATGATCCGTCATGCCGTACAGCTTCTCAGCGACCGACGTATACTGGGCCTCTTTTTGACTCCATTGCTCATCCCATTCGCGATCCCAATCTTCAAGTAAGGTCAGAAACAACCCTTCCTTGCTTTTAAAATGGTAGTAGATATTTCCCTTGCTGCTTCCAGTAGCCGCGACGATATCTTCAATCGAGGTGGCCTTGTAGCCCTTCTGAACGAATAATGCCCTGGCAGCATCAACAATTCGCTTTTTCGTCTGTTCGCTTTGCAATTGCTTCTTGTTCATTTTCGCCACTCCGCTCTTCTTCTTGATGATTTATGGATATGATGTCAACAAACATACTGAACGTTCATTCTGTATCTTATCAAATGCGAAGAACCTGTTTCAATCTTTTTCTTGTTATAGCGTGAGAACAAAGGTAGCTATTATTGTTCCATGAGTTAAAGAAGGTCTCGTGCATGATGTGCGCAAGCGCTTGCCCAAAATGCAGAAAGTATAAAAAAGCGATCCTCCTCCAGCACCTTCTTGTGCATGGAATATGGATCGCTTGTCATATCTCTACCTTGCAGATTCCCATTTCTTCGTCGAACCCCGAACAATTAGCTCAGGAGCCAGGAAAACCCGCTGCTTGACAGCTTTCTCTCCTTCCATTTCTCGCATGAGAAGCTCCACCACTTGTCGTCCCATCTCTTGGATCGGCTGAGCGATGGTGGTCAGTGGCGGATCGACAACGGCAGCCAGAATCGTATTGTTGAAACCCACGACAGACAAGTCTTCGGGTATTCTCAGCCCAATTGTTTTGGCCGCCTGGTATACTCCGATAGCCAAGCTATCGCAACTCGTGAAAATGGCAGTCGGTCTGTCTGAGGAAGAGAGGATCTCAAGCGCTTTTTGCCTGCCATCTTCCATGGTTGAGTCCGTTTCGATCACCCATTCTTCATGTAAAGCAAGCCCGTTTTCTGCAATGACCTGACGAAATGCCTCATAGCAGAGCTTATTACTCGCATGACTGCGATTTCCCGTCATGATCGCCAGTTTTTTATGGCCTAACTGCACGAGGTGAGAAACCGCCTGATGGCCGCCGAGAAAGTAATCGACCAACACAGCATCGATCCTCCAATCCGGTTGATCATACGCGATCCGTGCCACTGGCAGCTTCTCCTGCAGGTATTCTTCTATTACATACGGGTTTCCGCTGATGGTTCCGATGATGATACCGTCCACGCTTTTTTGCTTCAAAAGGTCGAGGTACATCTCTTCCGTGTCCGGATTATTCTCCGTATTGCAAATCAGCAGACTAAAGCCGATCTCCCTGCACTGATCCTCTATTCTTCTTGCTATTTCAGCAAAGAACGGATTGGCTACATCGGGTATGATCAATCCAATTGTCCCTGTACGCTTTCCAGTCAATGCCGTAGCCACCAAGCTGGGCTGATATTCCAGAGCTTCGATGACTTCCAGCACTTTTTTTCGGGTCTTGTCACTGATTCGCCCGGTGTTATTGATGACTCTGGAAACGGTTGAAATGGATACGCCAGCTTTTTCAGCAACATCGTATATGGTTGTCTTCATCGTCTCATCCACTTTCGTCCGAGGTTCTCCTCTTCTTTGCGCAACAAGAAATATCAATTTGCGCAAATGAAAAGGAAAGCGCTTGCTCCTTCATCTTTCAGTTTACAGACAAATCCAGCAATGCGCAAACCATTTTCAGAAAATGAGTACGAAAGGAATGCTCGAAATTAATAGCCAGCTTTCCGATTGACGACTCCCAGCAACGCATCCCCATTCTGGTATCGAGTCAAATTGGAGAGCAGGTATTGTCCTAATCTTTCTTTTGTACTCGGACCGGACATATGTGGTGTGATATAGACATTGGGCAGCTCCCAGAGCGGACTTGTTTCCGATAGTGGTTCTTGTTGAAAAACATCCAGAATAGCAGCACGCAAATGACCTGTACGCAATACGTCGATAAGCTCGTCTTCGGCAACCAAATGACCCCGACCGATGTTGACCAGGCTAGCAGTGGGTTTCATTGCCATCAGGACATCACGATTGACGATATGCCGCGTTTGTTCGGTAAGTGGCAGGATCAAGAGCAGAATGTCCAGGTCTTTAACAAAATCCATCCATTCATCCGGACCATAGTGACGATCTACCAGATGAGCTTCCTTGCCGCTGTAGCTCAAACCATATACTTGCATATCGAAAGCTCTTGCCTTGCGGATGGCCTCTTTTCCGATAGAGCCAAGGCCTGCAATCCCAATGGTCTTTCCTTGCAAGAGTTCAGTCACAAAGGGTTGCCAGCTTTTTTTCTTCTGCGCTACCTGGCTTCTGGCTATATCCTGGTACACATACAACAGCTGTGCAAATACATATTCGGACATCGGACCACCAAACTGATCCACTACTCTGGAAATGGTAACACCCTCCGGGATTGAGGTCGAGCGCATCAGATCATCGACACCTGCGCCGAGAGACTGGATCCATTTCACAGACTTTCCCGCTGGTTTTTCAAGCAAATGGAGCGGAAATTTCCATTGCATAAGAATTTCCGTATCCTGCAATTTTTCTTCTGCTTCTTCAGGAGTAGAAGCTGAACAAACCGACGTGTATCCATCCTTGCGAATCAAATCTGCGTACAATTCTGCTTCGGATGGTGTATAAATCATAATTTTCGATGCTTTATTCATGTGGCTTCCCCCATTTTCAGACAAGTCATTTCTATGAATACATTCATTATAATAGAATTCTTTCAATAGGGTACATGCTGGTATAAAAGCCAAAAACGAAGATGGCCGATTTTTCCCAAATCAGCCACCAAATACTTGAATCGAATTTTTTCTTATTGAGCGGGTGCCGCTATGGCTTCTATTTCAATCAAAAACTCCTCTTTGACCAGCTTGCTCACCTCGACAGCCGAACTGGCAGGAGGGTTTTCCGTATGGATGTATAGATCGCGAATGTCTCTGACGATTTGAATCTGGGAAATGTCCGTCATGAAATACGTGAATTTTACTACATCATGAAAGCTGGATCCTCTGTCTTCCAATGCTGCTTTGATATTTTCAAAAACTTGCCTGGTTTGTGCCGCTAGATCCCCGATCCCCACCATATTCCCTTCTTTGTTTACTGCAACCTGGCCCGAAATATAGATCATCCGACCACTGTTTACTTCTACCACGTTCGTATACCCGGAAGATTTCGGCATTGTGTCCGGATTTCGATATGTAATTCTGTTTTGGATAGACAAGCTCATCCCTCATTTCGTCCAAATATTCCCTATTATAATACTAGTCTACACCTTCTGTAACCACATGAGTTTCTCAATGAACTCGATTCCATTCCTATGCGAGGTTTATGCCAGAAAAGACAAACTGCCAACGAAGGTCGCTGACAGTTTTATTCATACACCCTTAGGTCTGTTTTTTTCCCTGTACATAATTCGCACTGAAGATGAACAATCGCATGAGGAGGATCAAGGAAGGGACAAGCAGGAGGATTCCCCCGATAAACGCTACAATCAATGCCAGTCCCATCGCCTCGCTGGTCACTCCAGACTCGATGGTCAGGTACGGATAGAGCAAATACGGCATATGGGATCTTCCGTACCCGAAGAAAGCGAAGGCAAACTGCAGCATGACGAAGAAAAAAGCGATCCCGTACCTTTTTCGTTGTATGATGAGTGCCAGAGCGACCAAAAAGCAACCAAGTGATACCATGAACATCCAACTGATGGCAAGCATGCGATCAAAATGCTCGGGATTGTGATTGCGCAGTGTAAAGAAAGCCAGAAAGCTCATGAAAATGGTTGGCAAGCTGTTGTAGAGCGCAAAGCGTCGCAATAATTCTCTTGCTCCCGTATCCTTTGCCCGATCCGCATAGTACGTGAGAAATGTTGCACTAATGAACAGAACACTGACGATTGCCAGAATCACAACTACCCACGCGTAAGGACTACCAATCAGTTTACCCAAGAGCAGTTCGACATGCTGCCCCTCTGCAACAATGAATCCCCCTTCTGAGATCGTGAGGAGAGTTGCCAGCGATGCTGGAATCAAGAGCCCTGTTACGCCGTATATGAACAGATAGGCGATATTTTTACGTGCTCCGTAATTGGCAAATGCATAAAACGAGCCACGCAAAGCGATCAGCAAAAGCGCAACACTTCCGGGAACAAGCAAGGCGATGCCGTACATAAAGGCAACATCCGGAAAAAAACCAATCACCGCGTAGACGAAAAAAATCAGGAAAACGTTCGTCACTTCCCACACGGGAGATAGATAGCGATCAATAATAGGATTGATGATGTGGTCGCGTTTGGTCACCTTCCCGTAAAAAGAGAAAAATCCTGCTCCAAAATCGACAGAAGCCACGATGAGGTATCCATATAGAAAAATCCAGGCAATCACGATCCCGATTCGGTGCAGCTCCATGATAACCTCCTACAAAATGATCTTCTTGTCCTCGAGCTCCATTTCAGGTGTGGTCTTCTTGAACAAACGAATCAAGACGATCGATACCAGCACTGCGAGGAAAACATACAGCAGGTTGAAGAGGATAAACATCTCCATCAAGTGCGCTGCAGGTGTCGCTGCATGACTGGTTTGAAGATACCCTCTCAATATCCACGGCTGCCGACCGGATTCAGCAAATATCCAGCCAAACTCAATGGCGAGGATGGACAGGGGACCACCCGCTATAATGCCGAACAGGAGTGGCCGATTCCATCTCGAGAACCTTCGCAGTTTCCCTCTTTTGTGAAAAAAGGACAGGACTACAAACACGAGCGAGATGACAAACAAGTACGCACCTAGACCCACCATGCCATCGAAAAAGTAATGCACATACAGTGGTGGCCACAGCTCCCTTGGAAATTGATCTAATCCAATGACCACGGAGTTGGGATTTCCATTCGCCAATATGCTTAACAGCATCGGTATTCCCAGTGCATACTCCACTTCTAAGGTGTCCTCATTCACGATTCCGCCGACAATCAGCTTTGCTCGGGACTCTGTTTGGAAATGCCATTCCCCTGCTGCCAATTTCTCAGGCTGGTATTCGGCTAAAAACTTTCCGGACAAATCGCCGATGGCCGTATTCAGCAATGAGAAGAGCAAGGCGAAAAACATCGTAAAACCAAGCGCTTTCTTGTAGTATTCATGCTCTTTCTTTTTAAAGAGATGGTAGGCTGCGATTGCCCCTAACACAAAGGAAACGGTCAGAAATGCGGAAGAAAGCACATGTGCTACCTTGGAAGGTGTAGCGGGATTAAACATCGCCAACCACGGATCGATTTTGGTCAGTACGCCATCTTCCAGCGTAAAGCCTTGTGGTGTATTCATGAAAGCATTCACAGTAGTGATAAAAAAAGCCGAGCCAACGGAACCCAGTATAATGGGAATCGATAAAATCCAATGTGTCCAAGGATTTTTGAAGCGATCCCAGGTGTACAGATATATTCCCAAGAAGATCGCTTCAAAGAAAAAAGCGAATGTCTCCATGAAAAGCGGCAATCCAATGACTTTACCAGCAAGCTGCATGAAGCCCGGCCAAAGAAAGATGAGTTGAAGGGCAATGCATGTCCCTGTCACTACCCCGACTGCTACGGTGATGACATAGCCGCGCGACCATCTTCTTGCGAGCAAGAGATAGTGTGCATCCTTCTTCCATATGCCGATACCTTCAGCTGCCGAGATAAAGAGTGGAATCCCTACGCCCAATGTGGCGAAAATAATGTGGAATCCAAGCGTCGTAAAAGTCAACAATCGAGCCAAGAGTACTTGATCCAAGACATTCTTCCCCTTTTCGTTTACCCTTTCATCCACTTCATGAACAATGAGATCAGCAAGATCACGGATATGACAAAGCACAGAGCTGCCAGCTTTAGTTCCTGCTTTTGAAAAGATTGCATATAGAAGCCCTCCGATCCATGCCTTCATTTTCCCCACAACTCACTCAAATATGTAGGATTTACCAAGTCGTTCGACCTTTTCTTACAAAAAGGCTTTTAACTTAGAAAACTTGGCTACGCCAAGCTTTTGGCGGAGCCTTAGTTGCACTTATACTATCTTCCGCTAATCTTTTTAGCGCTTTAGCGCACTCAACACTTTCCGATAGTACAAAAAAAGACCCTACAAGAGGGTCTCTTTCGAATATCAGCTATTTGCTTGTTGAAACGAAACCATAAACTGGCTCAATGCCTTGCATGCTTCATACGGAACCGCGTTGTAAGCAGAAGCACGGCATCCACCTACAGAACGGTGGCCATTCAAGCCTACAAAGCCTTCTTTCTTGGCTTCGGCGAGGAATTTTTTCTCCAATTCCTCATCCTTGACTCGGAAGGTCAGATTCATCAAGGAACGGCTGTTCACATCAGCATGTCCATAGTAAAATCCGTTGCTTTGATCGATGGCATCATAGATCAGTTTGGCTTTTTCTTCATTGCGCTTGGTCAACGCATCCAGACCGCCCGTTTCCTCTACCCAGTTGAGCACTTCACCCAGCAGATAAATACCAAAGGTAGGAGGCGTATTATAGAGGGAGTTGTTTTTCGCATGAATGCCGTATTGGAGCATGGTTGGAATTTTTTTGTTCGCCAACTCCAGCATGTCCTTGCGAATAATCACGACAGTCACACCGGATGGCCCCAGATTCTTTTGAGCTCCTGCATAGATCAGTGCGAATTTGTTGACAGCAATCGGCTTGCTCAAAATGTCACTGGACATATCCGCGATCAATGGAACATCGCCGGTATTCGGGAATTCCCTCCATTGGGTACCAAAAATGGTATTGTTGGATGTAAGGTGTACGTAAGCATCAGAAGCCTCGAATTTCACCTCATCAAGACTCGGGATATAGCGATAATTGCTGTCTTTGGAGCTAGCGGCTTGGTACACTTGACCGAACAGCTTTGCCTCGGAAAATGCTTTTTCCGACCACGCGCCTGTCATAATATAGGCAGCCTTCTTTTCAGGTGTCAAAAAGTTCATCGGAACCATCGCGAACTGCGTGCTTCCTCCACCTTGAACAAACAGAACTTCATACTCATCGGAAATGGACATCAGCTTTCTCAGGTTCGCAATGGCCTGGTTGTGTACTTCTTCATACGTTGCGCTTCGATGGCTCAATTCCATAACGGACATGCCGCTGCCACGGAAGTCGATTAGTTCTTGTTGCGCTTTCTCCAAAACGGTCAATGGCAGTGCAGATGGTCCAGCATTGAAATTGTATGCACGTGTTCCTTGATGATTCACAACTCTCACTCCTCTATATCTCTTCTAAGCCCGGTGAAAAATGCATCTACCCAGCAAGTGTTTCTCATCCACGTACTATTATGCACTCTCTTTTCTTATTGTACATAGAAATCCGTACATTTGCAGTAAAAAAAACAAAAAAATTGAGCAAAAACTTAACAAAAGCAGCCGATTGACTGCTTTTGTTAAGAAAACCTAGCTTGATGCTATATCTTAAGAGGCGTAACCGCGTCTGGACTAAGCTATTACGAGCGGTTGTATTGTTCTTCGACGAGCTCCAGAAGCCCTATTTTCCCTAATAATTCAGTCGGTGCCAGGAATGTGACAGTTACGACACCCGGATGGCGACCGATCTGAATCGAACCAGTGATGGTCGCGCGGTTTAGTACCTCGGGAACAGTGATGCCCAAAACTTCCGCTGCACGAGCCAAGCCATTCTCAGTTGCTTCATTTAAGTTGCTACCGGTACCAATAAAGGAGATGGGCAGCGAGTCTTCCAGAGCATCAAGCTCCCAGCCTTTTGCAAATTGTAAGGCTTTTGCCTTCTCTTCAGCCGTGAAAGGCTTTGCCAGATAAGGCAAATCCTCTTCTACTGGCAGCAAAATGGGTCCATCCAGCTTTAAGCCAGGAATGACATGGACTTGTAAGGTTACGATGCCTGCTACATCTGTGGTATGACCGGCAATCTCACCGTCCCCTTGCATCGCGTGCATATCTCCAAGATAGACACCACCGCCAGGCACTTTGACTGGACAAATCAAGATAGCATCCTGTCGAACTCGGTTGATATCCATGTGTCCATCTGTTTTGTACTCCATCAATTGTTCCTTGGTCAGCGCATATTCATGGGGAGCATCGATCAAGAAAGAACCAAAATCCCCGGCGTTATGTGAGTCAGGCATTGGGTGGGACGGTGTCGTCCCCAACTGTCCGAGGAATGGACGCACACGTGCCAAGACTCCAACCAAATCATGAGGCGCAAATGTGACGACAGGATTTTGCATAGATGCTTCCGGTGTGTTCATATAGTATCGGCCATTCTCAGCCACGCGTTCAGCTGCTTGCTTCGGCAGGGTTACGCCGAATTCCTTTTGTTCGTTAAAAGCGATCGTGTATCCATTCGTAAAGGTGAACGGAGTCGTATCTGATCCGCACTCCACACAACGGATGGATTCCGGACCAATCCCTTCAATCCTCGTTTGTGGATAAAGTGTCCCACAGCCTGGACATTTCGCTGCCACGAATGGGTCCCCAAGAAATCTTCCCTCAATCGTTCTTTCGTTTCCGGATGCGGTCACTATCGACGTCACTTCAATCGATTTGATCCGAATGGCAATCGCATCACCTACGTTCGCACCTTCGACGAAAACAGGCTGAGTGACTTCGTGTCCGCCCCTCAGTGCAGGGGTAATCATGGGTCCCCAGCATCCTGGTGTTGTATTGGCGACGATATAACCGCCATCACGCACAGGGCCGAGCATGGGCTGGGCAGGGTCAAGTATTCCATTGATAAAGCTGTTCACATAAACCGTTTGCTGGGCAACTGTCTTTTTCATAACCATCGCTCCTCTTCCGGCTAAATGCTTACAACCCTATTATACATCTTAAAGCCTAGCACTTGGAACGTGCTAGGCTTTATGTCGATGACAAAGTGTAGGCAATTTTGATTACGAACGATGCAGATGGCAAGCAACGAAATGTCCTGCCCCATCCATCGCCTTCATCTCCGGACGCTGCGATTTGCAAATGTCCATCACATGCGGACAACCCGTATGAAACGCACAGCCACTTGGAAGATGGATTTCATAGTCACACTTCTTCTCCATTGGCTGCCATCAGCAATGCCGTTGCCAGTATTTGAGCTCCCGCTACCAGTGCTTTTTTATCAAATGACATGTTGGGGTGATGCAAGCCTGGAGATAGTCCGCAACCCAACCCTAGCATGGTTCCAGCCAGCTGTGGATTGTTGAAGGTATAGAAATGAAAATCTTCACCACCTGGTGAAACACAAGGCTGCGCGACTTTATCTGCTCCCAGCACCTTGGCAATGGCTTGATTCATGATGGCAACAGCCTGCTTGTTCTTTGTTGCGGCTGGTGCAAAACCGACCCATTTCCACTCCATGCTGGATTGCATCAAGGCTCCAACATGCTCAAACAAGTGCTTCAGCTTTTCTTGGAGCTCCGTCATTCCTTCGTTGGTCTGTGCGCGCAAATCCAGCTTGAAGGTAGCACGATCCGGTATGACGTTGGAGGTTTCTCCACCAGCGCTAAACTGCGTCATTTTGACGGAGAAAGGACAACCTGCTTCCAAACGGATGTTTTGCATCACCTGTACCAGAAGCGCAGCTGTTTCGATCACGTTTTTTCCTCGCTCCGGCCTGGAAGCATGCGCCTGAAGTCCATCGATCGTACCATGAAGCGATGCGCTCGCACCGTGCAAAATAGCAGGTGCTGCGGTTCCGTTGTCCAATTCCATGACGGGACGTACATGAACGCCAAAGAGAGATTCGACCCCGTCCAACGCACCATCCTTCATCATCTGCAAAGCCCCGCCTGCCTTTTCTTCTGCTGGCTGGAAGAGGAAGCGAACTGACTTCTTTGGGCGAATGTTCAGCGCCGAAAAAGCCAATGCCGCATATAACGTCATTGTACTGTGGCCATCATGGCCGCAGGAGTGATTCGGTTTCACCACTCCGTCCACTTCCTGCACCAGTGCATCCATGTCGGCTCGCAGCGCGACGATTTCTGGTTGATCGCCTTCAATATCGACTGTTAGACCAAAGTGATCCGGATAGGTCTGCACTTGGAACCCAGCATGCCGCAAGCGTTCAGCCAAGTACTGGGAAGTTTTCTCCTCCTGCCAACTGGGCTCCGCCAATCCATGCAGCTCATTGTATGTTTGGATGATCTCGCCTTGACGTTTGCCGAGGTAGTCAACAATCGCTTGTGCACTCATGGCGTTACCCTCTCGTAACAACCTTGATGGCTGTCGTGTATTTTTCAATCAATTCTGGTACAGGCTTGTAGCCGATCCCTGGTGTATCGGGAACCGTAATGGTCCCGTCTGCATTTACTTCCACCCACGGCGCAATGATATCTTCTTTCCAGTAACGGGAAGAGCCAGCCGTATCTCCTGGCAGGGTAAAGTTCGGGAGTGTTGTGATCGCTACGTTGTGCGCGCGACCTATCCCGGATTCCAGCATGCCGCCGCACCAAACCGGAATGCCTTTTTCCTGACACAGATCATGAATGCGCTTCGACTCGGACAGACCCCCTACACGACCTACCTTGATATTGATGATTCTGGTACTTCCCAGCTCGATCGCTTTGCGTGCGTCCTCATAGGAATGGATGCTTTCATCGAGACAGATGGGAGTATTCAGTTCTTTTTGCAAGCTGGCATGATCGATGATGTCGTCGTGCGCCAGAGGTTGTTCAATCATCATCAAGTTGAACTCATCCAATTGCTTCAATAACGCCACGTCGTCCAGTGTGTACGCAGAGTTCGCATCGGCCATCATCGGGATATTGCCAAAACGCTCACGCAAGCCTCGAATCACTTGAACATCCTTGCCCGGAGCAATCTTGATTTTCATTCTGCGGTAGCCTTGCTCCAAATACTGCTCGACATTGCGATAGAGATCCTCAATGTCCGCCTCAATCCCAAGGCTGATCCCTACTTCGATCTTGTCTTTGGTTCCCCCCAAAGCTTTCGCCAGCGACATGTTGCTTTGCTTCGCATACAGATCCCAGTAGGCAGCTTCGAAAGCCGATTTTGCCATATTATTGCGGCGAATCGGGGCGAACAATTCGTTCACATCATCGGGATGATTGAATTCCCCTTTTTCGAAAATCATTGGGATCAGGAAATCCTCCATCATGTGCCATGCTGTTCCGACTGTCTCTTCACTGTAAAATGGTTGGCCGGAAACCACACACTCTCCATACCCGATGAGATCCTTCGTGTGTACCTCCACCAAGATAAAATCCCGCACAGTCTGCGTACCAAAACTGGTTTGAAAAGGTGCATTGAGCGTCATGCGCATTTTTCGAAGAACGATTTTTTCAGCTTTCATGGATGAACAACTTCCTCTCCATCATCATTTTCGATCTTTAATCAGCTTTCGGGTCCAACAAGTCTCGGATTCGATCCCCTGCCAGATTGATTCCGAGCACGGTAATCAGGATGGCAATGCCAGGCAAGGTTGCAACCACAAAGCAGTCGCGATGTAAGGTCGTCCGGAGCTCATCATGAAATTCCAGCTGCGCGTAGGAGAGCTCACACCATCACCGAGAAAGCTGAGTGAGGATTCCATCAAAATAGCCCGCCCCATAGCCAATGTTGCCAGGACGATCACCGAAGGAAGACAGTTTCTCTCTTCTCTTCTCGACCCATCTTACTCCTCGAACACTTCCCACTGGGAGTACAGCACTTCTACTTTTTTGATTCGATCCTTTGTTTGATCGCTGTACTTTTCTTCGATCCCTGCCATCAACAGATTCAACAGGTTGATGACTGATGCATTCGAGTAGTGACCGGATACGTTGTTAATATCCGTGATAAAGGAAATATCCGATAGTCTGCTAACCGGAGACAATGTCCGATCTGTCGCAGCGACAATACGCGCACCCATTCTCTTGCACGCTTCCGTGATCTGGATTGTTTCCTTCGAGTAACGTGGAAATGAAATAACCACCACAACAGATTTTTCCGTCAAGCTGATGATCCGCTCTTCGATTTCACTGCTGAGTGGAATGATCGATACGTGCTGACGAATCATACTCAACATGAAGTGAAACCAATGTGCTGCAGCATACGAAGCGCGATACCCGACAATCAGAACCTGATCAGCCTGCATCAACCAGTCTACCGCTTTCCAAACGTCCTGATAATTCAACTGGTGATGGGTTTGGCGAAGATTGGCAATATCGCGTTCCAGCACTTTCGCGAAGATGTTGGATTCTTCGTCCTGGTGCGGTGAGTCTTCGATAAAACGTGAGGTGCTGTTTTCCAAGACGTACTGCTGAATAGCCGCTTGCATTTCAGAAAATCCCTTAAAGCCAAGTGCGTACGCAAAGCGGATAACTGTTGTTTCACTGACCTCGGCCTCTCTTCCGATCTGCACTGCCGTGTAGAACACGACTTTTTCCAAGTTATCCAGCAGGAAAGTAGCAACTTTTTTTTGTCCTGAAGAGAGCTGTGAGAATGAACCTTTGACGAGTTGCTCAAACGACATGCATGATCTTACTCCCATTTCGCTAATTTGCAGTATGAAATCCTTCATATTCTATTCGTTGTTGCAGAATATCCTGCATGCGATACCCTAGTTATACCATATTGCTAAAATACGTCAATTACTTTTTAAAAATTTTCTGAATGTTGGGTCGTTTATGATTTGTTCATAGTAAAAAAAGGAAGATGAGCAGTTCTCCACGCCCATCTTCCTTCATGAGATTTTTAATCAATCGTACTAGTTCAATTGAATACCTTGCTCTTTTACGAACTCCTTCATATGCACTCTGCGCGGTTTATTTACATAATGAGCCATTTGCTTGGTCCATCCATCTGTTTGCTTGCCATTCGACCGACGTTCGTAATAAGCGGCCGATAGGCTTTCGTAATCCTCCAACGCTGCTTTTATGCCTTCTTTTTGGTAGCGCTCTTCATGAATGTAAGCTTGCTGAGGAAGACGGGGCTTTTGTTCAACCTCTTGGGCCGGATAACCGAGGCACATTCCCATAATCGGGATGGTCAAAGGTGGCAAATCCAACAGCTCAGCTACTTCACGCGGGTTGTTCCGAATTCCCCCGATCATGACGCCACCTAGTCCATAGGAACGTGCTGCGAGCAGTACGTTTTGAGCAACCAAAGCCGTATCTACAGCGCCTACGAGAAAGTTCTCAACGCCATCGGCAGCAAGCGTCTCCCCGTTCATCTCACACGCCTGCTTCAGCTTGTAAAAATCTGCGCAAAACACAAGAAAAACCGGGCATTCCTCTACCCATTTCTGGTTTCCGGTCATTATGGATAATTGCTTCTTGCTCTCATCGGAACGAACGACGATCACACTGTACGCCTGGACATTGTGGGACGAAGGTGCCCATTGTCCGGAAGTGAGAACATCGGAAAGAATCTCTGGAGAAATCGTTTCATCCGTAAATTTGCGAATGGAACGATGTGATTGGATCAATCGAGTTACTTCTGTGGACATAAATAGCCTCCTTGTGTGTTCGCAATGTAAGATTGAATTTCTAGTTATAAAGTAACAAATTGCAGTCACACTTGCCATCTTTGCAAGGGACCCATGCGATCCGCTTTTATCCAACCTTCTTCCCCAATCACTCTCTCGTTTCAGAGAGCGCTGCGTGTGAAGGAAAGGTTTGCACCATCGTTTGCAAAGTAGATTTATCGAGTAACTGGCCATCCACGACCACGGCTTCAATCAAGCGAGTATGGACGATATCCTCAAGCGGATTCTGGTCAAGGAGAACGAGATCTGCCCACTTTTGTTCCTCAATGCTCCCGGCAGAATCCGCGATTTCCATAAATCTTGCAGGTGTAATAGTAGCTGCCTGTAGCGCTTCCAACGGTGATAAGCCTGCATCCACCAATAGCTCCAATTCGTCGTGGAGAGTAAAGCCAAAAACCTGATTGGGAATCGGCTCCATCTCGCTCCAAAGAGTATCGGTTCCTGCCATGATCGGGACACCAGTCTGATTCAAATCCGCAACCAATGCAAGAAATCGCTCATATAATGGTCTGATGATGGACTTGGAATATTCGAGATTAGCTGTCCCCTTTTCCTGATAATCGGCCCAGAATTGTTGCACGTCGGTTGGTGCATATTGCGAGCGTGAGGGGTCCATGGGGCTTAACAGGTTATGAAAGGTGACCAATGTAGGAACGACATGCGTTTCATTACTCGCTAAAGTTTCAAACAGCTCTTGGGCGATCTGTTCGTCATACGATTGCGCTGCTTCGAGATCTACAGAAAAAATGTAGGGCACATCATTTTGGTATTTTTGCCGAATTAGAGCTTCTTGCTTGGATGAAGCGATCAGAATCCCATAGAGATGTTCAATGCTTCTTTGTCCCATTTCCGAGGCTTCTCTCGCACTGACTGAAAATGGAACATGCCCAGCAATCGGGATACCCTGTTTTTTCGCTTCATCTACAATGGCCACATACATGTTGCGGGGCAAGTACGTATATATTTTGAGAAAATCGACCCCATACTGGGATAGTGCCTGGACAGCGGATTTCGCTTCATCCTCAGATTTCAAGTTGACCTGCATGAGGGTTCCGTCTCCCGATGTTTTGGGCCCGTCCAATGCAGGTCCGGAAAAGAACACTCGCGGAGCCAACTGCCCTGCTGAACTTGTTTTAACCCATCCTTCCATCTGTGAAAGGGAAGCACCCATATCTCTCACACCGGTTACTCCATTGGCCAATAATGATGGAAAAGCATATTTTTCATCATCCAGCAGGTGCACGTGCATATCCCACAAGCCAGGAATCAGATACTTTCCCTCCGCTTGATAAACGTACGATTCTTTTGGCACTAGAGCTTTATCGGTTTGCTCCACTTGAACGATCCTGTTCCTTTCTATGACTACAGTCATGTTCGGCAACAGCTGACCATCCACTACATCCACAATCGTGACATGGGTAAAAGCAAGCGGCTTCTGATCAGCTGTTTCGACTGCAGAAGCTGCTGGAGCGATACTGAAAGCAATAAATGGAAGGAATAACAGGAATTTGAGTTTAGAGAATCGACTTTGTATGGCTTGCTCCCCCCTCGCATATTGCTCAACCCTTATATGTACCACCATGATTGTAACATAAATAAGCGGGATAGTAGGTCTTCTCATCGGTCAAACTGCCACTTTGATCATTTGCAGTGGTCGCAGATGCAAAGGCGATTTGACGATCAACACAATGGCAAAAAACAAAGAACAACTGCTCGCAGAAGTCGAACGGCTGTTCTTTGTTTTGCTAATGCTTTTGATTTTTCGTTTGGTTCCATTGCTTGATTTGCTCGATCATACCACGTATTTGATCGCGTGCTTCGGCATGCTCCGGCTCACTTGCCCAGTGCTGAATGAGTGGCGGCATCACTTTCGTCATCTGGGTATACAGGCACCACACCTTGACCATTTCCACTCGCTCAGGCGTTGCTTCGCCAGTCAAAAGCTCTGTAAACTTATACAAAAGTTCCTCTAGCTCTGGTATCGCTGCCTCTTTTTGGGGTTCCATATGTCAACCTCGCTTTCGAAAACCATCCTGATATTCTACATTCATTGTACCGAATCGGGTCACCAGAAGGAAAGGCGTATGTTGTGAAGCCTACTCCACAATTTTAAGCAAATCGATCAGCTTCTCGATCTCATAGGTTGGTTCAATCCCTGTCGTGTTGTTCTTCTTCCCAGGATTGAACCAGCAAGTATCGATGCCATATCGATTTCCACCTTGAACATCAGAGGTCAGTGAATCCCCGATCATGAGCACATTTGATTTGTCCGTGATGTTCATTTTGGAAAATGCGTAATCAAAAATCTCTTTTTGCGGCTTCTGATAGCCAGTCTCCTCGGAAATAATGATTTGCTCAAAGGTTTGGCAAAGCGGGGAATGGGTGACTCGAGGGATCTGTACTTCTTTAAACCCATTTGTAATGATCCCCAGACGCAAATGGGACAAGGACTTGCACAATTCCTCTGCACCTTCCGTCAAAAAGACACCTTCCCCCAAAAAGCGTAGATAGTCGTGGCTAAAAGCCTCGGCATCTGCCATTACAGCATGAGTATTAAACAAACGCTTAAATCTTTCCACGCGCAATTCTGAAAGTGTGATAGTCCCCTCTTCCAGTTCTCTCCAGATACTTCTGCTGATCTCTTTATAGGTGGTTCGATACAGCTCTGCATCCTGTAGAAGGTGGTAGGCAGCGAATACTTTATCCAAGGCATGCTTTTCAGCCATTTGAAAATCAAACAAGGTATCGTCTAGATCAAATAGAAGAATGTCGTATCTCATGATGTCCTCCATAGATCAAACAGCAAGATCACAATAAATGTGACCTTGCTGTTTGGTGATGTCTTTTGTAAAATACTAAAACTTGAATCCGGATATTTGCTGTTTCATATCATCAGCCAACGAAGCGAGATTCTGTACAGATGAAGTAATCTCTTCTGAAGTCGCCAATTGTTCTTCCGATGCAGCAGAGCTTTCCTGAGACAGCTTGAGCCCGTTCTCCGAAATACTTGCTACTTGTTCAATACCTGCAGCTACCTGGGCACTGAATTCACGAATTTCCTCTACAGACGAGCTTACTTCACGAACATGCGTCGTTACGTTGTCCATGGAAGCTTCAATATTCGCAAACGCCTGTTTTGCCTGTTCCGTATAAGACAAGCCGCCAAGCACCAGTTGATTGCCTTGCTCCATCGACGCAACGGCTTGATTGGTGCCTTGCTGAATCAATTGGACCATCTGAATCACTTGCTCTGCCGAGTGGCGGGATTCCTCTGCCAGCTTTCGTACCTCTTCTGCTACCACTGCAAATCCTTTACCATGTTCCCCGGCTCTTGCAGCTTCGATCGCCGCGTTGAGTGCTAGTAAATTGGTTTGCTCGGAAATGGATGTAATGAGAGACACAATACCCGTAATTTCTTTGGCGTGGTCAGCCAGAGTACGAATGAGGACCGTTGTATCTTCGGTTGACGTATGAATAGCATTCATCTGCGTCAGTACATTGCTGATATAGGTGGCACCTTGCTTGGTCATTTCGGTCGCACTGACAGACGCGCTAAGCATGGTTTCACTTGATTCCGAGATATGAACGACTTCTTCCGCAATCTCTTCTACCTTGGATGCCGTCTCCTTGAAGGTATCCAACTGCTTTTCAGCACCTACCGCATTCTGTTGGGAAAGAAGCGCGACCTGCGCTGCAGATTCGGCACTTTGCTCTGTCGAAGCAGATAGCTCTTCTGTAGAAGCAGCGATGTATTCGCTGGAAGCAGATACCTGCGCCAAGATCTTCTTCAGATCCTCGACCATCTGATTCATAGATTGGACCAACACACCGATTTCATCACGATTTTTCACTCGAAGCGGCTCGATTGAAAAATTGCCATTTGCCAGCTGACGACCGGATTGGAGATGAATCGGCTGATAAACAAACTGATCACAAGCCCGAGCACAAATGCCACGACTGTTGCAATAATCAACATATTGATGATAAAGTTTGACGTCTCTTTTGTCGATACCCGATCGTTGTCCATGACAGTGTTGGCTACATTCAAGATATTATCTGCATGCTCATGAAAAATCTGTCCCGCACTTTCGAGTGAATTATTCTGGTAGGAAATGATAGCTAGTTCTGGGTTGCTCTCCTGTGCAGACATAATATCTTCCATGAGTCTTTGATAGGTTTGATAAGCATTCGCAAGGTCATCGATCTGTTTTTTCGCTTCCTCGTTCGGAGCGGTAGAAGCAAACTGCTCCAGCGCCTTAGCGAAAACTTCCTTAGACTTTGCATACTCCTCGCGATATTCTACTTTACCTGTCAGCAGTAATCCTCTGAGTGCGTTTTCTTGCGTAATGACCTCGGTCTTCAAGCGTTGCACATTTTCAATGACCAAGGAACGTCGATCCAGCAGATTGGAGTAAGAAGAATCGACACTTTGTACCTGTACGATGGAGATCCACGAAACGATCGAAAAAAGCAAAAGGACTGCCATAAAGCCGCCAACGATTTTTTTGGCGATCGTGAATTGAAAAATTTTCTTCATGAATGACTTTTCTCCTATTCCATTAGCAACATTTTTTTCTCTACAAAGGTTGCTGCATCATGAATAGGTTCAAATAGCAAGTTCGTAATCTCCTTCCCTTCTTGATGCATAACTAGCTGCGAATAATACAACTCCTCATATTCCGTTTAATTGAAGGTTAGGCTCCATGTCGGTAAGAAAACAATCAGCAAGTATCAAAAATACGTATATTTTACACTGGAAATGCCTTATTCGCTTTTTTCTCAATCATTCTTGCCTGAAGAACCTATTACCATGCCTCACTATTTGGATTCATGCGATCCTGTAAAGAAGTGAAAATGCAGCAATACCAGCCACTGTTTTGCGAAAAAAGTGGTTTTGTGGAACTCAATATGCAAATATTGGTATACATCTTGAGATTATACATTTCTCATAAACTTGTCAACGCAGGATTCGACAAATTATGACTGCTTCAGCAATTCTCTCAGCGGGTCATTTTCCAATTTGAATGAACAATGGCTTTGCTG
The DNA here is from genome assembly GCF_029870785.1 of Brevibacillus sp. AY1. Lineage (NCBI taxonomy): Bacteria > Bacillati > Bacillota > Bacilli > Caryophanales > Paenibacillaceae > Brevibacillus > Brevibacillus sp. AY1. Next base: position 39,966 of record NZ_JAFLPN010000013.1, read on the forward strand.
CACTTTCTCTCATTTCCTGATCACACGATAAACTTCCCAATGCTCGTTTTCAGTACGTTTGCATTTCCGTTTAGATATGCAACAGACTCTTGAACCGTTTCCATGGCAGACATCTGATTTTCGATCTCAAGAACAACCTGTGTAGCTGCTGACGATGATTCCTGTGCAATGTGGTGCAGAGAAGATACGGTTGCGAGAATTTATTGAGAGCCGGCTGACATTTCCTCTGCAGTAGCGGATACCTCTTGGATTTGGGAATCAACCTTGTGGGTCACGTCAATCATCGATTTGAACAACCCTCCAGCTTCACTGGCTATTTCCAAACCGTGATCCACCTCTTTCGTCCCATGATTCATGGACGAAACAGCTCTGTTTGTTTCCGATTGAATTTCTGTGATAAGCTGCGAAATTTGCTGCGCTGACTGATTCGATTGCTCTGCCAGCTTTCTTACTTCATCTGCTACGACAGCGAAGCCACGTCCAGTTTCGCCTGCTCTTGCTGCTTCAATCGCAGCATTCAGAGCGAGGAGATTGGTTTGTGAAGCAATGGCTGATATCACTTCTACGATTTGTGCGATTTCTTGGGAACGGCTGTCCAGCAGATGAACCACGGAAGCGGTATGATACACGGAGGTACGAATCTCATCCATCTGTGTCATCATTTGCGTCATGGCGTCATTACCACGATTGGCCTGTTGCGTCATATCCGTGGATATTTCAGCTACGATGAGCGGAGGTTGTGGGAATACCTCTCCTAGCTTCACCCCAAAATCGAGTATGCCCTCTGGCTTGATCCGCAATGGTTTGTTTAATCACTTAAGCTACGGTAAGGGACAGTCCAATCAATAAAACGCTCAGGCATGAAAAGATAAAATTCTTTGAGAAAAATGATAATTTCATACTATGACCTCCATATCTTCCTGTCGTACGTGAAAATGGGCTGCAATCTTTTTCATTTTCTTCAAATTTTTACACACATAGCTCATCATCCTTTACCTTTGTATCGGAATGTAACGGCAGAAATTTAGTTATTTTACAAATATCGACAACAAACTACAAATATTATCTTAACAGAAAATGAATTCTTTCTCTTCTTTTTACAGGACCAACTAGCGCATGAGATGGAAACAAACATTCAAAACTCGTGGTTTGTATTCTCTTGGAATCAAGAAGGAAAAATTCGAATTACCGATCTTGAACGTAATGAAATTCTGTCTGCCAGCCAATATCTGGCCGAATATGGTGAAATCTATAATGCACTCAGCCCCACTCTTCCGAAGGGATCTGCGAGCATTACATTTGATAAGGCCCTAGATCTTGCTGCTGGTTCATTGATTGAGCTTCGTTCCGAGTCATTTGCTGGAAGATTGAACAAGCCATTGATCCATCAGGCAAAAGTGACAGCATAGCCCGGAAATCAAGGTCAACGTAAAAACCAAGTATAAAAAGGATGTAAAAGTCTTTCGAGAAACCTTAGCCCTTTATTTCAGGCCAAATGTAACCGAAGTCTACCGGAAGAATCGAATCGTGGATACACGCGGATTTCAATCCCATTACTGTCTGGATCATGAAGGAGTCCGATTTGGCGCTGGCAAACAGTCAGCTCTGCTCTATCATCCGTCGAAGGTCTCTTCCCTTGAACTGAACACCGGGAAAAAAGAGTTGATCATCAATCTGGATCACATGGGCGATCATCACTATGTTCAACAGACGACCAGCAATCAAGGGGGCAAGGTGCGTCACCCTTCCGAGTACCGTACCAATGAAGAGCGTGTTGATTCCTTTTCCCTCGTGGTCGGCTATCAACCCAAAGTAATGGCGAGATTTATAAGTCAGCCCTATGGATATTTGGCTACCCACGTGTGGACGGAGCACGCAGATAAACAAACACTAGAATCTAATCGCGCTATCTACTTCGGCTCGGAAAAAAGTACGCAAGCTTAGCAGGCGGTTGGCGGTTTCGTCAAGCATCGGATTCCGGTGACCAAAAGCGTGTTCTACTCCAATCCCTATTACAAGCCGTACTTACGCTCCCATATTGCCATCGAGCAGCATCCGCAATTTCTTTCCTTTCTCGATGAGCTGTATAAACAGGGAAATGAGATTGTTCTGCACACGCTGTACCCTTTTGAGCTCCGTCATTATCAAAGGACTACGGAAAATATCCTGGCCTTTATGAAAAATCGTTTTGGCAGTGTCACTTGGATCGATCATGGATACCTGAAATCCAGCTTTGCGTTTGATGCACTTGATAAAAAAACACCCCACTATCTGGCACAAATGTGGGAAAAATACGATACGAAATATTTTTGGCACTATAGCGCAGAGGATACCATGTATCAATACAGTGGTAAAAACCTGTACGAGCTGATCCATAACCGAGGTGTTTTCATCAATCATACGTATCTGGCACGAGTACCTTCTTCGGAACGTGCAGGTCGCTTTATGATTCGGAATGCCAATGGCGAATGGGTCATCCATCCTGCTTTCGATCAGCTGTTAAAAAAGCTGTCAACCCTACGAGATCAAGGTGATCTGTATTTGACCACGGTGCGCGATATCATGAATTACTGGATTGCAATTTCCCAGGTTCGCATGGAATATGCCCCGAGTGGTGCTATCTGGTTACATAATCAAGGTAACCAGAAAATATCCGGCTTATCGATGGCAACGCAAAGCAAGGAAGTCTATGTGAATGGAAAAAAACCTCTCCAAAGAGAGGCTGATGGGGAGCGAATCTCCTGGTTTGATCTGGAGCCTGGCGCACGAGCTGTGATCTCCAGCAACCCAGCTGATCATTAAGCAAGCATCAATATTTCTCGAATCTCCTCTTCTGTAAGTGCGGACATGACTTCTTCGCCAGGCTGAACGACTTCATCAAGAAGGTGCTTTTTCTTTTGTTGAAGCTCATGCATCTTCTCTTCTACGGTACCTTGACTGATGAGTCTGATGACTTGGACGATCTTCTTCTGTCCGATCCGATGCGCACGATCTGCTGCCTGCTCCTCAACAGCAGGGTTCCACCAGAGATCGTAGAGGATCACGGTATCAGCTCCGGTCAGATTGAGTCCGGTTCCCCCTGCTTTCAAGGATATCAGGAACAAATCTCGCTCCCCTTCATTGAACCTGTTGCACAACGTGACACGTTCGGAAGCGGGAGTTTTTCCGTCTAGATAGAAATAAGATACGCCAAGCTCGGTCAATTCTCGTCCGATGAGTCCAAGCATCTCAGTAAATTGGCTGAAGACCAGGATGCGTTTGCCTGCATTTTGACATTCTTCTATTGTCTCTAGCAATTGCTCGAACTTCGCCGAGCTTCCTTCGTAGTCTTCCACGAACAATGCTGGATGACAGCATAGCTGGCGCAACCGTGTCAATCCGGCCAGAATCTTGATACGATTTTTCTGGAAGTCTTTATCCTGTAGATGCTTCAACGTTTCCTGCTGCAATTTGGCCAAGTAGGACAAGTAGAGCTTCTTTTGATCTGGCAAAAGCTCCGAGGTTTGCATAGACTCGATCTTCTCCGGCAATTCCTTTAGAACATCACGTTTCAAACGGCGCAACAAAAATGGTTTGACTCGTTTGGCTACCACTTGCGGATGCAGCTCGTTGAATTTTCGTCTACTTGGAAAGAGAGCTGGCGTTACTGCATCGAGGATGGACCAGAGCTCCTCCAGTCTGTTCTCCACCGGGGTACCGGTTAAGGCAAAGCGGTAAGTCGATTGAATTCTTTTTACAGCTTGTGCGGTTTGGGTCGCATGGTTTTTGAAAGCCTGTGCTTCGTCCATGATCAGGGTATGAAAAACCGATTTTGCAAAATGGTCGTGATCCCGCCGAACGAGGGGATACGAGGTAATGATTACATCCGCATCCTCCATTTGCTTATACGCCTGCTGTCTCTCATCTTTGCTTCCATCTGCCAGTAGGGTTTTGATCTGAGGTGCAAATTTTTTCAATTCATTGCGCCAGTTGTACATCAGCGAAGCTGGTGCGACCACGATCGCTGGTCTCTTCTGCTCCCTGATTTCCGGCAATACGGAGACGAGAAAGGAAATGCTTTGCAGCGTCTTGCCAAGCCCCATGTCATCTGCCAATATGCCTCCAAAGCCATACTGCGCAAGCGTCTTCATCCATTGATAGCCATAGACCTGATAATCACGCAGGACAGCGCTCACACCGTCCGGTACAGGAAAGTCCAGATTGTCCGGGTTCCGCATGTTTTCCAATAGACGTCGCAAGGATTTTCCCAGCTGTACGGTTTGGCTGGATTTGATGTCCAGAAAACGCATGCCGTGAATCAAAGGAAGCTTCAGCTGGCTTCCGTCCAGATCCTTTTCACGGAAGCCGATCTCGTCCAGAACATGGTTCAGCTCATCAAAAGCCTCCCCTTCCAGCGGCATGAAGGCACCATCAGGCAAAGAATAATACCTGCGTTTCTCTTCGACCGATCGCAGCACATTGCGAATCTCGGATTCTGGTATTCCATCGAAATCAAAGGTCACTTCCAGCCAATTGGTTCTTTCCTTCATGTCCACCTTGATTTTGGGTGGTGCTAGATTGGTATACACCCTGTTTTTCACCGATGTCGTTGCGTATACCTTGACGAGCTTTTCCATTTCTGGCAACACATGATAGAGAAAGTCATACTCTGCTTCGTCCTCTTCCAGATAAAATCCGCCTTCTGTTCTCGTAAACAAGCTTTGCTCTAATAGTTCCAGGATGCGTTGCTCTTTTTCTGTATCTCGAACCAGAATGTGCGCAGATGTCCTCTTTTTTTCATCCAGTGGGTCAATGACGATTTGTCCATAATGAAATTCCAATCCCGCTAACAGTCGATCCTTTACGCGATCCAAAAAAAGTTTGGCCCTAAGCTCTGTTTTTAAGATTCGATCCGCGATCGTCTTTGCAATTTGCACGTCTCCCAGCTTCATCAAACCCGGAACGACATGCTCCATGAAGGGGTCCATTTGTTCGGGCAGCAATCGAACGAACCCATTTGAGGATGCTTCCATCAGCTGCTTTAGCTTGAATAATCGCGAACAGTGCTCTCTGGATAAGGAATGGATTTTCCCCCCGTACAGGATGTGACCGTAGTCCTCCATCACCGTCAACTGTTCAAACCCCTTCACATGTAGCAGGTAGTGCTGACCCTGTGGGGATTCTTCCTGATCCAGCTCAAAATGAAGCGGAAGTGAATCTTCTGCCTTCATGACTCGATCATGCGTAACCTCACCTTGAGTGAGTTTCGCCGAGGGAGCTTGCAATAAATGCGGCAGCATCTGTTCCCACAGTACGGGTGGAATCAAAAGATATCGATCACCGTTGCGGCTGCTATGATGACTGCTCTGGAGATTACTTGCATCCCGGTACATCGTCTCGTTTTGATAGACTTGCATAAGCTGTTTGATAAGCACTTCATTTTCGGCATGAAAACAATGCTGTTTGGGATCATACGTAAAATGCTTCGAGAATACGAACGTTTCCCCTCTGATAAGGCTGCTGAGAAAATCCCGGATTTTCTGGACGATATATAATCTCTTTGACCCTAGCTTCATTTCGATACCAAACATAAACTGACGATATCCGTAAGGGATTGTCTTGACGTTGAATTCTACATCGAGGGTTTCCCTGGTATCAAATCGGCTACGTCCAATTAGAGCCGCCTTTTTCTGTTTAGCTGGCACCTGGAACAAATCCAGAACACTTTTCGCCACATGTGCATCTCGAGAAGGATGATCCTGTTGCCTATATTCGAATGATCGGGGAGCTCGATAACCGTTTTTATTTTCATATAGGAAGATCAGTACCCCCGCGATATGCTGGCAATATTGATCATAGGAAGACAATGAGGGGCATGTACACGCTGCCTGTAATTCCTGTCTCGGTTCCTCTTGGATGGTGACCGTGAAGTCTTCCTTTGCATGAACAATTCCTTGGTATACGCCGAATTCTTCATCACAGACGACAAGCTCGATCTTTCGCTCGCGGAAGTATACTTCGCCCTTCTCATAAGCCATTCGTCCGCAAAAGGATTGAATTTCTTTCCTCGTTAACTGAAAACCCATCATCTGATTCCTTTCTGTTGCTTTTATCATCCGTGCAGCTTTTCTTCATCATACCATGACTAAAAAGAAAAAAGCTCTCTCGCGCAGTCGTTTTCACATGGAAACAACTGAACAAAAGAGCGAATGTATGTTTTCTTTTTATGGATTACAGACTTCCTTGTGCCTGGAATATTTCCTTGGCTTTTTGAGAGCGCTGATCATGCAGCCAGCAGGAAGTCAGATGTTGATCATCCAGCCTGGTCTCTGGCGGAGAATGGTGATGGCAAACCTTCATCACATACGGACAGCGTGGGGCAAAAGCACAACCAGCCCCTAGCCTGCTCACATCTGGTGGAGAACCCGGAATTGGGACGAGTGGCTCCTGACGATTGGCATCCAGTCTCGGCATCGACTTCAGCAAGCCTTTGGTGTAAGGATGCTGCGGATTGGAAAAGATCTCATCGGTCGGTCCGATTTCTACGATTTCACCCGTGTACATGACCGCGACACGCTGGGCCATATTGGCTACTACACCGAGATCGTGCGTGATCAGGATGAGACCCATTTGCGTCTGCTCCTGAACACTTTTCATCAAATCAAGGATTTGTGCCTGAATCGTGACATCGAGAGCGGTAGTCGGCTCATCCGCAATCAATACATTGGGACGGCATGCTAATGCAATCGCAATGACGACGCGCTGTCTCATACCACCTGAGAACTGATGGGGATAGGCTTCGATTCTCTCTTCCGCGTTCGGAATCCCAACCAACTTCAACATCTCAATCGCTTTTTGACGTGCCTCAGCTTTAGTCAAAGTCTGGTGCTGCACGAGTCCTTCCATGATCTGCTTGCCGATCTTCATGGTCGGATTGAGAGAGGTCATCGGGTCCTGGAAGACCATCGAAATTTCCTTCCCACGCAAAGCTTCGATCTCGCGAGGAGAATACTTCAAGATATCCTTATTCAAGTAGTGGATGCTGCCATCTGTAATTTGGGTCGTCTGAGGCGGCAGCAAGCGCATCAGGCTTTTTGCTGTTACGGATTTTCCTGATCCGGACTCTCCCACAATAGCTAAAGTCTCGCCTTTTTTGAGAGAAAAGGAAACCCCGCGAACTGCCTGGATGACTCTATCTTGGAGGTGAAAAGAGATACGCAAATTTTCAACAGAGAGGATTGTCTCGTTCATCAGATACCTATCCCTTTCCTATTTTTTCATTCTTGGGTCGAGAGCATCGCGAAGTCCGTCAGCCAACAGGTTGAAGCTGATCATCAATACGCTGATGATAATACCCGGAAATACGAGTTTGTAAGAGAAATACCGCATGGCAACATATCCGTCCTGGATGAGCATCCCCAAAGATGCGAGAGGTGGTTGTAGACCCAAGCCGATAAAACTCAGGAATGCTTCGAAAAAGATTGCACTGGGAATCGTGAACATGATTGTTACCAGAATTGGGCCAATGGCATTTGGCAGCAAATGCTTGACGATCAAGCGAGAGTTGGAAGCTCCCAATGCTTTGGAGGCAATAACAAACTCCTGCGCTTTGATTTGAAGGATTTGTCCGCGTACGACACGCGCCATACTTACCCATCCAGTTACAATCATCGCTAACACAATCGAGAATATCCCAGGTTCCAGGATCAAGATAAACAGGATGATTACGATCAGGTTTGGAATCCCTACCAGCACCTCGATGATCCGCTGCATGACGTTGTCGAGCTTGCCACCGTAGAATGCAGAGATACCACCATAGGCAACCCCAATGATCAAATCGAGGATCGCTGCCAAGGAAGCGATGAGCAACGAAATTTGTGTCCCCTTCCAAACTCGCGTCCAGAGATCACGTCCGAATTCATCCGTACCGAACCAAAAATTCTCTGTAATTCCCCGTTTTTCATATTGGTCTACACCGTTGTTGTCTCTTCCGTCCAGTCCGAGCCATTCAAGACCGGCGACTTTTGGAGGCAAATTGGTGAACAAGAGATTTTGTTCGTCATAGGTACGACCAGACATTTGCGGACCTACCAAGGCCAGAAACGTAATCAACACAATCATGATCATGGACAAGACGGCACCTTTATTCTTCAATAATCGCTGCCAGGCATCTTGCCATACGGATTTCATGGGACCGCTAATTTGTTCTTGCAGACTCGAGTCCACAGGCTCTGGGACGAACAGATCATCACTGATGGTATCCCGAGGGGAAACAGTGGAGACGGATTGTGGAAGCTGTATATTGTTTTTGTTCTTTTCTAGTTCCATGCTCATCCTTTTTGTTTTCCTCCTCGCAAATTGATTCGTGGATCCAAAAGCCCATACAGGATATCTACCAAGAACACCATGAAGATAAAGAGAAAACTGTAAAACAAGGTAATCCCCATAATCACACTGTAATCATTGACAATGACGGACAATGAGAACTGCTCCCCAAGTCCTGGTACAGAGAAGATTTTTTCAATGACCAAAGTACCAGTCATGATATTAATCGCCAATGGCCCCAGCATGGTGACGACAGGAATCAACGCATTTCGCAGTACGTGGCGAATAATCACCTTGCCGTTATTCAAACCTTTCGCACGAGCAGTCAAAACGTAATCCTGGCTGATCACATCAAGCATTTCCGTACGGATAAAACGGGCCACGGTCGCAATCACTGTAACGGACAGCGCAAGCGTAGGCAAAATGGTATATTCGTAGCCTTTCCACAGGGCAGGCGGTAGAAGTCCCCATTTCAAGCCAACGTAATACTGCAAGAGTGCTGCAAAAACGAATGATGGAATCGACATCCCCAGTACAGCAAGTGTAACCGAGGTATAGTCCAGCAAACTATTATGACGCAGGGCCGAAGCGACCCCCAAGACCAGACCAATCAAGGTACCTAAGACTAAAGCCTGAAAACCGATTAGCGCAGAAGGTCCAATGCGCTCTGATATGACTTCTGTCACACTTCTGCCGACATACTTGTATGAATCACCCAGGTCACCTTGGACCAGATTGCTCATGTATTTCAAATATTGAATAGCAACAGGCTGGTCTAATCCGTATTTGGCGTTCAAGTTGGCCAGCTGCTGCTCGTTTAGTCGGTCGTTATTAAAGGGCGTACCTGGAAGCATTTTCATCAAAAAAAACGTCGCGGTCGCGATAACAATAAGTGTGACCAGCATATATCCCAACCGTCTAAGCAAATATGCTCCCACTTCGTCCACCTCATCTCATTCCAGCATCATATTGTACATCCTTACAGGGGCAAAGAGGATGCTCGCAGGCACCCTCTTTACGTGTATCCCTTTTTTATTTCGCGATATCTACCCATAGGTAGTTGTTTGATGGTGCGGTTGGCAGGTATACATAATCCTTCACGAACTCTTTTTGCAAGATAGCTAGTCCCTCTTGGTACATCGGAGCAATCGCCACATCTTCTTCAATCAGGATTTTCTCAAGCTCAACCATTTGTTGGAAGCGCTTTTCCAAATCAGTGTTTACTTTTGCTTGTTGAACCAGTTCATCGTATTTCGGGTTGGAATACTTCATGCGGTTTGCAGAACCACCTGTTACCCACATGTCGATGTAAGTCATAGGGTCAGCGTAGTCTGGTCCCCACGTACCCAGAGAAAGATCGTATTGAATCGCTTTCTCAATTTCTAGGCGTTGGTTGGAAGGCACGTTTTTCAACTCGAGAGTCAGACCTGGGAGGTTTTTCTCCAGTTGGTTTTTCAGGTATTCACCGATTTTTTTCGATCTGTCTGTATCAGCCGCGTTGACGCCCAATTTCACTTCGGTTACGCCAGCTTCTTTCAGACCTTGCTCCCACAGAGCTTTTGCTTCATCCACGGATCCTTTTTGCAAGTCACCGTTGTACTCTCTGAAGTCTTTACCCGAAGCATCCTTCGAGAAATTCTTTGGTACGAGACCGTTCAGCGGCGAAGAACCATCATTGAGAATAACATCAGTCAAACCTTGCTTATCCCAAGCCATTGCAATGGCTTTACGGACGTTTTTGTTTTTAAGGACAGGATGCTCATGGTTAAAGCGGAGGAAATAGATAGTAGGTGTTTCAATAATATGGAATCGAGGATCTGCTTTGAACTGGTCCACGTAGGAAGAGTTCAATTCAACACGATCCAATTGTCCGGATTCAAACAAAGTAAGGGCAGTAGAAACGTCTTTTACAACATAACCATCAATCTGATCGAGTTTGATGTTAGCTGCATCCCAATAGTTCGGGTTTTTCACGTAAGTCCAGCCTTGGTCATGCTTCCAATCTGTCAGCATGAATGGACCGTTATACAGCGCATTGTCGAATTCGAGACCGTATTTGTCGCCTTTGCTTTCGACAAACTCTTTCTTTTGCGGATAGAAGGTTGGGAAGGACAGCAATTGATTAAACAATGGGTTTGGATATTCCAGCGTTACTTCCAGTGTCTTGTCGTCGATTGCCTTGACACCCAGTTCGTCTGGCTGTTTCTCACCTTTTTCGATCGCAACCGCATTTTTCACAGCAAGCGATTCAAACATAAAGCTGTAGTGACCAGCTTCGCGGAAGACTTTTTTCCAAGAAAACTCGAAATCGTGTGCTGTAACAGGTGAACCGTCGCTCCATTTTGCATTGTCGCGAATGGTGAAGGTGTGGACCAGATTATCCGCGCTCACATCATGCTTTCCAGCGATTGCGAGATAAGGTTGTCCATTTTTGTCACGACGATAAAGTCCATCCATCGTGTTGTTCAATACGGTAAACGAAACCGTTTCATGGACATGTGCAGAGTCCAAGCTAGGAATTTCGTCCGTATTGTAGACCTGCAAAACTTTTTTGTCGCTTTTTGGCTGTTCGGTTGTGGTGCCTCCGTTGTTGCTTGGTGCTGGTGCTTGGCTGTTCGACTCACCTGAGTTGAAGTTACATCCGGTCACTGTCAATGCTGCCATCAACGTAAGAGCCAGGAATCCATTTCTTTTTTTCATAGTGCCCCCCTACCATCCAAATCTAGTGTATAGACGTTATATCCATATGTGGATATACTATATAAAGTACAATTTTTCTGAACTCTCAGTCAAGCCTTTATGAAAATATTCCTAATAAATCGAAAGGTTTTTTCACCTATGACAAAAACTCAACAAACTCTACTGAATCTATCACCTGTATTAGGTGCATGTTTATACACGCTTCTAAGTGAAAAAATCTCCTCCTTCCTCGCCTGGATTGATGGAATCACCTACTCCTCGTTGCTGTTGTTGATGGTATCCGGTGTTCTATTTATACGAAATGGCAAATTCTTCAGCGCGTTTGCAAACAGCTGCAAGCGTTTTTTTAGCTCCTTACGCAAAAAAGAAGCCTACATTCGAGAACGAGAAGGACGAAAACAGCACATAGGATATCAGTCTCGCTCTCTTCCGTTTTTACCTGTTTTTGGCGTTGGAATCTCTTATTTTCTTGTCAGCCTGCTACTCTCTTTTTTATATGTTTTCGTATTATAGGGATCGGTATGCGCAAGGAAAAGGCTGATCACGCCCTGCATAGTAATCAGCCTTTTCTTTAGCTAGGATATCTGCCAACTTTTTTTCACAGAACGAATTTCGATGCCTTCATTTTTAAAAGCAGCATGAATCGCTCTCGTTATCTCCACAGCGCCTGGAGTGTCTCCATGGATACAGATCGTATCCGCTTTTACATTGGCGTCCTTGCCGTCCGGTGTACGTACTTTTCCTTCCTTCACCATCCGTACTACACGATCAGCCATTTCCTGCGGATTGGTGAAAGTAGGCCCGGTGCGAGTCAGAACAATCGAGCCATTTTCGGTATGCTCTCGATCAGCAAAAACCTCCAGCGCTACCGGAATCCCCATCTTCTGACCCATCCATGCAACTGCAGAGCCGTTCAACGCAAATATCACTAGTTTTTCCGATATCATCGCCAAACCTTCCAGAATGGCTTGGGCAATCTTCTCGTCTGACATCGCCATCATGTACAAAGCACCGTGCGGCTTGCAATGATCCAGATCCAGCTTGTAGGCCTTGGCAAATTCACGCAAGGCTCCCGTTTGGTAGATGATGTAGTCTCTTATTTCCTCTGCCGTGCAGGTCATATACCTGCGCCCGAAGCCCATCATGTCAGGAAAACCTGGGTGAGAGCCTATACTGACTCCATACTCCTTGGCTAGCTGAACGCTTTTTCTCATGACATGTGGATCTCCCGCATGGTAGCCACATGCGATATTGGCAGAGGAGATCAGCTTCATCATCTCTTCGTCGTTACCCAACTGGTAATTGCCGAAGCTTTCTCCCATATCACAATTCAGGTCTACGTACATGATCCCGTCCCCTTACTTCGTCAGCGTGACGAGCTCTTGTCCTGCGTCCACCAGCTCTTCATCACCGACGACAAATTGGTCCACGACCCCGTCTTCTTCCGCCTTGATTTCATAGTAGTTTTTCATGACCTCGATCAGCCCGATTACATCGCCCACCTTGATCGCCTCGCCTGCTTGTACGAACTCCGGACTATCCGGACTTGGTCTCCGATAAAAAATACCAGGCAATGGGGATACGATTGCTGTTTTTTCTGCCATATTCGATTCCTCCTACATCCCGATTTCGATCAATTGAGCGACTCGGCTCAGCTTTTGCTGGACGGCTCTGCGAGCATCAAGCGCATCTTCCAGACTGACTGAGACAAAGCGCACCTTCTCATTGGTCTTTACCTGCGCCATCCGATCCAGGTCACTGCTGATGACCGTCGCGATGGTCGCATACCCACCGCCCGTCACTGCATCGTGCAGCAGTACGATCGGCTCCACGCCGTCTGGAACCTGAATCGAACCGATGGGATACCCCAAGTCCGTCACATTGGAAGGGTTGCTACCTGCGCCAAATGGCTGTTCACGCTCCACAAAATGCAGCTTCTCACCTCTGTGGCGATACCCTGTACGGTTGGCTTCAGGGGTTACTGTCCACTCCGTATCCAAAAATGTTTGCTTGCTCTCCTCTGTCAGCCGATAGCTGCAAAGTCCCACAACGACCCGTATTTCATGTGTTTTGCTGTATGCAGGTATCAGATCCGGGTCAATCCGGGTGCCGACGGGAATTTCTTTTTTCCGCATATCTGCGGTATAAATCACATCCCCTTCCGCCACAGCTCTGCCCTCAAATCCCCCAATTCCGATTAAGGTATACGTTGAACGCGAGCCCATGATCAGTGGTACCGCAATACCCCCTTCAATGGCCAGGTAGACACGCGCTCCGCCTTTTACAAAGTCAAAAGAAAGCTGGTCTCCCTCACGTACCTCCAGCGTAGTCCACATCGGAACAGGCTGCCCGTTGATTCTCGGTGGAATTTCTCCACCTGTCAGGCTGATCTTCATGGCTTTGCCAAATTCCAAAACAGGGCCCAAATAGGTGATTTCCAGCACTGCTGCATTCGGATCATTTCCAACCAGCAGATTGGCGACGGTGAATGCGTATTTGTCCATTGCACCAGAGGGAGGCATTCCGATCTCGTAGTAACCGATCCGGCCACGGTCCTGAACGGTTGTCTGCAGTCCGGGTTTTTTTACGTTAATCATGGTACAACCTCCTTAACGCCCGCTCGGCAAAAGCTTCCAAATCAGAGAGAACTTCACCTGGGGTGAATCGAATCTCTTTTTTGTGGTAGACAAAGCTGCCGTCCTCTACCTGCTCGCGAATCGCCTGATACTCGTCCGCATGAATGCTGCGATAACGGAAGATGTCTCCTTGTTTCGGAAACACGATCGAGTCCTGAAAATCAAATAATGTCTGTTCTTTTTGATAAATAGGTGCAGGGGCAATCCCATACAATTGATAGCCGCCAGCCCCTTGGACAGGATAGATCACGGAAAACGCCCCACCAAAACCAAATGCTCGCTCGGGAGTAAACGTACGTGGCCGTACATACTTGGGCACCTCAATCTGTTTTTCCTGGCGCACCATCTGAAAGCACCACGGCAAACCAGGCACAAAGCCGATCATCGAGACGAGAAAAGGGGCACTGGTGATCGCTTCGATGAAATCATCCGTATTGGCGTAACCATTGATTTTTGCGGAATATTCCAAATCCGTAGAATCTGGAGCCTGATGCCGATCGCGAAAACGCATCAGTGCTTCATGTGTCCACGGATCATTAAAATAGACCGGAACGTCGACTAATCGGGAAGTAATCGTGATCTCGTCCAATCCACCCAAATCACGCTCGATCTGCTGCAGCTTCTCCAGCAATGCTTGCGGGGCGATGATTTCAGGTTCGAATCGCACCATGTAAGAAGCATTGGAAGGACAAATATCATAAACGCCCTCCAGATTTGCTTCTTTCAGCTTACGGGTGATGGCCATTCCTTTAAAGTTTGCCTCCAAGCTCATCGCTTCCGACAACTGGACGAAGATAAATTCATCTCCGCCATACTCGTAACGCGTCTGCAATTGACTAACTTCCTTCACCTCGATCACCTCCATAGACATATGAAACAAGACCAAAATCAAGCAGGCGCAGTATTAGGAAAGAAGGGACACACTTGACGTTTGCGACCTGCGGTGAATGGATGACAGATCGCGCAGAAACCCGCCTTCATGCCCTCTCTGTACTGCCAATATTTCAGCAACAATACTAACTGCAATTTCCTCCGGCGTTTCAGCACCCAGATTCATGCCGATCGGATTGAACAAGCGGGCAAGCTCGCCATCTGTAAAACGTATGCCCTGCTCCTTAAGCGAATTCATGATTCGCTCACATCGCTTCCTCGGCCCCAACAGGCCCACATAAGGTGCTTGGGATCGAAGGGCCAGCTTTAGCGATTCCTGATCTCTTTCCAAATGGTGGTTCATGATCACCACATAGGTCCGATTGCGGATCGGGATCTGCTCATTTTCGTGCGGCCGAACAAGAAGCCGCTGTCTTGCACGAGGAAATCGATCAGTTGTATTGTAGGCCGGTCGCGGATCGATCACGGTAATCGACAAACCGAGAGAAGCCCCCATCTCAGCAAGCGGAATGGCGTCGTGACCAGCTCCAAATATCATCAATTCCGGTGGGGGCTGGTAGACGTCAAAGAATACTTGATGGGTACCATCAGATAAATCACGCCACATGGACTTTGCATGCGGAAGGTTTATCAATTCATGAGCCCATGCAAGCACTTCTTCATTCCAAGCAGATTTACCCAGATCGCCAATGAAACTTCCCGTCTCAGATATAAACAATCTTGCAGGCTCATCATCCCATTTCTCTACCGAAGAAGGAAAAAGGGTGCAGAGAACTCCGGATGTCTCCTCTTGAACCGTTCTCATCCAATGAAGTCGAGGATCATGCTCCTGAAAAGACGATGGAAGCGGTTCTATGTATAGTTCGACGGTGCCGGGACAGCCAAGACCCAGACCCCACACGAGATCTTCCTCCATCACGTACTGCTTTCGCACTGCTAAGGAAGTCTCCATGACTTGCAAGGCTACATGCGCCACATCACTTTCCAGACAACCACCGGAAATCATTCCCGTGGAGTTCCCTTGCTCATCGATAAACATCTTCGCACCCGGATGGCGATAAGCCGAGCCAATAACTCCGATTACCGTCGCAAGCGCTCCTTTACTTTTGGTGCCGTTCGCCCGGTCGATCGCTTCGACAATTTCGATCTGTTCTTGCATCCGCTCACCCCTCACGGTGGATAGATGGCCCATTCCAAGAACAGAATGGACCATCCAGCTGCTCATGGTTTAAAGCAAAATGGAACGTAAAGCTCTTTCGGTATAGACCGTGCAGAGATGCTTGCGATACTCGGCTGAAGCGAAATGATCGCTGCCCATTTCCCCTTCCTCAGCGGCCATTGCTGCTGCCTCCCGAATTCTATCCGGAGTCGGGGAATGCCCGAGCAGCTTATCCTCCACGCTCCTCGCGCGATACGCGATGTCACCAGCTCCATTGATCCCAATGCGAATGTAGGATATCAATCCATCAGGGTCTGTAGCGGCTATTGCACACACACCCACGACGGCGTAACCGGAAGCAGGATGAGCGTATTTCAAGTAGGTGCTTTTCGCGCCATCCGGTGGGATCAGGAATGAAACGGAAGTCAGGATACTGGTTTCCGGTAAAGCTGTCACAAGCGGCCCTAGAAAGAAGCCGTCCGCCTCAACAAGCTCTGCTCCGTCTTCTCCCTGTATCTCCAGCAAAGCCTCAAGGGCGAGAGCAACGCCCGGAATGTCGGCAGCTGGGTCCGCATGAGCGAGGTTGCCGCCAATGGTTCCGCGATTTCGGATTTGGATATCTCCGATTTGCCTGACTGCTTCAGCCAGCACAGGAAGATGCTCCGATACGGTAGGATCCCGAAGAATCTGCTTATAGGAGGTTAATGCCCCCACGACAATCCGATTCTCTTCTTTCCGAACCCCGCGTAATTCCTCTACACTCCCGATGTCGATCAACGTACCGGGTGTAGTCAGCCGAAACTTGAGGAGTGGCACTAGGCTGTGTCCGCCTGCCAACAGCTTTCCTTCTCCGTTGCTCTCCTGCAATAGCTGTATGGCTTCTCGTACAGACTGCGCTTGTACGTAAGAAAATGTGCTTGGAATCATCCGTTATCCCTCCCGCTACGAATAGCTCGCCATACTTTTTCGGGTGTGAGTGGCATATCCAGATTGTGAATGCCAAACGGCTGTAACGCATCCATGACAGCATTGACGACAGCAGGTGGAGCAGCAGTGGTGCCCGTCTCCCCAACACCCTTTGCACCCAATGGATTGACTGGGGACAATGTCTCTGTAAAGGCGGATTCTATCGGTGGGAAGAAACGTGCCTTTGGCATGGTGTAGTCCATGAAGGTTCCGGACATCAGCTGTCCTTGATCCGTGTACACAGCACCTTCCCACAGTGCCTGACCCACGCCTTGGGCAATTCCACCGTGCACTTGACCTTCAGCAAGCAGCGGGTTGATCACACGCCCCACATCGTCAACGGCTACATAACGCTTGATTTCGATCTCTCCCGTATGTTCGTCTACCTCGACTACACAAATATGGGTTCCGAAAGGATAGACGAAGTTGGAAGGATCGAAGAAGGATTGCCCTTCAAGGGAAGGCTCGACACCTTCTGGAAGATTCCACGCGTAGTTTGCGGACTTGGCAATTTCCTGGAAGGTCCTGCATCTGGTCAGATCACCTTTTACTGTGAACTGTCCATTGATAAATTCCACCTGATCCAAAGTCGTCTCCAGCTCGTGGGCTGCGATTCGGCGCGCTTTTTCAATTACGCGGTCTGTTGCAATCGAAACGGCAGCACCACCAACTGCTGTCGCTCGAGAGCCATATGTACCCCAGCCCATGGAAACGCTTTGTGTATCGCCGTGAACCAGCTCAACATCTTCGATCGGAATTCCTAATTTTTCAGCTACGATTTGGGCAAATGTGGTCGCAGTTCCCTGTCCATGCGGTGAAGTACCTGTAAAGACGGACACCGTTCCACGCGGATGGACTCGAACCGTACTGTTCTCCCATACCCCGCCCTGAAACCCTATCGCACCTGCGACTGCCGACGGCCCAAAGCCGCAGAGCTCTACATAGGTAGAAAAACCAACGCCCAGATACTTGCCCTTCTTCCTTTGTTCTTCCTGCTCATTGCGAAATGCTTGGTAATCAAACAACTCCAGGGCTTTATCCAAAGTGAGCTGATAGTTACCGCTGTCGTAGGTGACACCCATTGCATTTCCAAAGGGGAACGATTCTTTGGGGACAAAATTGATTCGTCGTACTTCAACAGGATCCATTCGGATTTTGCTCGCGAACAAATCGATGGCCCGTTCTATTTGATAAGTGGCTTCCGGCTTCCCAGCACCCCGATATGCGTCGGTGGGTGTGGTATTGGTATACACGCCATAGGTGACAACAGCGGCTTGTGGAATGGCATAGGCTCCCGTGACCATCAACCCAAAATCGATCGTCGGACATCCTGCGCCAAAGGTAGAGAGGTAAGCTCCGAGGTTTGCTGTATTCGTAACGCGAAGTGCTGTGATTTTACCATCCTTGGTGCCGGCTAGCTCGACCTCTAGAACCTCGTCTCGACCGTGGCTGGTAGCCATGAAATGCTCCTTGCGCTCTTCGATCCATTTCACAGGCTTTTTCACTTCACGGGCGATGCACGCGACGACGGCTTCTTCCGTATAGGTCGCTATCTTGGCGCCGAACCCTCCACCAACATCAGGGGCGATGATCCGCAGCTTCGTCTCTGGGATTCCGAGCACATTTGCGTATATCAAGCGGTGAATGTGTGGATTTTGCGAGGTGCACCACAATGTCAATTCTCCGCCGCCAGGATTGTATTGGGCAACCGCGCCTCTCGTTTCCATCGGATTGGGGATCACTCGCTGGTTGTAGAGACGTTCCTTGACCACGACTTCCGCCTCTTCAAATACCTGATCCGGAATATCGCCTGCCTTCCACAGCAAGGCCAGGTTATTCGGGACGTCGTCGTGCAATAATGAAGAACCCTCTTGCATGGCTTTCTCCTGCTGGACAACCGCAGGGAGAACTTCGTAATCCACCTCGATCAAATCGAGCGCGTCTTGAGCAATATAACGATCTTTGGCAACGACGACTGCGATGGCCTCTCCAGCGTAACGAACCTTGTCGACCGCTAATGCTGGACGATCCTTTGGCTTCAAATCGCATCCCGGCAAAAACCACATGGCTGGAACAGAAGTCATCTTGTCAGCCAGATCCTGACCAGTGAATACCGCTATCACACCTGGGAGCTGACTGGCTTTGTCCACAACCAGGCGGGCAATTTTGGCATGGGCATGAGGACTACGCAGGAAGGAAGCGTACACCATGCCAGGAAGCTTCATATCATCTGTAAAACAGCCGTTTCCAGTCAGTAAGCGCGGATCTTCCTTTCGTTTGACAGCACTTCCGATCAAGCTAGCCATTGTTACCGAACCTCCTCCACCTTCAACGAATCCGCCATCGCTACTTTCTCTTCGCCTGCCATGATCTGTGCCGCGTGTTTGATAGCATCGACAATGAACTGGTAACCCGTACAACGACAAATAACGCCTTCCAACGCGTCGCGAATTTCTTCTTCAGACGGATCGGGATTTTCGCCCAGAAGGCCGACCGCAGCTATCATGACCCCAGGTGTGCAGAAGCCGCACTGCAAACCATGCTTTTCCCAGAAGCTTTGCTGGATGGGATGCAGTTCTTCTTGGTTTGCGAGTCCCTCCACCGTCGTGATGGATTTGCCATTCGCCTGTACAGCCAGGACGGTACAGGATTTCACCGGATCACCATCCAACAGCACGGTGCAAGCTCCACATTGGCTGGTATCACAGCCAATATGTGTACCCGTCAAATTCAGTTCTTCGCGCAGAAAATGGACCAGCAGCATACGGGGTTCGATTTCTGCTTTGCTGTCCACTCCGTTTACCTTGATGGAGACCTCTACCTGATTTGCCATCGTCACACCTCCTAAAAATCGAAAGCCTACACCTGTGATGTCAACTTCCTCATTTCCGTGTCTGCCGACTTGAAAAATTGGCCCAAGACGAGCTTTGCTACACCACCCATCACCCTTTGACCAACCGATGCCAGGACGCCAGTTACCACCACCTCCATTCGACAATTCAAGGTAACCCCATTTTCCGCTTCATCCAGATGCATGTGAGCTACTGCGTCCACCTCGCCTGGAGCGCCCTTTCCCTTTACCTTCAGACAATAGTAGGAGGGCTCCTGGTGATCCGTCATCTGCACATGCCCTGTAAAATCGCCTTTCACAGGACCGACACTCAGTCCCATCTCGACGTCATAGCTTCCGTCTTCCAGTTGGGTAAAGGATTTGCATCCGGGTATCGAGTGTTTCAGGACGTCCTCATTTTGGATCAGCTCCCAGACAATCTCCCTGGGTAATAAAAAGGTGTGGGCATAGGTTATCTGCACGAAGTTGCCTCCTTTACCGATAAAATTTTAATTCTGAATGTTTAGACAATTTGCGACAAAGTACAACATTCTGGATGACATTCCATCATATTCCGTTCTTTTCACTATAACAGACAAACATATTTCGTACAACCTGGATTGAATGTCGAGTGATCAAAATAGATCAAAATTTTATGATAATTGTGATAATATGAAATGAATGCTCTACTACCCTAATTTCCCATAAAAGGAGACGTGTTGCATGACCAAAACGCTCAGCTCGTTCCCTATTGAAGCCGTACGCCAGCAATTCCCTGCTCTTCAACGAATCTACCAAGGTAAGCCAGCCGTTTATCTGGATGGGCCAGGAGGTTCTCAGGTTGTGAAAGGATCGATGGATGCGATTTACGCCTATATGGCCAATGGTGGCGCGAATCTGCACGGCTCCTTTCCTTCCAGTCAAGAAACAGAAGCGATCATTGCTGACGCTCGGGAGTCTGTTGCCCAGCTTTTTGGCGTCAAAGCTACAGAGGTAGCTTTTGGAGCAAACATGACTACGCTAACCTTTGCCATCGCACGGGCGTTGGGACGAAATTGGGGTGAGGGCGATGAAATTGTCGTATCGGAGCTGGATCATCGTGCCAATGTAGACCCCTGGCTAACCATCGCAGCTGACCGTGGTATGACTGTTCGCTGGTTGCGAGTGAATCCTGAAACCCTTACCATCGAAGTGGACGAAATCGATTCGATTATAACATCTAAAACCAAACTGGTCGCTGTCGGCTTGGCTTCGAATGCCGTCGGTACCATCAACGACATTCCGTTTATTACGAGTAAAGCCCAGGCTGTCGGAGCACTGGTGGCAGTAGACGCGGTACATGCCACCCCACATTTTTTTGTGGACCGCGATCAGCTTGGTGCCGATCTTTTATTGTGCTCAGCTTATAAATTTTTTGGACCCCATGTTGGAATTGCCGTCATCCGTGAAGAGCTATTTGACTCTATTCAGCCTTACAAGCTGTCACCAGCCCCCGCGTCTTTTCCTGACAAGCTGGAAACGGGTACTCAGAACCACGAGGGTATAGCCGGAATCACTCCGGCGATTCAATTCGTCGCCAGCCTTGGTAAAGGAGACACATTACGCGAACAGCTTCGCACCGGATTTGAAGCCATCGAAGAACACGAAAACAGCTTGGCTGACAAAATGAGAGAAGCGCTGCTTGAAATGGATGGCGTTACGCTTTATCAAGCCGATCCCGAAATACCCAAAACGCCGACGATCGCATTTCGCATAGCTGGGCTGTCGCCGCAGGTCGTGTGTCAGCGAATGGCTGATGAACACGCTGTTTTCATTGCAGACGGTGATTTCTACGCCATGACACTAGCGGACAAACTGGGCATCAATCAGGAAGGTGGCTGGATTCGGGCTGGCCTGGCTCCTTATAATACAGTGGAAGAAATCGATCGCTTTATTTTCGGGATTCGTGACATTATCGCTCACCGTGAATAAGTCATTTCCACATAAAAACAACGCTCCTTCAAAAAAAGAAGCGTTGTTTTTTATTGCCTATTCTTGCTCACCCGACGCTGTTGTTCCCGCAGCAGCTTCATCCGAAAGCGTAGCCTTATCTCACTGCCCGGCTTCGAAAAAACCTCCCCCTTACTCCAGCATGCGTTCCACTTGCTTTGGCCTCACCTGACAGCGTACCCATCTGCTCTCAACGCCATCTAAAGTGAACGGCTCCCAAGGCTTGACTTGCTTTTTGATGAAAAAGAGATGGGTATCGCTCCAAGTGACCTCGTCAAAAGGGACCCATACTCCGCCTGAATAATACGTCCATACTGCCAGGTCTGATCCTGCCAACGTTTTCGCCTAGCGCGATTCAAGGTCTTAGTTGCCATTACTGCCAAGAGTGATACGAATGACAGCTCGATCGCGAATGCGAAACAAATCGGGATGCGTCATGTACCAGCTATGCTGCTGGTGGTTTGGCAGAGTCTCCAAATGGAACCATTCTTCGAAGCTCATATGGTATTTCCCTTCACTTGAAAAGTGGTTACAAAGCCTGAGTCCCCATCGATCGTATGCGTGACTGCCGTGATGTAATAGGTTTGGCTTAATTTTTTTCCTAATCCTTTTAATTCGATATATCGTCCTGCGCAGCTCTCTGGCAAGCCAATGGATTCGCACTGTCCACCCAACAATCCCATTGCCATTTTGTTGATTCGCGCCTTGGCAACCGCTTTTCGTTCGTCGGGAGACTCTGTTTTTTTACTGGATTCATATCGGTTGAGATAGTCGCCTATGGCTTGTAAGAGATCCGCACCCGTCTTTGAACTGGAGCCCAATTTCCCAATGTCCGAAGAAGTGGCTTTGGCCTCTTTGATTTCGGTCGTATTTGGCTCCATGCTTCGTACGGTGTAGGTCGCAGCCTGTGAGGTTAGATTGACATCCACAGAAAAGCTGCGCAGTGATATTCCCCAGGTCAAGGAGATGACGGGCTTCATCTGACTTAGCGGCTTTCGAAAATAAAGATGCTTGCCAATGATAAAAAAATCAAAATGAAAGCCAGACGTATTTCCAATCGCAACTCCTCTGGATCATCGAAGGTTGCCGATGTAATAATTCCTAATCCTCCGGTTTCTGATACAGCCCCTGCCAAATGTGCGCGCCCTACACGAAACATTCCGCCGCAAATGATGGGATAGGCAATTCCGAGCAATTCTGTAACACGAGTGCGCATACGACTCTCTCCCTTCCCTGCAAGTTTGATGCTATCTGTTCTTACTGTCCGATAAATCGCGGTGTACGCTTTTCTACGAAAGCTCGCACACCTTCTTCTCGATCCCTTGTATCCAGACACTTGTCGTAATAAATCATTTCAAGTTTTCTCGCCTGATTATGCTCCATGTTAAATAAGGTATCCACGGCTTGATGCACACCAATGCGTCTGGCCAAAAGCCTGGAACCGCCTCCCCCTGGCATGATACCTCGCGTAACTTCTGGCAGTCCAAACATCGCTGTTTCAGCTGCCACCATAAAATCACAGTTGAGTGCCATTTCGAATCCACCTGCCAATGCAAAGCCATCCACTTCGGCGATAATAGGCTGCGGCATATCTGCAATAGTGTTAAACATTTGTTCAAATTTTTCGTGCTGCGCCCGCCACTCCGCTTCGGACAGCCCCAATCGTTCTTTCAGATCTGCTCCTGAACAAAAAGCATGCTCGCTCGATGAGGTGAGAATCACGACTCTTGCATCTGTATCAGCCAAAGAACGAAAGGCTTCGTCAATTTCCATCGCCATCTGGGAATTAAAAGCGTTTCTTGTCTCTGGTCGATTCAAGGTAACAACGGCAACGGTTCCTTCTCCACCCATGCGAGTTGTTTCCACATATGCCATCCGTCTCACTCCTCCCGTTATTTACGAGTACTCCTTGATAAGCTGTCCCGCGATGATGTTCTTCTGGATCTCCGATGTTCCTTCATAGATCTTGGTAATACGAGCATCCCGGTAGTAACGCTCGATGGGGTAATCCTTGATGTAGCCCAAACCTCCGTGAATCTGCACGGCTTTATCTGCTACTCGATTGTATACCTCAGAGCCGTACAGCTTTACCATCGCGGCTTCCTTGATCACGTTTTTTCCTGCATCCACCAATGCTGCGACATGATACGTAAAAGAACGAAGCGTTTCGACGTCAAGTGCCATATCGGCCAAGTAATGCTGAATAATCTGCTGTTCAAGGATTGGCTTGTCAAATTGAATCCGTTCCTTGGCAAATTTCATGGATAATTCCAGCAGCTTTTGTGAAGAGCCAAGATTGCGTGCTGCCAATCCTGCACGCCCGTTAGCCAAAATCTTTAAAGCATTGGTATAGCCCATTCCTTCCTCACCAAGCACATTTTCAACGGGGACCTCGCAGTCTTCAAAAAAGACTTCAGCCGATTGCGACCCCCGCAGGCCCATTTTTTCTTCCCATTTTCCAATTTTTAACCCAGGAAAGTCTTTTTCGATCAGAAATGAGGTGATTCCCTTTGCTCCTTTTTCAGGGTCCGTCACCGCCATCACCGTGAACAGGCCCGCTATGGGAGCATTGGTGATGTAGTGCTTGGAGCCGTTCAACACATAGCGTTCGCCCTTCTTTATGGCCCGCGTCTTCAGATTCGCGGCGTGGGAGCCTGCGCTCGGCTCAGTCAGCGCAAAAGCGCCGATCAGTTCCCCAGTCGCCATCCGCGGAAGATACCGATTCTTCTGTTCTTCATTGCCAAAGTCTACAATTCCCACTGAACCGATGCCGTTATGGGCGCCGATGACGGTCGTAAAGCCGTTGCTGGTTTTTCCGATTTCTTCAAAAATCGCACATTTTCCGACCATATCAATGCCAAGACCACCATACTGCGCAGGAATGCTCAAGCCGAAAAGTCCAATCTCTTTGCACATCAGCATGATGGTGTCCGGGATATGATCTTCGCGCTCGATTTGATCAGCTACAGGCTCCACCATTTCCTCAACAAAGATTCTTACCGCTTTGCGCATCTCTTCGATCTCTTGGCTAAAGGTCACGAGCAAGCATTTTCACTCCTTTTCAGGCTTTTGGTGATGCAGGTATACGGTGTTTTCCTCCACATAGTCGTACAGTTTCTGAGCTGCGCAATGTTTTCGCCCTGACTCGATCTCCTCCACAATGTGTCCAATCAATCCAACCGCTCTGGCTGCTACCGCAAACGATTTGATGACAGAGTAATGGAGCCCCATGTCCGACATCACCGAACCGATTGCACCTGCTACATTCAAGGTAATCGTCTTGCCTTTCTTCTCACAAAACTGCTGGTGAATCTCATTCATCACCTGGCAGTGCAAACCGTAGAAACCTAGTTCTTCTGCAAGTGAAAACAACTTTGGCGTCCTCGGATCTACTGGACGATGGACAGGATGACCGAACCCTGGGATGGATAGCTTTTTCTCTTCCCTCTCGCCGATTACTCGGCTGGCGATTCGTGCTGCATCAGCGTCTTCACAGTAGTTTTCGATGCCTTCCTGCAGCATCTGAGCGACGTATTCCATTGCCCCCAAATAAACGGAGCCGGCCCCTAGCAATCCTGCAGCTACAGCTGCCTGTACAGCCTCAGGCGCCCCGAGATAGGTCAGTCGTGCAGACAAGGAGCTCGGTGTATAGCCATGCTCGCAGATAGCGACCATGCAAGCATTTAGCATTTTGGATTCCGCTGCACTTGGCTTCCGGTGAGCTGCTCCTAAGTAAGCCATATCGGCTAATGTAATTTCACCGATGAGATCCTCTGTCAAATCGTAACCGTGGACGAATATCTTATCTGTGGTCGAGATGCCAATCTTTGTTTCCAGCTTCATCCTTGATTCCTCTCTTTCCCCTTCGTTCTGTATCCTCACTACTATGTGTTGCAAGCGTTGTGCCATATATGACGAGCAGTTTCTCCGCAATTTTTCGAGAACAACTGTAGGGTGTGTCGCATGAATCCTACAAATTGTCTTATTTTTCATACAATACAGATAATAACGTACACATCCTTTACAAATGCGTGTATCATAGTTCGTACAACCTCTTTCATGACCACTAACTTTTCTTTCTTGAAGACCCATAGCTCATTTCGTGAAGCTGTCCTCTATTTCCACCAGAGCAAGGTAGGAATACTCCCGGTTGTAGATGAACAAAACCAACTCGTTGGTGCCATAACACGCTACTCTGTCTTCCGAGCATTGCTGGAAGATATCTCCCTCGATTCAGCTGTTTTCACCCACATGATTCGCGAGCCTGTCACGCTTTTTGAAGATGAAGTTAAACCGCGTCTCCATTCATAACAAGAAATTGCTTCTGACTGCGAAAACGATCTCGCATGAGGAGCATCCTTGGGGCTCTATGCTACGGAAGAATTTCGTGAGGAACGGACTTTGAACTGCCTATCAGGTCATGAAATCGACGTGCAGCACCTGCCTGAGCATTTGCAAATGAAAGCGAGCATTTCATCCATTTCAAAGCCCAAAAACCCTACTGTTCCTGGGCTGATAGCCCCATCCGTCGAGGCCTCTACCGACCTGTACAAAAAAATGATGCTCGAGGCGGAAAAACAAGCAATCGCAGCTGCACTTCGGGCAGCAGGCGACAATCGTACGATTGCGGCGAAAATGATGGGGATCAGTCGTTCTCAGCTATACAAAAAGCTCAGCAAGTTCCAATCCCCTGCCTCCCTAGAGGAATAGCCCATGAAAATGCGCAGCAAGGCTGCGGATCTCGAAGATCTGCAACCCTATTGCCGCGCATTTTATCATGTCTATCATTCAAATTTCGTGACTACAAACGTACCTGTCGTTGTATAGTTGCTCATTGCTTCAAAAATTCCACTTACCTCTGAGAGGGATATCTCCCTGTTAACCATTTTCCCAGGCGTGAGCTTACCTGTTGCCACCAGTGGCAGTAGAGAGCCAAATCGATGAGCAGGCATGCCGAATGTCGTTAAAAATTGTATTTCCTTCAACAGCATTTCATTGACAGGAATCATAATGCCTTGCTCCTGGAATGAGGTGAGTCCTATTTGCAAATGCCTACCTCTTTTCTTCAAGCTGCGAATGCCGTTGACGCAGGTTTCCGCATAGCCGAGCGCATCAATCGAGACATCTGCGCCACCTTTCGTCAATTCCAGGACTGCTGCGACAGGATCAGTCTCGCGGCTGTTGATCGCATAGACAGCCCCCATCTGTTTGGCTAATTCCAGATTTGCCTGATTGATGTCGACGCCGATGACGTTTGCCCCGATGGCAGCTGCGATATGAACGGCTGACAATCCGATTCCGCCGCAGCCGTAGACAACCACCCACTCACCTGGTTTGACTTGGGCTTGGTCGACAACTCCGTGAAAGGAGGTCATAAATCTGCAACCGAGAGCAGCGCCATCTACGAACGAAATCTCTTCTGGCAGATGAACCAGGTTTCGGTCTCCTAATGGTATCGATACATATTCTGCATACCCGCCTGGATACGTAAAGCCTGGCAAGAGGAAAGAATCGCAGATGTTGGTATGACCTTGCTGACATTGCGGGCAAGTCCCTTCACTACCTGAAAAGGGCGCGATGACTCGATCTCCTTTTTTAAAACGAGTAATATTCTTGCCTACCTCTTCCACTACGCCGCAAAATTCGTGTCCCAGGATCGGGCTTTTAAAGACGGGGTCCTTATCTTCCCATACGTGCCAGTCACTTCTGCATACACCATTGGCCATGACTTTGACCAAAATGCTATCTTCCCCTGGAGTCGGTGTTTCAACATCCTGCACTACACAATTTTTTTGACCTTGCAAAACGAGTGCTTTCATCCGAACCCTCTCCTTTTTCCGATACATACAGTTCCGGCGCCCTCCAACCCCAACTCTACTGATTTGATGACGTCCCTCGTTGTCGAACACACTCTTTAGCACTAAGATACGCACTGAATGGACAATCATGTCTGGCGCTTCGGACATGATGCTTATGTGGTATGAACCTGATCCATTTTTTTAGCTTCCGGTTTGGTGAAGAGCGTTACTAGAATTCCTGCTATCACGCAGATGACCCCGCATAAGAGAAAAGCCTGTCCAAAACCTCCTTGGGTGGCGCCAGATGCTTCAATGATTTTCCCGCTAATTAACGGACCGACAACGCCGGAGAAAGAACCGATCATCATAGCAAAACCGATGATCGTACCTGGCTTGCCTAGCATTGCGGTCATGACGACCTGCGGCAAGACGGCAACGAGGAAGGAGACAAATGCTTGCCTCCATTGCATAGCAAATCATGAGCAGAATCGGAGAATCAAAAATCGTGATCGCGTAATAGCTGATGCCAGCGACGATGAGACCTACTCCGGAAAACAAAGACAATAGCCATGTAGGCGAGAACCCTTCTTGGCCCAAAGCGATCCGACAGGACTCCACCCAAAACTGTAGCTATAAACAACAACCAATAAAAACTGCTACCGATCAATCCCCATTGCTCGTAATTCAACCCCAAATCCTTCATCATGTCGGCAGCCGCGACTCCAATGATCGATTTATCCGTGTAGTTTAAGATGTTCAGGACAAATAATAAGAACAGAATGAGCCATTTCATGCCCTTTCCTCCTTTCCGGTTGATCGTGTATCCGCCCATTTTAGTTTGAATATTCCGAAGAAATTTACCAACAATCTTCCTTCTTGATTTCTTACTTCCGCTTCTCCCTTTACCATCTTGTAGCCTTGATGCCAGATGCTGGCTGTTGCAATCAGTATATCCCCTTCTTTTCCCGGGGCCAGATAATGAACATTCAACTGAATCGTAACCGAAGGCTGACCGGTCAACGAACGAATCGTTAGACCGGTAGCCGTATCCAAAAGACCTGCGTATACCGCACCATGCACCGTATGATTGTAATTCAGATGCGAACGCGTGATAGGCAGCTCCAGCACAATTTTTCCCTTCTCTGGCTCTCTTACCGTGATGCCCAAGATTTTATCATAGCTGTATTGATGCTCGATTTTCTGCATGATTTCTCGTACATCCATCCTCCCACTCCTCTCCTCACTTTACACGAGCGGTTCATAGGGAAACACATCGGCGGATACATCCAGTGGGGTAAAGCTGTTTTGTAAAGAGGAGATGGCCTCTGACTCCAAAAATTTGACCAGATACATGCGCAGCCCGGTCGCTCCCCAGGTAAGCTACCAATGGTGCTATATCCTCTGGTACCATCTGTTTGATATTATCTACCCGTTTTTTCTGTTCTTCTGTTTCGATCGGTATGGTTACAATCAACCTGCTCCAGGCAAAGGGTGCGATCGCATTAGCTGTAACCTGATACCGCTTCATATCCAACGCAGTCGATTTTGTCAGGCCGACGATTCCAAGCTTTGCCGCAGCGTAGTTGGCTTGCCCGATATTGCCGATCAAGCCTGAGGTCGAAGTGAAGTTAATGATGCGGCCACCCTGTTGCTGCTTAAAATGTGGCGCTACGGCACTGGTCATGTTGAACGAGCCTTTCAAGTGGACAGCAATCACGGAATCCCATTCTTCCTCCGTCATTTTGAAAATCATGCGATCACGCAGGATCCCAGCATTGTTGACGAGAATGTCCAGTCGGCCAAAATGCTCCAACGCCGCATTTACGATCGTTTTCGCATTTTCCAGCTCCGTAATCGACGCGTAGCTGGGGATTGCCTCTACTCCTGCATGGCGGATTTCAGCTACCACCTCGTCTGCGATCTTCTGATCCTGCCCTAATCCCTGGGTGCTTCCACCCAGATCGTTTACCAAAACCTTGGCACCTTCCTTTGCCAACAATAACGCGATAGCCTTACCGATGCCCCGGCCGGCACCTGTCACGACCGCTACCTTTCCTTCCAGTGTTCTCATCTCCTGAACATCCTCTCTATCTACACGACATCGGTTGCGTTCTTTTCTTCGTCCAACCTGCGCAAAGTCGTTTTTAAGACTTTCCCAGAAGCATTCCGTGGCAGCGCTTTCAAAAATTCCAAGTAGCGTGGTTTTTTATAAGAGGCAATCCGTGTGCGGAAGTGTTCAATCACTTCTTCACTGGTAAGCTGTTGGTTGGCTTTTAGTACAACATACGCCTCCCCATTGTGGGTCTGGAACGCCGATTACGGCTGCGTTTCTAATGGATTTGTCGAAGCTGGAAGGATGTTATTGTACTTTGTAATGTAAGTTCTTTTCTTATAACTCCAATACAGAAAGGGATCATACGATCATGGGGAAAAATTCTGCTCTTCTCATCGTCGATGTGCAAGAATTTCTAATCGATCACGCTTATGAAGGACAAGCATTAATAGAACGCATAGCGAATGTAGTATCCAAAGCCCGTCATCAACAAGTTCCCGTCCTGTTTATTCAGCATTGTGAGCCCGAAGGTGAGTTTCAGATCGGGACTCCAACGTGGCAAATTCATCACGCGGTTCGCCCATTGGAAAATGAACCTGTCATTCACAAATTTGCTTGCGATTCTTTTTTCAATACGACATTAAGCGAAGAGCTAGCGTCTAAAGAAATCAATCATCTGATTATTGCTGGCCTGCAAAGCGAGTACTGCATCGACTCGACCTGTAGGAGGGCCGTTTCATTCGGATATGATGTAACACTCGTGGGAGATTGTCATTCCACTTTTGATAATTCTGTCTTAAAGGCCGCTCAGATTATCGCCCACCACAATGCAATACTGAGTGGGTTCAGAACTTTACATAATAATATTACGGTTAATAACGCTAGCGCCCTGTTTACCTGAATCATCAAGTACCTTGTTCATCAACGAAGACCTAAAATGATGTGAAAAATTTAAAAAGCCTCATACCCTTCTGCACCACATAATAATAGGTAATGATAGGAACAAAGGAGGGATATGAAGTGGATCAGGAAAAAGTCATTATCAAGATTAACGACAATGGTTCCATTCGTGTAAATGGTCATGTTGAATTGGTGGATGGTGCTGGTGACAAGTATGAGGTCGGATCAACCTTTTCTCTCTGTCGATGCGGTTTATCTGAGAAAAAGCCTTTCTGTGATGGTACGCATAAAAAGGAAGGTTTTGAAAGTGCGCCACGCGCAAAATAACTCGTACGAATGAGCGCACTTGCGCTCTTTTTCTTTCGACCATTATCCCTTGGAAAATTTCACCTCTATATTCGTGTCAACACCAGATATCAAATTATTGAAAAATTTGTTATACTTCAATCAAATCACGAAAGGGGGACTATGTATGCTGTATATCCTTGGCATAGTTGTAGCCGTGATTGGCGCAGGGTATTTCTTAACTGGCTTATTAAGCTTCAAAGCGCGAGATAAACATTCAGTCCAACACTACAGTGATGATGCTTATTATCAACAAACGATGAACCATATGTCCCAAAACAACCACAACCCCTTTTAAACTACACGCTCTATGGCGTGTTTTTCTTTTTCATACTTTATATAGAAGGCGTTCATCGTGTTTTTCAAAGGTTGTCCATCAATAAATTACAATCATTTGTGGAATATTTAAATGGATGTCTGAACTTCGAGGAGGTCACCTTTTGGAAACGTTTTACTCAAAATATGGTGGAGAAGAAACCATTTCTAAGGTTGTTGATTACTTCTACGACTTGGTATTAGCAGATGATACTGTCAATCATTTTTTTGCAAATACCGATATGGAGAAACAACGAAAGCATCAAACAAAGTTCATTAGCTATGCACTCGGTGGTCCCAATCAATATTCTGGCCAGTCTATGGCGAAAGTGCACGAAGGTATGAATTTACAACCGGTCCACTTTGATGCGATCGTCAGTCATTTGCGAGCTGCCCTTACCCATTTTGGAGTAAAAGAAAGCGATATTGAGGACGCCTTAACAAAAGTCGAATCGTTAAGAGAAGATATTTTGTACAAATGAAGCTCTTGCTTAATCAGGTCCGTAAACTAGGACCTTTTTTAATGGGTAAAAAAAAAAGACAGGCCCATTTACAGCCTGTCTTTTCCCTGTCTTCGCTTACAGCTCCAATTGATGAATCTCCAAAAAGTTGGTTGCAAAGTTTCCTTCTACAAAGTCAGGATGCTCCAGCAATTTCGAATGGAACGGTATGGTTGTATGGACACCATCGATCACAAATTCGTCGAGAGCACGCTTCATCCGGGCGATCGCTTCTTCGCGATCTTTCCCCCACACGATCAGCTTGGCCACCATCGAATCGTAAAAAGGCGTAATCTCATAACCCGGATAGACGGCACTGTCAATACGTACGCCATAACCTCCTGGTGGAAGATAGCGGACTACTTTTCCTGGCGATGGCATGAAGTTTTTAGCAGGGTTCTCTGCATTGATCCGGCATTCAATGGCCCAACCGTTCATTTTCACATCTTCCTGTTTAAAGGAAAGTGGTTCACCAGCTGCGACCCTGATTTGTTCCTTGATCAAGTCAAAGCCGGTAATCATTTCAGTCACAGGGTGTTCGACCTGTATGCGTGTGTTCATTTCCATAAAGTAAAATTTCCCGTGTTTATCCAGAAGGAATTCTACGGTTCCTGCACCGTGATAGTCAACCGCTTTTGCTGCGGCAACTGCCGCTTGTCCCATTGCCTCGCGCAAATCCTGATCCAGTGCAGGAGATGGTGCTTCCTCGACCAGCTTTTGGTGACGGCGTTGGATCGAGCAGTCGCGTTCACCCAAATACACCACATTGCCGTGCTTGTCGCCCATCACTTGAATCTCGACGTGGCGCGGTTCCTCTACGTATTTTTCCAGATATACGCCAGCATTGCCGAAAGCTGTTTCGGCTTCTTTTTGTGCCTGGCGAATGGCTTTGGATAGCTCTTCCTCATCAGCCGCCACACGCATACCGCGACCGCCGCCGCCAGCAGTTGCCTTGACGATTACCGGATAGCCGATACTCTTCGCCACTTCCAATGCTTCCTCCATATCGTCGATGAGGCCCTCCGTACCTGGTACAAGGGGTACATTCGCTGCACGCATGGTGGATTTCGCTACCGATTTGTCACCCATTTTCTGAATAGCTTCAGCTTCAGGTCCGATGAACATAATGTTGCAATCCCGACATAGCTGAGCAAAGGACGTATTTTCTGCCAGGAAGCCGTATCCCGGGTGAATCGCGTCTGCTTTGGTCAGCAGAGCGACACTGATGATACGGGACATGTTGAGATAGCTGTCCTTGGAAGCCTTTGGTCCGATGCAGTAGGCTTCATCTGCGAGTTGTACATGGAGAGCTTCCCGATCCGCTTCGGAGTATACAGCTACTGTGGCAATGCCCAGCTCCCGGCATGCACGAATGATGCGAACGGCAATTTCGCCACGGTTGGCGATCAGTACTTTTGTAAACATCGATATTCTCCCCCCTACTTTTGCTTGACGGCTATCAATGCACGGCCATAATCGACGAGTTGGCCATCAGCAGCCAAAATTTCTGCAACTTCCCCATCTGCAGTAGAGAAAATCTCTTCCGTCAATTGCAGGGGTTCGATGGTGCAGCGACCTATGATATCGCCTTTCTTGATACTTTGTCCTACAGCCACAGCTGCGTAAAACAAACCAATCGATGTGGAAGAGATGATCGTTGTTTGATCTTCTTCCTCCACTTTTTGTTCTTCGGCTTCCACTTCTTCCGCGGTAGCGGCTGCTTGTTGGTATCCCGTCTCAACCTCTGTCGCCTGTTCAACGATTGTTTCTTCAACGATGGTTACCGGTGCCGCTTTTTTGATCACGACAGTCGTTCCATCCAGCTCCCACTCCAGTTCTTCAATAGACGATTGATTAACCAATTTCATAATTTCCCGAATGTCATGAAGTTTCATGGCAAAATATCACTCCTATAAAGGGATGTTCCCATGCTTTTTATACGGACGGCTCTCCTGTTTGTTTCGCAGCATTTCCAGCGCTTGGGCAACCTTGGTACGCGTCTCACGTGGATCGATCACATCGTCGACCATTCCCAGACTTGCGGCAACATACGGGTTGGCAAACTTGTCACGATACTCGGCGATCTTTTCCGCTCTCGTCGCAGCTGGGTCTTCACTTTGCTCAATTTCCTTCGCGAAGATAATGTTGGCTGCCCCCTCAGGACCCATGACAGCAATTTCAGCGTTTGGCCATGCGTATACCACGTCTGCCCCAATGGATTTCGAGTTCAGCGCAACGTACGCACCGCCATAGGCTTTGCGCAAAATGACCGTGATTTTGGGGACGGTCGCTTCCGAATACGCGTACAGGATCTTGGCACCATGACGGATAATGCCGCCATGTTCTTGGTTGATGCCCGGGAAAAAGCCGGATACATCCTCAAACGTGACCAAAGGAATGTTGAAGCAATCGCAAAAACGGATAAATCGAGCCAGTTTGTCAGAAGAATGAATATCCAATCCACCTGCCATCACCTTTGGCTGATTGGCAATCATCCCTACGCTATGGCCATCGATCCGTGCAAAGCCAATGACGATATTTTTGGCAAATTGCGGTTGTACCTCCATAAAATCACCGTTGTCCACGATGGCTTCGATGACTTGGCGCACATCGTATACCTTCGTGCTCTCTGCCGGAACCAGCTCAAGCAGCTCTTCCTGCATGGCGCGTTTGATGTCCGTTTCGACAACGGGTGGCTTTTCCGTGTTGTTTTGTGGAAGAAAGCTCAACAGTCGACGTACTCCCGCCAATACCTCGTGTTCGGTTTCAGCTGTGAAATGGGCGTTTCCGCTAATGCTGGAGTGAACCTTGGCACCCCCAAGATCCTCGGCTGAGATTTTCTCGCCCGTCACCGTCTCGATGACTTTTGGACCGGTGATGAACATCTGACTCGTTTTTTCCACCATGAATACAAAGTCCGTGATCGCAGGGGAATAGACAGCTCCACCTGCGCATGGTCCCAGGATCACGGAGATTTGCGGAATGACCCCAGAATAGATGGAGTTGCGGTAAAAGATCGTGCCATACCCATCCAGGGAGCTTACCCCTTCCTGAATGCGTGCGCCGCCGGAATCGTTCAACCCGATGACAGGCGCACCGTTCTTAGCTGCTAGATCCATGATCTTGGCGATTTTCATCGCGTGCATTTCACCGAGGGCACCACCGAAGACCGTAAAATCCTGGGCAAAAATATAAATCGGCTTTCCGTGGATTTTCCCATACCCTGTCACGACGCCTTCTCCAGGAGCCTCCATTTTGTCCAGACCAAAATGGGTAGCGCGATGCTCAACAAAAGGATTCATTTCCATGAACGTATCTGGATCAAGCAGGATTTCAATCCGTTCTCTGGCCGTTAGCTTGCCACGATTATGCTGAGCATCGATCCGAGCATCGCCACCGCCCAGTTGAATCTTGAATTTCCGCTCCATCAACTCGTCGATTTTTTCATGCATTTTGCTCATGACCCGATTCCTCTCTCCATTCCTAAACATCTCTAGATTTTTCGTAAATGGCGACCAGCTGCTGCACAGCACTCGTCGCGGACAGCTCCCCCTTGGCAACTGCTTCCTCCACTTCAGGGAGCCTTTTTGCCACTTCAGGATTACTGTAAAAATGAGAGCGCAGGTAATCTTGCGTCATGCTTTGCATCCAGTCCAGCGCTTGTTTTTGTCGACGCGTCTGCAATACACCTGAGTGGGACATTTCATCGCGAAATCTCTCAATCACCGTCCAGATTTCCGGAATGCCTTCGCCAGTCAAAGATGAGCACATATGGGCTTTCGTCTCCCAGCCTGTAGTTGCGGGCTGCAGGTAGTGCAAGACACGATTAAATTCTCCACGTGCTATCAACGCCCGATCCTTGTTCTCTCCGTCTGCTTTGTTGATCAAGAGTGCATCAGCAATCTCAATGACACCCTTCTTGATCCCTTGCAGCTCATCTCCAGCTCCTGTCAGCATGAGTAGCAAAAAGAAATCGACCATCGAGCGAACTGTCGTTTCACTTTGTCCCACACCGACTGTCTCTACTAAAATAACGTCAAATCCAGCTGCTTCACAAATCAGCATCGTCTCTCTTGTCTTTCGATTGACTCCACCCAAAGTTCCGCCGGCTGCCGACGGGCGAATGAAGGCATTCGGGTTGCGCGACAAGAGCTCCATCCTCGTCTTGTCTCCCAGTATGCTTCCCTTTGTCACCGGACTGCTGGGATCGACGGCCAGAACAGCCACGCGATGGCCCTTTTCGCACAGCATCGTTCCGAACGCTTCGATAAAGGTGCTTTTTCCGGCGCCAGGAACGCCCGTAATCCCGACACGAATCGCTTTTCCCGTGTACGGCAAAAGCTTACCAAGCACTTCCTGGGCTACTTCCATATGGACAGGGGAATTGCTCTCGACCAATGTTATCGCCTGTGCCAAAATGGTTCGGTTGTTTTCCAGCACGCCCTGTACGTATTGATCGACAGATAGCCGGGGGCGACGGACTGTTGAGGAGAACGTCAAGGAAGTCCGGTCATGCTTGGCATCGCTCATAGGCTGGCAGCCTCCAAGCGACGAACGATTTCTTGAATCACGCTTTGAGCGGCTACTGGGATCACTGTGCCCGGACCAAAGATAGCGGCAGCGCCGTTTTCACGAAGGAACGCATAGTCCTGGGCAGGAATGACTCCTCCGATGACCACGACAATATCTTCGCGACCCAACTTTTTCAGCTCTTCCACGAGTTGAGGCAGCAGTGTTTTGTGGCCAGCTGCCAAGGAGCTGAAGCCAATGACATGCACGTCATTTTCAACGGCTTGCTTCGCTGTTTCTTCGGGGGTCTGGAATAAAGGTCCCATATCCACATCAAAGCCCAAATCAGCAAATGCCGTGGCAATGACTTTGGCTCCGCGATCGTGTCCGTCCTGCCCCATTTTGGCGATCATGATGCGTGGACGTCTGCCTTCCCATTGCTCGAACTCGTCAGCCATCTTGCGTACGACAGCCACTTCCTCTGCATCACCGAACTCTGCGCTGTACACACCACTGATGGAGCGAATCACCGCTTTGTGGCGTCCAACCACTTTTTCATAGGCATCCGAAATTTCTCCAAGAGACGCACGAGCGCGGGCTGCTTCAATCGCCAAAGCCAAAAGATTGCCTTCACCCGAACGTGCACATTCCGTAATGGCTTGCAGCGCTGACTGTACTCTCGTCTCATCACGATTTTCACGCAATTCCTTGAGACGTCTGATCTGCGCTTCGCGAACGGCGGTATTGTCCACTTCCAGGATTTCGAGCGCTTCTTCCTGTTCCAAACGATATTTATTGACGCCAATAATGGACTCTTTGCGTGAGTCGATCATGGCTTGACGACGCGCTGCTGCTTCTTCAATCTTCATTTTCGGCAGACCGGTCTCAATCGCTTTCGCCATGCCCCCCAATGCCTCTACCTCTTCGATATGGGTCCAAGCCCGCTCTACCAGCTGTGCAGTCAAAGACTCCACATAATAAGATCCTGCCCATGGATCAACCACTTTGCAAATACCGGTCTCATCCTGCAAGAAAAGCTGGGTATTGCGCGCGATTCTTGCCGAGAAGTCTGTCGGCAAAGCAATGGCCTCATCGAGAGCATTGGTATGCAAGGACTGCGTATGGCCCAATGCAGCAGCCATCGCTTCGATATTCGTTCGAATCACATTGTTAAAAGGGTCCTGTTCAGTCAAGCTCCAGCCGGAGGTTTGCGAGTGGGTACGCAGAGCCATGGACTTTTCATTTTTCGGGTTGAACTGCTTGATCAGATTGGCCCAAATCAAGCGCGCTGCCCGCATTTTCGCGACTTCCATGAAGTAGTTCATGCCGATCGCCCAGAAAAAGGACAAACGTGGCGCAAAGGCATCGATATCAATGCCTGCCTTCAGCCCTGTACGCACGTACTCCAACCCGTCAGCCAGCGTATACGCCAGCTCGATATCAGCGGTAGCCCCTGCCTCCTGCATATGGTAGCCAGAGATACTAATGCTGTTGAACTTCGGCATGTGCTTGGACGTGTAAGCGAAGATATCCGAGATGATCTTCATCGACGCCTCTGGCGGGTAAATATACGTATTGCGTACCATGTATTCTTTTAAAATGTCGTTTTGAATTGTTCCCGTCAGCTTGGATTGGTCAACGCCCTGCTCTTCTGCTGCCACGATATAAAAAGCCATGATCGGGAGTACAGCACCATTCATCGTCATCGATACAGACATCTGGTCAAGCGGTATGCCATCGAATAATATCTTCATATCCAAAATGGAATCAACCGCTACACCAGCTTTTCCGACATCCCCTACTACGCGGGGGTGGTCCGAATCATAGCCGCGGTGCGTTGCCAGGTCAAATGCAATGGAAAGACCTTTTTGTCCCGCGGCGAGATTACGCCGATAAAACGCATTGCTCTCCTCTGCTGTAGAGAAACCGGCGTACTGACGAACCGTCCAAGGACGCGTCACGTACATCGTCGGGTATGGCCCTCTAAAGAATGGCGGCAAACCTGGCATGTAGCCCAAGTGATTCATGCCAGCCGTATCTTCACTGGTGTACATCGGCTTTACCGGTATCTGCTCCAGAGTCTGCCACATCAGCTCGTCGAGAGAAACGCCTGCTTCTGCCTTCGCTCTCTCCTCCCATTCAGGGATAGAGTCGGAAAACTTCTGCGAACGATATTCAACTTTTGAAAAATCAGGCTGCTTGCTCATGACATCACCCCTATACGCTCCTGCAGGTCATGAAGCATCTGATAACAATTTGACCGTACATGGATAAAATCATCGACACCCGCCGCTTTATACACGTTGATTTCCTCACTTGCTGGCAGACCAGCCAGCAAAAGAATCGCATCCGGTTTAGACGTTTTAAACAGGCGAGCCATTTCCTCTACAAATGACGGATAGCTCTCGTCATCCGAACAGATGACAACGATCGACGCTCCTGATGCAACCGCTGCCTTAGTCGCTTCTTCCGCTTTCGTCACGGGATCTGGTCGCAGTACTTCAAACCCGCCGACGGCAAAAAATTCGGCACTGAAATCCGCACGTGCCTTGTGCTTTGCAAGTGGCCCCACAGAGGCCAGAAAGACTTGCGGTCTGTCACCCGTTTTTTGGAGATGTTTTTCCGCTCGTGAACGTAATGACTCGAATGCTTCTGCAGCACGATGTATGCGAAGAGGTCGTACTGTCGCGGCTTGAATTTGATCATCGATCCAAGCCTTTGTTAATGTTCCAAGGGTCGCCCCTGAATTTGCCGCTTGTACCGCTTGCTGCATGACATCCTGTGCAACGCTTTTCTTTGCTTTCCAGGATTCTATTATCGCCTCTTGATCATGACTTTCTATATGCGCCTTCAGGCAGGCAAGCCGTTCTTGGTAAATAGCCGTATCAGCATCAGTCGCGATCGGCTGCTCCTGGATGTTGGCATACATGTTGGTTCCTACGATCCGATCTTTGCGCTGTGCGATGCTTTCACTCTTTTTCATTGCGATCTGCTCGATCTCCGATTGAGGGAAATCTACTTCGATCGCTCGCAGCATACCACCCTGTTCCTCTACTTGCTGAAACAATCTCCATGCTTTTTCGGCCAAGGCATCCGTCAGCCATTCTACGTACCAGGAACCGCCTGCAGGATCGGCAACCTTGGACAAATGCGCTTCCTGCTCCAAAATAATTTGCGTATTTCTGGCGATTCTGCGAGAGAACTCATTAGCTGGTCGAATCGCTTCATCGAATGCAGAGACATGCAAGCTGTCAATACCGCCTATGATCGCAGAAAAAGCCTCGGTACTGGCACGAAGCAGGTTTACGTATGGATCGAGAACGGTTTTGTTCCAAGCAGATGTACGGGCATGAATGTTCATTTTCTGGGCTTCGGCAGAACCACCGTAAGCTTCTACGATTGTAGACCAAAGCAATCTCGCAGCACGTAATTTGGCAATTTCCATAAATGATTGTGATCCGATAGAAAAAGAAAACTGGATTTTCGGAGCAATCTGCTCAATGGACAAACCTCTTTCCATTAAAGCGCGAATATATTCTACGGCAGTAGCCAAGCTGAATGCCAGCTCCTGTACTGCATTTGCACCGCTATTGTGATAAGGATGTGATTGAACATGAATGGTTCTCAAATGAGGGGCGTTCTGGTCTGCCCAGTGTGTTACTTGAGCCAAATCGTCATAGCATTTTTGAATCGAGCATGGCAACTGCCCCTCTGCGAGCAAGGTTCCGAGAGGATCTGCACCCACAAAGCCGCGCAATTTGCTAGTGTCTGCTCCCGCCTTTTCCACGTGTGACAGCAGCAATGCTAACATGGGAAGCGCTACATAGCCGGTATGCAAAAAGAGCGGTAGTGTTTCCAAATTCAATCCGGAAAAGGCCGTATCCAGATCCTCGCGATGAAAAATCGAAACCCCGTGATCAACAGCTGTGTTGGCAACGCTTGCATTTGGGTCAAGACCGCTCAATGCCGCCTGGTCCAATACGAGATTCAGCATGGTTTGGCCCCGTTCAAGATCGTGTTTGGCAGCTTCGTTAAATGCTTTTGGCGACGTAGCAGGGATCTCTTGACTCACTTCCCAGCCTCTGGTTACAGCATTTGTACCGCGTACATACGGTGCAGCACCCGGCACTCCTGCTACATGCGGCAGATTTTGCACATCTTCTTTCCGATAAATGGGCTGCAAGGTGATGCCCTCGTAAGTTTTGGTGAGCAGTTTGGCGTCAAAGGAAGCGCCTTTCAAGGATTTTTCCGCTTCTTCCCGCCATTGATCATACGTAGGTACAGAAAAATCTTGAAACAATGTCTCTTTGTTCATCAATCTTGTTGCCCCCTCTCTCGTGATTGACGGTCAAACATCCTAATCTATTTTAACCAAAAACAAAGGCTGACCTTGCTCCACCAGCTGACCGTTTTCAACCAGGATCTGAACAATTTCCCCTTTTACTTCTGCTTCAATCTCGTTAAAGAGCTTCATTGCTTCTACAATACAGACAATGCTTGTGTTGTGGAT
This sequence comes from Brevibacillus sp. AY1, assembly GCF_029870785.1. NCBI lineage: Bacteria > Bacillati > Bacillota > Bacilli > Caryophanales > Paenibacillaceae > Brevibacillus > Brevibacillus sp. AY1. The sequence continues at coordinate 80,371 of NZ_JAFLPN010000013.1, forward strand.
CTTGTCACCCACTATGACATAAGGTGGTGAATCAACCGCTGGCGCAGCATAGAAGGTTCCCACCATCGGGGAAGTAATATTGTGTAAATTTTCAGTATTTACATCAATCTTTGCTGGTTCTACCTTTGGTTCTGCTGAAACGGCTTGTTTTGGTGCTTCTTTCACGACCACGAGTTTCTCAGGTTCTTTCACGATTGGAGCCACAACAGTCGGCTTGGCAACTACCACAGGGACGGTGCCATGGACACTCCGTTTGATGGCGATACGGGATTGTTCGTCCTTCACTTCAACGGATTCAATATCTGTTTGTTCTAACAGCTTTACCAATTCTCTGATTTCATAAATCGTTAGCACATTCATTCCTCCTGAAAACCATCAAGACCGACTAGTTGGTCTGTTTATTCTTACTTTACCAGAGGAGCCTTGTCTTGTACAGACCAACTAGTTGGTCTGTGAGAATATTTCTTATTCTAACGCAATTTTATTCTGTATAAAAAGCCCCGCCGAACCTGCAATAGGATAAGCGGAGCCCTGTTCATTACTCTTTCGTGTTGGTCAAATCTTGTTGCTGTAAAAAGAAACGGGAAAACAACGGGTTTTTCATCGCATCTGGCTGCAGAATGGAATGGAGTACCATGTCTGCATAAATGTCAGCGATTTGTTCAATCGAATATGTCCCGGTTTTCTGATACCATTTGTAGATCCAGTTTACCATCCCGAATATCGCCATCGATACGATCGGCACTGGCAATTCGGGGCGGAAGTCACCCGTCTCGATCCCTTCCTGAATGACGGAAAACATGATTTGCTTATACTGATCACGCTTGCTCTCAATCTCAGAGAAGTACTCCGGGGCCAAAAACAAGCTTTCCTGATAAAAGATAGTGACCTGTGACCGGTATAAATCGATCATCATGACGAAGGATTTGACGATCGCCTGCAGGCGTTCAGGTGGTGTTTCCCATTGTTGGCAGGCTTCCTGTGCCTTCTCTAAAACATAAGAGATAAACTGGTCATGAATGATATATAAAAGTTCATCTTTTGATTTGAAATTGTGGTAGAAACCCCCTTTGGAGGTTCCGCTCTCCTTTACGATCTGGTCAACCGTCACACGGTGATACCCGTTTGCCTCGAACAGACGCATGGAGGTTTCTATGATTCTTTCTCTAATTGATTTTTCGCTCATTATCTTCACCCGTGTACATTATAGCACATGAATTTGCTGGGTCATGTGCGAAAAATCGTGCTTTAAGGATTTGGGTTGGATACAGGAACTACCCCAAAGTATTCTTCAAGCGTAAGTCCACTTTCAAAAATTTCCTTGGACAACTCCACACCCACATAGCGCAAATGCCATGGCTCATAAATATAGCCAGTAATCGATTCTTTGCCCAATGGATACCGGACAATAAAGCCGTACTCTGCTGAGTGCTCGGCTAACCACTCTGCTTCCTTGGTTCCAGCGAAGCAGCTCTCTGCTGCACATTTCCCATCTATTCCGGAGATATCCATCGCAAGTCCTGTCTCGTGCTCACTCGTACCCGGATAGGCGCTGTAGGTTCTTGCTACCTCCAAGCCGTCTTTCTTGACGTACCGCGCAAACAGTTCCTTTTGGTACGCATGGGAACGATATCCTGATACACCTGCTAGCTCCACTCCATCTGCTTTTGCTGCAGCAAACATTTGTTCCAGCGCCTCTGCTGCTTCTTTGCGCATTTTCCGTTTGTCGCTTTTCTCCGGAAAGATGAACGGTACATTCGGAACAACGAGGTTAGCTGGCGTGTAGTCTTCTGGCAATTTTCTCTGCTTGTTCACAAGAATGGTCAGGCTGGCTGGTTCAGCTACGACTTCCAAGACCAAACCGTCTGGCATTTCTACCGGTGTCCCCTCTGTGGTTGGTTCAGCCTTTGTTTCTACCGGTTTCGCTTCTGCTTGCTTTCCCTCTTCTGCAGGTGTAGGCTTCACATCTGATTCCCCCTGTTTTTCTACATTTTGTGTCGGCTGTTCTGCTTCCGTCGCAGGTGCAGGTACAACTTCTTGGGGTGTATTCGCCTCTATCTCGCCGGTAGCTGCCTGGCTATTACAGCCTGACAGCGCCAATGAGACCAGGGACGCGAGCAGAAAGCTAGAACCAACCTGTTTCCACACTCTTCCCATTTCTACTTTCCTTTCAGAAGTGGCACAGGAGCTTATTTCTGCTCAAACAAGCGCAGAAACTCTCCGAACCCTTCTTTTTCTAGTTCATCTTTCGGAATGAAACGCAGTGCGGCAGAGTTGATGCAGTAGCGCAGACCGTTGGGTCCTGGTCCATCTTCAAAAACATGTCCCAGATGAGAATCGGCCTGACTGCTACGCACTTCTGTTCGTATCATATTGTGGCTGACGTCAATGTGTTCGGTTACCTTTTCCTCCGTAATCGGCTGCGTAAAGGACGGCCAGCCACAGTGTGAATCAAATTTATCTAACGAACTAAACAAAGGCTCGTTTGAGACGATGTCAACGTAGATTCCTTCTTCTTTATGATTCCAGAATTCGTTGGCAAATGGAGGCTCTGTCCCGCTGTTTTGCGTAACCTCAAACTGCATCGGTGTTAGGCGTTTTTTCAGTTCTTCGAGCGTGCCTTTGTTGCGCCACGCTTCTTTGGTAAACTTGGCTCTCCCTGATGCTGCCTGGTAATACTTGTAGCGCAACGGATTTTTCTTATAATAGTCCTGGTGGTATTCTTCAGCGGGATAAAAAGTCTGGGCTGGCAGGATGGCTGTGGTAATAGGCTTGTCAAAGCGCCCGCTCTCTTCCAGTTGTTCTTTTGATTGAATGGCCAGCTCACGCTGTTCTTCGTTGTGATAAAAAATCGCAGGAGCATAGGACTGTCCTCGGTCAGCAAATTGTCCACCCGCATCCGTAGGATCAATCTGCCGCCAAAAGATTTGCAACAGCTGATTGTAGGAAATAAGCGAAGGATCATAGGTGATTTCTACGGCTTCATAGTGCCCGGTTGTTCCACTGCATACCTGCTCATATGTGGGATTCTCCACCTCGCCCCCTGTATAGCCTGAAAGGACTTGAATGATTCCCGGCATTTTGTCAAATGGACTGACCATGCACCAGAAACATCCTCCAGCAAAGGTTGCGACGCTATATTCCGAGTGTGTGCTGCTCATGTACTCTCGCCTCCTTTGGCAATTCTATACAATGGTATGTATAGCTCTGATTGTACATGGAATCGGCCCATATTACCATCTTGGAAGTACAGGCTCACCTCCAAAAATACCTGTTCCAAAAAACGATGCTATCCCTGTCTGAAGGGATAGCATTCCAAATGAGGCGCTATGCTATGAATTTTTCGTCAAACCGTTGCGCCCTGCAGCTCGTTCCATACAAGTGAAACGAACATTTTTCCTGTGACGATCATCGCTCGTTCATCTCCATCAAACATGGGATGATGTAGGGGATAGACCGCACCAATGTCTGGATTGCCTGCCCCTACCAGGAAGAAGGTTCCCGGTATGCGCTTCAAATACGCGGAGAAATCCTCCCCAGCCAAACTTGGCTCTACCCTGCGGACGCGTTCTTCCCCAAAAAGCTGTTTTGCAATCCGCTCTACGCCTTGGGTCTGCTCAGGATGATTCCAAACTGCATCGTATCCTTTGAGAAGCGACAGTTTGTATCTAGCTCCTGCCGCATCGCAAGTGGCTTTGACAATCCGTTCGATCTGCTCCAGGATAAACTCCCTTACGTCATTGCTGAAGGCACGGACAGTACCTGTGAGCTTGCAGACATCGGGAATGACATTGGCTGCAAGCCCGCTTTGGATCGATCCGACCGACAAAACAGCAGGCTCCAATGGATTGATCCGTCGGCTGATGATCTGCTGCAGGTTGAGAACCAGCTGACAACCGACCACCAAAGGATCAATCGTCGTATGAGGCTGTGCACCATGACCGCCTCTGCCCACCACCTGGATCTCAAACGAGTCGCCCGCCGCCATCGCATATCCTTCGGTCATCGCCACATTGCCAAATGGTTCGGTTGGCCAAACGTGTGCACCGTAAATCACGTCGACACCGTCCAGGCAGCCATCTTCGATCATCGCTATAGCCCCTCCCGGCGGCTTTTCCTCACCGAACTGGTGAATGAAGACGACATTGCCCTGCAGCTGCTCCTTCACCTGACTTAACACTTTCGCAGCTCCCAACAGAGCCGCGGTATGCATGTCATGTCCACAAGCATGCATCACGCCAGGTACCCGTGACTTATAAGGTACATCCTTTTCATCCTGTATGGGGAGAGCATCGAAGTCTGCTCGCAAAGCGACGGTACGGCTGTTATCGTCTGCTTTTCCACCCCGAAGAAGTCCGATTACTCCACGCTCTCCAACGTTAGTTCTGACCTCGAGCCCCAGCCGTTGCAAATAGTCCGCCACTTTTTCCGGTGTATGGACTTCTTGAAAAGACAGCTCCGGGTGCATATGCAGATCACGTCGTATCTCTACCAGTTCAGGAAATAGGTCCTCCAGATCACGGTACAACGATGCAAGCATGTCCATTTCCCTCCCTTCCATCGTTAGCTATGCATTTCTGCAGTCTTTAAGGCTTGCGAAAAGCCAGCGAGCATCAGCACCATGTGCATGATTCCTTGTTCATAATCGTCCAGTCGTATCGATTCATTCGGTGCGTGCACCTGTGAGCCTGCCCAGCCTACTCCCGTGCTGACAATTGTATAGGCGCTTCAATCATTTTTTCGATCACTTGCCGGAATAGACCTCTTCATTTAGCAAAGCAGGTGGCTTTTTCCCGAACAAGCCTGCCAAGAGATTTTCTTTTGCATACTGGGCCATACGCAGTCGGGTCTCTTCTGTTGCCGAACCGATATGCGGGAGTGTGACAACATTGGGCATTTGGAGCAACGGATGCTCTGGATCTACTGGCTCTTTGACAAATACATCCAGACCAGCAGCCAGAATCTCGCCTTGCTTCAAAGCTTCTACCAACGCTTCTTCATCGACTGTAGCTCCTCGTGAACCGTTCACGAAGATCGCCGATTTTTTCATCTGCTGGAACTCCTTCATGCCAATCAGCTTGGTCGTCTCTGCAGACAATGGAACCATCAGGCAAATGAAATCGGCTTGCTGACAAAGTTCCTCAAGCGTGCAATACGTGGCTTGGTAGAGGCTTTCCACTGCTTCGTTCCGAGAGCGATTATGGTATAGGATGTTCATGTCAAAGCCCAGGTGCGCGCGTTTCGCGATGGCGGACCCGATACGTCCCATGCCAATAATGCCAAGAGTTTTATGATGGACGTCCCTTCCGAACTGCTGAGAGGTGAGATGAGAAGTCCACTGCCCCGTTTTGACAAAACGGTCCATCTCGGGAATTCTGCGCGCCATGGCTAGCATGAGGCCCATCATCGTATCGGCAACAGTATCGGTCAGGACGTCAGGTGTATTAGTTGCCATGACACCTGCTCTGTTTAAGGCCGACAGATCAAAATTGTCATAACCAACCGCAATATTGCTAACTATTTTCAACTTGGGTTCAACTCTTCGAAATAGACGACCTCACACTTTTCACGCAATTCGACCAATATTTCCGGATACACTTTTTTATACACAATCACCTTTGGTTTCATTCGTCTGACCTCACTTTACGCAATAATGGAGAAAGACCAACGAAGTGACACGTTCGTTGGTCTTTCATCCAATTCGTAAAGAAGGATCAAAATCCTGCTAGTTCAAGTTGTTTACCTTGATTTAAATATGATTGCCGTACAAATAATTTAAGAACAATCCAGCGCTGATCACTGCTGCGACGATAAAAACAATGCCACTCCTCTTGCGCTGTTGGGCAAAACGCAGAACACTGAAACAAAACAGCACACCAGTAATCATAAAGTAGGCCACACCAATCCAGAACAATTCCCACGGCAAACTGGCGAAATCGACATTACCCAAAAAGAACACCGTCCCTTGTCTGTATATAGAAGATATTCATATCCGTTAATATCTGACACTTCATTATAACAAGCGTATGCCACTACTTTCATCTTTTCAACCATTCCGTAACAGAAGTGTCATAGATTGCGAAATCAGGCTTCTGGCAGTACGTCCCGAAGAGAGGTTTTCCACTCTACCCCCTGCGGGAATGCCTGCATCACTTTTTGCCTTAATGCCACATCTTCATGGAGTTCTTGACAAAAAATCGCGACGCTGCCACTGTCATCTCGTGAACGAATCAATCGTCCAATTCCTTGACGCAAGCGCAGCAGCATGTATGGCAAGTCCACTTCGTCAAAAGCTGATTCTTTAGCAGCCTTTCGTTTTGCCGCGAATACGGGATCGTTCGGCGGAAATGGCAAAGACCAGATCAGTACATGGGATAGTGACGGTCCGGGTACGTCCAATCCTTCCCATAATGTGACGGCACATAAATTGAGATGCTCGTCATTTTGAAAATGAGAGATCAGATGGCTAATTTCCTGATCACCTTCAAACAAAAAGCGCAGACCGTTCGTCTCCTGCTCCTTCAATTCATGCTTGAATTGCTGCATTTCCTCTCGTGTCGGAAACAGAAGCAATGCCCGTCCTTTTGTTTTAGCCAGCATTTCTAGTGTGATCCTCATTTTCTCTTGAAGGGCATCATGCATAGCCAGATTCGGGACGAATACCTTCATTTGTTCTTCATAATCATACGGAGAAGCGACAGAGAAAGAAAGGTAGTCCCGGACACCCAGGCTGTTTGCAACATAAGCAAAGGAGTCGTCACTCGACAAGGTTGCGGAGGAGAAAACGACCGGCATTTTCTGAGAAAATACGTAATCGCTCAGTACTTCCTGTACCATTTTGGGCATAACGACCAGACTGGTCCCATGTGCGTCCTCCGTCACCCAGGAGATGACGGATGTGGGATTCTGAAACAGGCGTAGTGCTAGTTGAATCATTTCCAGATACTCACTGACTATGCCCACCTGGAACTCATCCAGCGTATAAAGCCCACTCTCCAGTGCCATCTCCTCTTCCATACCCGCGATCAGATGGGTGAATTCATGAATCAGTGATAACAGCCCGCTGCCCAGCGCGATTTCTCGTCGATCAGAGCCTGGGACGGGCTTACTCTCCTGCTCTAGCAAGGCGAACAAGCTTTCACTTTGCATGATGGCTTCCTCAACAGATAAAGCCAGCGATTCCCTGACTTCTCCTTTGAGCAGTCGAGTGATCACTTCTTCGAATATGGTGTGATTCCATTTATAGGTCAAAGCTTTTTGTGCTGCAGGCTCCAGTAAATGGCCCTCGTCAAAAATCACGGAGCTATGGCTTGGAAGCAGAGGAAGCTGTCCTCCCCTTTTCCGGCTTTCGTAAGTCCAAACATGCTCCATATAAAAATCATGGGAGCAAATGATCAGGTCTGTCGCCTTGCGATAGTGGTCGCGAGAGAGTGTCTGTCCACATCGGTGCTGCTTGTCACAGGCAAAGCAATCCTGAAAAACATCCCAGTTGGCTTGGCTCCATCGTGCATCGTCAAGCGCAGGATAGTGACTTCGATCCCCATACGGTGAAAATGATTGCAAGGCTTCATGTGTATGTACAAACGGAGGCAATTCCTGATAGATTTCCTGGTAAAGCTCACCATCCTCTTCCCTGTATCTCGCTTGCTCTAATTTTTGCAAGCACAAGTACTGGTCAGGTGATTTACCCAATCGGGCGTCAATGGTGAGGTTCAAATGACGGGCAAGCTTGGCGATGTCTCCTTCTGGCTTCACCAATTGCTCGATCAAGGATTCATTTGCACAGGCAATAATGGCGGGTTTTCGCGTATACCGCGCATAGCAGATCGCGTACAGCAAATAAACAAGCGTTTTTCCCGTCCCTACACCTGCTTCAGCGAAAATGGTCTTCTTCTCGGCAAATGCGCGTTCCAGCTGAAACGCCATGTAAATCTGTTCATCCCGAATTTCAAAACCAGCTTCGGGCAATATGTCATAGAAAACATCTGCAATCCAATCACTTACTTGAGAGATAAAAGATTGAGTCGGGTCATACGAAAAAGGGTACCGTTCCACTGCTGTCCTGCCTCCAATAGGGGATTGTCCATCGGCGATGTGCCAAAATGTAATGATCGCACGATGAGAGAGAGAACACAATATCTGAGTAAAAAAATTTACAAATTCATCTTTCGCAAGCCTATTCTTTCAACATAAGGATGAGCTGCTGCTGGAAGTTTATCCGCCCCGATCCTGTTAAACATGCTACACTAGAACTTGTCATCGAAAACAGATGGGAGTAGATCATCCATGGAAAAAGTCATGTTTATTGAAATCGGAATGGGAATCGACTTGCATGGGCAAAACGTCACCAAAGCTGCCGTGCGTGCCGTACAAAATGCCATTCATCACAACTCGATGCCGGGACTTCGCTCCGTCTTGCCAGACAACGATATTCACAATATGAAGGTACATGTTCGTTTGGCAGTTCCAGCTGACAAGGATCTACTAGATTTGGCAGTCGTGCGGGACGAGCTGCCTTATGGCGAGGTATCCTTTGAAGTCATCGACGGCGGAATGCTGACCAGCAGCGGAGTCGTGATTGCTGAAAAAGAGGACAAGAATGATTTGGCCTACGTCGTCATTGCTTCTGTAGAAGTTGGATATTAAGTTAGCAAAGGGCGTCCCCTCGTCATGTTGAGACAACAGGGACGCCCTCTTTTATTCGTTAGAACATGTTTTCCAAATCATCTACCAGCTGTCCGACATACTGGACAGCGAGACGAATGGGCTCGGGCTGTGACATATCCACTCCTGCCAGCTTCATTAACTCAAGCGGCGACAAAGTGCCTCCCGCTTTTAATACCTCCAGCCATCTGGTGACAGCGACTTCCCCTTCCTGCTTGATCTGGGCAGCCACAGCCGTTGAGGCAGTCAGCCCCGCAGCATACGTATAAGGGTACAAGCCCATGTAGTAATGTGGCTGACGCATCCAGGTCAGCTTTGCCCCCTCGTCCAGCTCGACAGCATCTCCCCAGAAATCAGCCAATACTTGACCTTTCCATTCAGACAGGTTTTTGGCCGTCAATGGAATATCTTCGCCCGCGGCTTCGTACACCTTTCTTTGCAGCTGCCCTTCCAGCAAATGAGTCACGAAGTTATGGTAATACGTATTCATCAGCTGAAGGATTACCCACCGCTTCAGCCGCGGATCGTCGGACTGTTCGGTAATATGCTGTGCCAAAAGCAGCTCGTTGAGCGTAGACGGTGCCTCGATGAAATAGAGAGACGAGCGGTGATTAGCAAAACGCTGGTTTTTGCTGGCCAGCATAAAATGTCCGCAATGTCCAAGTTCATGCGCCAGCGTAAAGGCACTGCGCATGTTTTCCGCCCATGTAATCAGGATAAACGAGTGGATCCCGTATGGACTGGAGCAAAAGGCTCCTGTGGATTTTCCCACGTTGTCGACGTAGTCAATCCACCGGTTCTTCAGGGCCCGCTCCATGATTTCCGTATATTCCTCGCCCATCACACTGAGCGCAGCAAGAATGGTCTTTCCTGCTTCTTCTATGGTCACTGGTGGACTGAAATCAGGATCGAGCGGAACTTTCAGGTCGCAAAAGGATAGCCTTTCCAAGCCCAGTACTCTCGCCTTGAGTTCGGCAAAACGGCGCATGTGTGGTGCCAGCTCAGTACCGATAATATCCAAAATATTATGATACATTTGCAAGGTGACTTGCTGTGGCTCCAACAGCATATGCGTGACCGACTCGTATCCTCGCAATCGGGAGAGCACCGTCTGTTTTTTCACTTCAGTTGCATAAGCAGCAGCGAACGTATGTTGATAGGATTGAAGCGTACGGGTGAAAGAATCGTAAGCAGCGTGCCGCAATGTACGATCGGAATTCATCTCGTAATCCGACTCGAACAACGCAAAGGAAACCGGTTTTGTTGCACCCTCCGCGTCTTCGACTGAGTCAAAGCTCATATCAGATAATTTTCCGCGATTATAAATCGTATAAGGTGCAGCAAATACTTCGCCTAATGAGGCAAGAGCGGATTCGGTTTCTGGAGAAAGCCGATGTGGCTTGGTAGCATACAAATCCAGCAGTTTTTTGCGGAAGGGATAAAGACCGGATTCCTCCGCCAGGAACGCTTCCAGTGCGCCTTCTGGCAAATCAAGAATTTCTGCACGAATGAACGATAGCGCGGCATTGATCTTTGAAACGAGATCCCCTACTCGCGCTGCTCGAGACTGGTTGTTTGGATTGGTTCCTTCCTCTGACAAGCGCAGGCTGGCGTATGTATGAACGCGAATCAGACGTTCTCCAAGCGCTTCTTCTGCTTCCAGGCAAGCCAATAGCTCTTCGGCACCTGTATGCAACAAACCTTTATACGCCACTATAGCAGGAAGTAATTCTTCTATGGCTCCTAGCTCTTCCTCCCATTTTTCCTGACTTTCAAATAAATCGTCCAAATTCCAGGTCTGTTCCACTGCAACTTGATCACGCGTCAACCTCTTCATTTCACGCCTCCTTTAATCATGTCTTCACTCGATATAAAAATTGGATCATTTCCTTGATTTTCCTCTAGTCAAAAAATATTTAACAATAAATGGAGCAAATGAGCGGAAAAAAACAGGAATTACGCAACCAGATCCCGAAAAAAAGTACAGTAAAAAAAATTGGATCGAATTTGGGTACCGGTGCGTAAAGAGTGACAAACACTGGTATAATATGGTTGTTCTCATTGAAGAGGAGGCGAAGGTACATTGAAATTTGAAGATATGCTAGATCGGTATGCCGAACTTGTTGTTAAGGTTGGCATCCACGTCCAAAAGATGCAAACACTCGTAGTGTCGGCTCCCGTGCATGCTGCCGGATTTGTTCGCACCGTGGTCAAAAAAGCATATGAAGCTGGAGCCAAACATGTATATATCGATTGGACAGATGATCAAATCACCCGATTGAAATATGAACTGGCGCCAGAAGAAGCATTTGAAGAATATCCGCTGTGGCGCGCAAAGGGTTGGGAGGAAATGGCTGAGAATGGAGCAGCATTTCTCTATCTTTCTTCGTCGAACCCCGATCTTTTACAGGGCATCTCACCGGAGCGTATGGCAAAGGCAAGCAAGGCTGCTAGCAAAGCCATGGAGACATTTCGCAGTTATACGAGATCTGATAAGGTGAGCTGGTCGATCATCGCTGTCCCTTCTCCTGAATGGGCAAATACGGTTTTTCCCGATCTTCCGGAGGATGAACGAGTCATGGCATTATGGAACGCGATTTTTTCAGCGACACGTGTCGACTCTCCTGACCCTGTTCAAGCCTGGAATGACCACCAAAAAGAGCTGAACCATCGGATCGAGTATTTAAACCAGAAACAGTACAAGGTGTTGTTCTACGATGCGCCTGGAACCAATCTGTCCGTGGCTTTGCCAGACAATCACGTCTGGATCGGAGGTGGCAGCGTGAATCAAAGCGGTGTTTCCTTCATGGCCAACATGCCGACAGAAGAGGTGTTTACTGCTCCTCGAAAAGACGGTGTCAATGGCGTAGTGCGAAGCACAAAGCCGCTCAGCTACCAAGGAAATCTGATCGAAGACTTCCAGCTCACCTTTGAAAAGGGAAAGATCGTCCAAGCTGTTGCCAAAAAAGGAGAGGCGACTCTTAAACAATTGATCGCGACAGACGAAGGATCGCATTTTCTGGGTGAATTGGCGCTTGTCCCCGATCAGTCACCGATCTCTCAATCCAACATCATTTTTTTCAACACGCTTTTCGACGAAAATGCCTCCAATCACCTTGCGATCGGCAATGCCTACCCTACTAATCTGCGCGATGGCATCACCATGAGCAAGGAGGAGCTGGAAAAACACGGTTTAAATACTAGCATGGTGCATGTGGACTTCATGATTGGATCCAATGAAATGAATATTGACGGTGAGCTTGCGGACGGTACACGTGAACCCATTTTCCGCAAAGGCAATTGGGCTTTTTAATTCACCCTTCCTGACATGTGTTGGAGAGGCTCAAGCGGCCTCTCCTTTTCTATTCCCGAAAAAACGAACTCCGTGCAGCTATGGTTTATTCGACCATCAATCTTGCCTAATGAATATTCTTCTTCTTGAATTGTCCTCCGCTGACGTCGTGAATGGTTCCCATCGCAAGAAAGGAAGAAGGGTCCAATTCCTCCACGATCTCTTTTAATTTGGTATGCAATCAGAGAGTACATCGCCCGATTCCATCCAAAAATAAAGCCTGCACTCCCCAGTATAAAGATGTTGAAAAACATGACCATTTCTCCTACTGAGAATGGACTTTTTTTGTTCATGAGGATCGCTACAATTTCCGTACCGTCCAGTGATCCTCCAGCTCGAATGACCAAGCCAACCCCGATCCCGATCGTAATGCCGCCGAAAACCGCTGACAAGAGCAAATCATGTGTCAAGCCAGGGACGTCATGAAGCCAGGCTGTACCCACTGACATCACTGCCACACCAAACAATGTAGCAAAGGCAAAGGTTTTGCCGATCTGCTTGTACCCAATCATCAAAAAAGGCAGATTCAGTACAAATAAAAACAGCCCCAGCTTCATCCCGGTCAGATGTGACAGCATGATGGAAATCCCAGTAACGCCACCATCAATGATTTTGTTGGGTACAAGGAAAATTTCCAATCCGACAGCGACCAGTAGGGCTCCGACCATGATCGTGATTGCTTTCAACAAGATCCTTCGCTTCGGCGCTCGTTTATGTACGTTATGCAAAGAGGGAGTCTGCGCAACCGAATGATCCATCCTTACCATCCTTACCTCGATAATTTCCATGCACTTCCATGATTCCCCTGTTCCAATTAAAATAGCCAACTCGTGTAATAACAAGCTGGCTTTCCTCTCCATGTTTCGCTAACTACCCGATAAAGTGGGCAAGCTCTTTAAACGGACAAATCTGATCCAAAACTCCGTGAAAGATTGCAGTCGGCACATGGATTTTAGGCAAGTCAGAACGCAGATCCTCGTCTCGCAAGGCGAGGAGCCCTTGCGCCATCACAGCACGTATATCATCAGCCATACGGTCATAGGTATATCCTGTCCAAGGGCGATCCGACTTCCCGTACCCGCGTAAATCTACGCCAATACAGCGTTATCCCATTTTAGGCAATTGATCAAATTGATATTCATACATTTCATGATTAACCGGCCATCCATGTATGAAAAGGATCGGTTTTCCGTTCCCAGGATTGATATCCTCGACATAAAGATTGATATCTCGCTCTACCGTGATGTAATAGCCCATGCGAACTCCTCCATTTCTCTCTTTTCGTGGTGTAGCCTACCTGTAGCATATGAATACCAGAAACAGGAGGAACTTCGATTGCAAAAATACACTTAGATACTGGGCAGATGACGTCCTTTTTGGGTTATAATGGTGGGATGACACTTTGTACGGAGGACCTGACGAGATGTTGCAAAGAGAGCTTACACGAGAACAAGCCATTCAGACAGGCGAGCACATACTCGATTTGATGGAAGGTCACATTCTGGAACGAGGATATACGTATTTTTCGAATGGAGTCGTGTTTAACACCCGTGTGGAGGATGGCAAGCTTTTAAAGAGCGATGTACAGGGTACGCAGATTTATCATGTTTCCCTTCATCTCGATGTGGTTCAGGAAAGTACCTGCACGTGTCCTTACTCCAGACTCTGCAAGCATATAGCTGCCACTTTTTTTCAAATGTATAGCGTTTTTGATAACCCTCGTCATTATTTAACTCGTGCGCAGAAGCCCAGACTGGCTAAATACTCGCCGTCCATGCTTGCGCCCGCCTTTAAAAGCGGAATCCGAAACTTAACACAAAGCGAAACATCTGAAAGCTTGCATTCTCCCCTGCAGCCAGAATCAAGCGTCAATCAATGGTGGACATTCTTAGAGAGCTGGACGCGCAACTTGTTCGCTGCTATGGAAAGCTTTCGCGCTTCCTCTGAATTGCTCTCAAGCTATGAAAACATCCTGGGAATTGCATCAAAATGGCCGGAAAATCGTGCGCAGCTCTTTGCCGTGCACGCTACGCTCTTTCATCTGTTGAAATTGCAGGAGTTCGTCCAAACCAAACGCCAGTCCTACTGGTTTCACGATTTGTCTCAGACTGCTGAGCGCTTGCTGTTGCAGCTAGAGGGCATTCTCTACTATTTGGATGCTCAGCAGCTTTTTGCGACAGATCTAACGGACCTGGAGGAAACCAAGAATCTGGTCCAGACATGGAAATACATGGAGCCTACCTCTCTTTATTGGAGTTATGCTTATCAAATGCTCTGGTGGGAGCTGCTGCAAAAGCCGGAATGGACAACAGAAGAAGCGAATGAGCTGAATAGGCTGATCCATCTTCCTGAGACTACAGATGCAGAGAAGGAAAAATACCGCATGCTTCTCGGACATTTTCTTGTGATGATGAAAGAAGATCAAGCTGCTTTGGACATCTGGCTACCAAACGAACGCTTGAGTCTGACGTTTTATCTACCGTATGTAAAATCATTTGCTCGCAATAACGACTGGCCTCGTTTCCTTGCGTGGATCGATCGACTGGAACGTCTGGTCGGCGAAGCAGATGCTCAGCATTATCGTCTTGTTACAACTGTATGGCGAGAAGCGATGAGGCAACTCGGACGCGGTCAAGAATGCGGGAAAAAGCTCAAGAAGTTTTTACCAGGAAGTTTTCAGGAATACGCGAGCTATCTGTACGAGAACCAGCAATATAAAGATTGGGTGGACTTGCAGCTCTCCTATCGGGTTCCCTTTACAGACATTCAGGCTTGGCAAATCAAACAAGTCGAAGAGGCTGCTCCTCACCTGTTGTTCCCCTTTTATTTGCAGGAAATCAATCGACTGATCGGAGAACGGAGCAGGACTTCCTATAAAGAGGCGATCAAGCTGCTAAAAAAGGTGCGTTCCATATACAGCAAGGTCAATCAAGAAGCTCATTGGGGAAGCTATCTGGATCAATTATCAACCAAGTATAATCGGTTGCGAGCTTTCCAAGAGGAGTTAAGGAGAGGAAATCTGAATCTATGAGTAAGGTGATGACACTCAATCTTGATGCGAAACAGATGGCAGATGGCACTTTCCTGATTACCGGAAAAGAATCGTATGAGCACCCAATAGATACTGAGGAGCTGGCACGAATCCTTTTTGCCTGGGATGAAAAATCGTACTACGGTACGTTCATTCAAAAAACGGATGAAGGCTTGGTACTCAGCGCGAAGGAAGCCTTCACCTTATTTTCTAACCCCAAGTGGCTTAGCCACGTTACTTACTCCTTTAGCGATACATATCAGGAATATAACCAAACGGCTCAACTCATCCATCGAAGTCTGGCAAACCGAGCGATCATTCCTGATCTGTTGCAATGGCGAAAAGGCCGCCCTGGTTGGAAGCTGAAGGAGCAAGACGTCGCCTTGCCCAGCTACGCCAGCCTATGGCTATCCCTACTACTCGAAGAAATGATGTTTGGTGAAGGGGAAGTAGCTCGCGCATGGGAACAGCTACAATCTCATTTTCCTGCGCTCACCATGACCGGCGAGGAGCTGTCCCCTCATCTGCGGGAGCAGGAGTGGCTCCAGTCGATCGGCTGGCTTCCCGATCTCACTCCCTTTCGTACCTGTCTGCAGATTACAGAAGCTGAAGATACGTTTGGAGACTGGTCATTACAATATTACCTGCAGGATCGTGAAAAGCCAGACCAGCTATTTATGATTGAACCCTCCTATTTCTCTGTGGAAGGTGGCAGTCTAGCCGATATTCCAGAGGCGTGGCGGGAGCATTGGAGCCGATTCTTGAACGATTTGCAAAAGTGCAAGGAGATTCTCCCCTGGTATGCTGCTCGGGAAACGGGCTCAACTCCCCTTACCCAACTGAACAACGAGCAAGCATGGCTTTTTTTAACCTCCAGCAGTCTACAGTTGGTTCAAGCAGGAATTCACGTCTTCCTCCCAGCATGGTGGGAACAGGTTAGGCGTATCAAACCTCGACTGAAGGCCAAAGTAAGCTCGTCAGTTGGTACTTCCCGCCAGTCGTTTTTGGGTATCTCTCAAGTCATGGATTTTGAGTGGAAGCTCGCCCTTGGCCCCGTGGAATTAAGCGAAGATGAATTTGAGTCATTGCTCAAGCAAAAGCAGCGCCTGATGAAAATCAGAGGTCACTGGGTACAATTAACCCCTGATTTATTTCAACAATTGCAGGAAACCTTGAAGAAAAACAGAGGTAAACAGCATTTATCCCTGCGTGATGTGATGAAGCTGCATTTGACCGCTACTCCGGAAGGGCAAGATGCGGATACCTTGCTGGATACAGACGAACCGTACTCCTTGTCCGTAGAAGTGGAATTGAACAAACAATTGCTAGACCTGATGACACAGCTCCAGGGAATGACTAGCATCCCGCTCTCCCCTCAGCCTGCGACGTTTCGGGGAACGTTGCGAAAATACCAGCTTGAGGGTAGCTCATGGCTTCTTTTCTTGCGCCGTTTTGGACTGGGAGCCTGTCTTGCCGATGATATGGGATTGGGTAAAACGGTTCAATTCATCACGTATTTGCTTCAACTAAAAGAAAATCAAGAGACGCAGACTCCTTCTTTACTCATCTGTCCCACATCGGTGATCGGGAACTGGCAGAAAGAACTGGAACGGTTTGCCCCCACCCTGAATGTGTATATTCACTATGGCAACCATCGAAAGAAGCGGGAAGCATTTTTGCCGGCAGTCGATGGGACTGATCTGGTCATCACTTCGTATGCGCTCTCTCATTTGGATGAACAGGAGCTGTCTGGCATCCAGTGGAATACCATCTGTCTGGATGAGGCACAAAACATCAAAAATGCTTATACAAAGCAAGCTTCCGCTGTTCGCGACCTGCGTGCCCATCATCATATTGCCTTGACTGGTACGCCTATTGAAAACCGCCTAACCGAATTATGGTCGATCTTTGATTTTTTAAATCCTGGGTATCTGGGCAGCTTGGGCGAATTTAACCAACGCTTCGTGATACCGATCGAACGCGATCAAAATAAAGAATTGATTGCTCAAGTACAGCGATTGATCCAGCCCTTCTTGCTGCGTCGCGTCAAAACTGACCCGTCCATTCAATTGGATCTGCCTGAAAAAAATGAGCAAAAGGAATATGTTCCTTTAACTGCCGAACAAGGCGCTTTGTATGAAACAACTATCCAGGAAATGTTTGCGCGTGTGGAAAACTCAACGGCAATGGAACGTCGTGGCCTCATATTGACCACACTTACACGACTGAAGCAGCTCTGTGATCATCCCTCGCTCATCCTAAACGAGGTCACGACAGCAGATGACGTTCAGCGTTCCCATAAACTGGAACGATTGTTGGAGCTGATTGGGGACATCCGGCATAAGGGCGAACGCTGCCTGATTTTTACCCAGTACATTGCAATGGGATCCATGCTCCAGCGTATTCTTACCCGGGAAGGCTACGGTCCCGTTTTCTTCCTAAATGGATCCACCAAAAAGGAAAAGCGCGATGAGATGATTGAGCTTTTTCAGGACTCAACCCTAACGGATCAGGAACGTGGCGCCATTTTCATCCTCTCCCTGCGCGCGGGAGGTACCGGACTGAACCTGACGGAAGCCAATCACGTGATTCATTTGGATCGTTGGTGGAATCCGGCTGTCGAAAATCAGGCCACAGATCGAGCCCATCGCATCGGACAGAAGCGCAATGTTCACGTGTACAAATTTATATCGCTTGGAACCATCGAAGAGCGTATTGATGAAATGATTGACCGAAAGCAATCGTTAAGCCAGCAGATCGTAGGCAACAGCGAAAACTGGATCACGGAGCTGACGAATACAGAGCTTCGCGAACTGTTCACCCTGCGGCATGATTGGATGGATACGAGGGGGTAGGTGAAACCGTTGAATCAACAACCAGAAAAAGACGATCACGCTCAAGAGGAGCCCATGAAAAATCCAACTTTGCCGGAAGCATGGGTGCGCTTCTTGAATGCCATCCAAAAAGAAGTTGGCCAGCTCCCTGAAGCTGAAAAGGAATCTTAAATGACAACAGGTCCGATCATAGATTTGATCGGACCTGATTTATGGGGAAATATACGTCTACTGTAGTTCCTTGATTCGGACTGGAGAAAAAATGGATAACCCCTTGATGATATTCAATGATTTTGTAACTAATCATTAATCCAAGACCTGTCCCCTTTTCCTTCGTGCTGTAAAAGGGTTCACCCAAACGATGGAGCCGCTCTTCACTCATCCCGCACCCTTGATCTACAATACGAATGAGAACTTGATCATCCCCTTCCAGTCGTTGAATGATGCGGACGACGCCCCCATTCGGCATGGAATCAATCGCATTGGATATCAGTGTAACGAAAACATGCCTGATCTGGCTGGAATCACACCAGATACTGACGGGTTCCGTACATTCATTCACGATACATACCTGTCCTTGCTTTGCCTTTTCATCAAGATCAGAGATCGCTTGTAGCAGAATGTGTGAGATATTTGACGCCTCAAAATGATTCGACTGCCTCTGGGTCAAAAAGATAAATTCGCGCAAAATTTTTTCAAGCTGATGAAACTCCGCCAGCATAATATCGAAATACTCCTGTTTACTGTGTTCTCCTTTTAACAGTTGAACAAATCCTTTGATGGATGTGACAGGATTTCTGATTTCATGGGCAAGAACGGCTGCAAGATGACCGATCACCGATAACGTTTCTGTTTTTCGGATAAAATCCTCGACCTGTACTTGATACGTAATATTACGAACAACCAGAATGACCTTCTCTACGTTTCCATCTTCACTCATGACGGGTGTACCTTTCGCTTCCAGAATGAGATTGGAACCGTCTCGATGTATACTTGAAAACTTGATATGCCGAGCTTGCTTTTGATTGAATATTTCGGCAAGTATACTGGACATTTTTTCCTTGTGCTCCGCAGCTACCATAACCAAAACATGATGCTCTTTCATTTCTTCGTGTTTATAGCCAAGGACGGAAAAAACGGCTGGAGATGCGTATGTGATGTTACCCTGATGATCGAGAACGCAAACCAAATCCGACATGTTTTCTGTTATCAACCGGTAATTGGCTTCGCTCTCGCGCAAAGCCTCCTCTGCAATTTTTCGCTCTGTTATATCGACACAGTAAGCAACCACTTCCTTTACCTGATCCTGCACGTACATCGGACGCAGACAAGCAAGATAGTGTACGCCGTTTAGCGCCCCTTCATAATTGACATTTTCCTCGCCATTCCATGCTCTATCGATATATCTGATTTTTCGATCGGCATCCTGCGCCGATAAAAAATCAAACAATTCTTTGCCGACGACTTGTTCGGGAACCAATCCAAGTCTGTAGAGTAATTCCCCTTCGCATAGCGTGATGATATAACGATCCTCGTTTTTTATCGTGGTAAAGGTCATCCCCTGTTGCTTTCGCAAGGTTTGGAGCAGCTTTTGTCTGGCCAGACATAAAGCCTCAAACATGACAGACTGCTTTTGCTTATCTTCTTCCCAAGTGGATTGAAGCAAGACTTGCTGCTGTTCCAAGATCCGCCGCATTTCCTCTGCAGAGACTGGAACACTGATCAAATAACCTTGTACCAGATCACACATGTTCTCTTTCAACATCTCCATGTGTTCATCCGTTTCCACACCTTCTGCAACAACTTGCAGGCGGAGGCTTCTGGCAATGGTAATGATCGTTTTCGTGATACTGATTTCGTCTGTTGTGCTTTCATGGATCAATGACTGATCCATTTTTAATTTATCGATGGGCAGCCGCTGCAGATCACGGATCGAACTGTAACCAGTGCCGTAATCATCAATACTGATCTTTACACCGAGTTGTTTCAGTTTCTGGATGACTACGAGTGAATGCATGGCATCCACGATCATGCTCTCCGTAATTTCCAGCTCCAGATATTGCGGGTCCAATTGACTCTCTTCCAGAGCAGATTGAACCGTATGTACTATATCCGTTTCCAGGAACTGAACGGCAGATAGATTGACTGCCATGACAATCGGCGGTAGGCCAGCTGTTTGCCAAGCCTTGTTCTGCTTGCATGCCGCTCGCAACACCCAATCTCCCATAGGAACAATGGCGTGACAGGCTTCTGCAAAAGGAAGAAAAGCATGCGGCAGCAAGTACCCTTTTTCAGGATGTTCCCACCGAATCAACGCTTCAACTCCGATCAATTCCCCTGAAACTAATTCGATTTGAGGTTGGAAGAGGAGCAAGAATTCCTGTTGTTCCAGTGCGCGTATAAATTCCTCTTCCTTAATCTGCGCACCCAACAGCTCGTTGGCATTTGGACTGAACAAAACGAAACACTTCCCTCCTCTTATTAAATTCATTCTTCTCGATGCAAAATAACCAGATCATTCCAATTTTCTCTTCCCTATACTTTAAAATAAGAAGTACAAGCCTGTCTAGCGTCCGATTAAGTGTAGTTACCGCTTCTCCATAAAAACCGCTGAAACGTGTATTGCAGGTAAATTGTAATTTCGGGTAGATAAAATTTGTTTTTTTCCCTATAATCAAGCTCTGGATATAACGGCCCCGACTTTTCTGAAAGGGGAAAGTCAACACTTCACTGAGAAAGAGGTTATGGTATTGAATATGCAACACTGGAAAAGCGAATGGTTCAGCAATGTGAGAGGGGATGTATTAGCTGGCATTACAGTTGCTCTCGCATTGATTCCGGAAGCCATCGCCTTCTCCATTATTGCCGGCGTTGATCCGATGGTGGGTATTTACGCTTCCTTTTGCATTGCGGTGACCATCGCCTTTGTGGGTGGACGACCAGGCATGATTTCGGCTGCTACAGGAGCAATGGCACTCCTGATGATCACACTGGTAAAGGAACACGGGATTGAGTATCTATTTGCAGCAACCGTATTGACTGGTATTTTGCAATTGGTTTTTGGGGCTTTGAAAATTGGAAGGCTCATGACCTTTGTTCCCAATCCGTGGTGATTGGATTTGTCAACGCCCTGGCCATCCTGATCTTTATGGCCCAGCTCCCACATTTTCTAGGAGCATCGTGGATCATGTATGCCATGATGGCAGCTACTCTGGCCATCATTTACCTGCTTCCACGACTGACCAAAGCGATTCCATCTGCTTTGTTTGCTATTATCGTGATGACCGCAATCGTAATGATATCGGGATGGGATTTACGAACAGTAGGCGATATGGGAGAGATTACGCGCGCCCTGCCACTGTTTCACCTGCCCGCTGTACCGCTTACTCTGGAAACGTTGCTCATCATTCTCCCCTACTCCTTTCCTTTGGCATTGGTTGGAATTCTGGAGTCCTTGATGACTGCTTCTATCCTGGATGAAATGACGGATACGAACAGCAACAAGAATACAGAGGTCAAAGGACAAGGGATTGCAAATGTCATAACCGGTTTTTTCGGAGGTATGGCGGGCTGTGCCATGATCGGTCAATCCGTGATTAACGTCAAGTCAGGTGGTAGAGGAAGACTTTCCACGCTGGTTGCAGGAGTATTTTTACTCTTCCTGATTCTTGTACTGGGAGATATCGTCAAACAAATTCCGATGGCAGCATTGGTTGGGGTTATGATCATGGTATCGATCGGAACGTTTGATTGGCGCTCACTCGTGGATATGCGCAAGGTACCGGTTGGGGACTCGATTGTCATGCTGACCACGGTTGTCATCGTTGTACTCACCCATGATCTCGCAAAAGGCGTGATCAGTGGAGTGGTCTTGAGTGCGGTTATCTTTGGATGGCGGATGGCTCGCCTGCACGCTTCGACGTACATCAGTGACACGGGTGAAAAAGTGTATGTCATTAAAGGACAGCTGTTTTTCGGTACGATGACACATTTTTTCGACCAATTTCAGTTTCAGGAAGATCCTGAACAGATCATCATTGATTTTAGCCGCTCTCACGTATGGGACCATTCGGCAGTAACCGCCATTACCAAGGTAGCATCCAAATATGCACAGCTAGGGAAACAAGTGAACATCTCTGGGCTTAATGAAGAAAGCAAGAAACTGGTGGATCAGATCGGAATATCTGTCCCTTCCGCTCACTAAAAGCAAGACCTCCTCGCACCTGAGGAGGTCTTTTCTGTCTTCCTTTTGCTTTTGCCATATAGATTTACTTATTTCATTTATGCTTTAGTACGATCACTATTCTTGATTGGTCAGCCTCTCCGTACAGTGTTAGAATGATCACAATAGTATTTCCTGCTTTTTTACAGCAAAGGTTGTGACGGAAGGATGAATTTTTCCTGGAAACGTAATTTGTTTGTACTATGGCTAGGCGTCTTTTTTTGTAGCACGGCGTACACGATCTCGATCCCGTTCTTACCAATTTTTCTCCACACCTCGATGGGTATCAACGAAAACCTGGAGCTTTGGGCTGGTATTTCCTTCGGCATTACTTTTCTCGCTAGTGCGATGATTTCACCTTTTTGGGGATCCCTAGCAGACAAATACGGACGAAAGCCCATGTTGATCCGCTCCGGATTCAGCCTGGCGCTCCTTTATTTCTTGACCTATTTCATTACGGATCCCTACTTGTTCATTGTCCTGCGCATCTTCCAAGGACTGCTCGCTGGGTACGTTCCTGCCTCAATTGCCCTTGTCGGTACCAATACGCCTGAAAAGGATGTCGGCTATGCGCTTGGAGTCATGGCTACTGCTGGTGCAACGGGCAGCATTATTGGACCACTTGTCGGAGGATTTGTCAGTCATCTATGGGGAAACCGAGAAGCTTTTATCTTTTCTGGATTTGTCGTACTGGTTGCTGCAATGATTGCCACGTTCTTTGTCAAAGAAACCAATTTCAACCGCACCGGCCCGCGCTCGAAAGTACGTGAAGACTTGCGTGCTGCTTGGGCAAATCGCTCCCTGATGTCTATTTTAGGAGTCAGCATGCTGGTCACCTGTTCAGTCATGCTGCTTGAGCCGCTGTTGACGGTTTATGTATTGCAACTCGGCGTCAGCGAACAAGAAGCGTCTCTCAGTGCGGGTATCATTTTCGCATCCGTAGGGATCGCCACCGTCCTTGCCTCCCCTCGCTGGGGAAGATTAGGGTCCAAAATCGGATTTTCCAAGATCCTGTTCATTGGACTCATGGGCGGTGCAATCGGCAATCTGTTGCAATATTTCTTTACGGATCTGTACGGATTTGGAATTCTGCGCTTCATCTACGGCATGTTTTTCGCGGCGGTCTACCCCTCTATCAATGCGATGATTGTGAAAGTGACTGAGCCGGAGTTTCGCGGCAGAGCGTTTAGTCTGAATCAATCCTCTACACAGCTCGCAACAATGATGGGCCCGATTTTAGGTGGGATAATGGGCGGACTGATTCCGATCCGCGTGGTCTTTATCGTGAATGGCATAGCCCTGCTTGTGACAGCCATTTTGATCTATTACAAAAGTCCAGATCGCATCGCAGCGAAGGCGAAGCAAGCTTCCGTTGATTCAGCCGATCGAGAGCTTTTGGCCAAATAATCGAGTACGTGTATGCGAAAGGCGGAGGGTTTCATCACCTCCGCCTTTGCCATGCTTGAAGCACTTATTCCTTGTCCCTTGTCACTTATGGAGAAACCTTCACTTTTACGGATTTTTCCTCCAATTGGCGAATGGTCCCTTCATCGACTTCGTCATCCGTAATGATCTCATCGATTTCTGAGAGTTTGGCAAAATAGGTAAAAGCCTGGACACCGAATTTGCTTGTATCCGCCAGCAAAAAGACTTTGTCTGAAATCTCGATCATTTTCTTTTTGACTAGAGCCTGCAATTCATTCGATTCACTGATTCCGCGTTCGAGATGGACCCCTTTGCAGGAAAGAAAAGCTTTGTCGACATGATATTGATCCAATGTCCGTTCTGCGCTCGGTCCAAGATAAGAAAGGGATCGAGGTGCCAGCGTTCCACCCGTCGATATCACTTCCACCTTTTCCTTGGTGGAAAGCTCCATCGCAACCTTGATGGAGTTGGTCAATACGGTAAGCGGAATATCTGGTACGATCGCCGCCATGTACCAAGCCGTGGTGCTAGCGTCTAGAATGATCCTATCATGCGGTTCAATATAAGCAACAGCTTGTCTGGCGATCCGTTTCTTTTCCTCCATCCGTGTTACTTCACGTTCTAGATAAGGAATTTCCGGTTGCTGGTCCGCGATGCTGACTGCTCCGCCGTGGCTCCTGATTAAACGCCCCGCTTCCTCCAATCGATCCAGATCCCGACGTATGGTCTCCTCTGTCACGTTGCAAATCTCACTCAATTCTGATACTCGAATACTGCCCCTGTCGTTTACCAAACGGACAATCATTTCATGCCTCTCAGCTACAAGCATCGTCATCCTCTTTCCCGTACCTTATTGCGGACGCCACGTTTTTGTTTTGCGAGTCGACTGTTCTTTTTTATTTTGTATATCTTTGATTATACCAGTTTTACCCGCTACTATAGGAAGAAATTTGAGGATTTCTTTTGTTTTTCTTTTGTAAGCTCGTTCCCTACAGCGTAACCTGCTTGATCGACATAAGCTGAGCAACCTTTTGAAGCAGACGTGCGTGGTGTCCAATCGCCAGCGCACAGTGATGTGTGGGCGCTTCCATAAACCAACGTTCCATATACTCGTCAGGATGCTGACGAAATTTCACGGGAGTCTGGGTATTGCCTATCTTCATCGTCGGTCCGTTGGTGGATTCTCCCTCACTAAATATCATCTTCAGCTTGCCTTCGCCAGTCTGTGTCAGGTTAACCGTCGTCACCGGGCCTTTTTTACTTTTGCTTCAACCGATACGCCAGTTCCCTGTTTCCCGTGATAAAGTCCCATTCCTCGCAATATTGGTTTGCCTTCTGAGATGGCCATATGGAACGGTCCGTCATGTCCCAACAGGATTGTTTCATCCTCATAATCCACGACGACGATCTCGGAGTAACTACCGCCAATCCCGAGTGAATCACAAATTTTCATCGCGATGGCTGTCTTGAGATCTCCCTCTCCTGCACAAGGAATCCCTTTTGCAGTAAGTAGCGAATGGCCCACGATGAAGCCTGCCTGCAGCTTCTCATAAGGATTCCCAGATGCGCCGTGATAATAATAAGTCAATGCGTCCAGATCGTAATGTCGAACCAGCTTTTCCTGTGCAGCAGCTACCCTGCAAGACCATTCAAGCTGTTCGTCAGTAGGCTTTTTGGCGATCGGGTCCGACGGTGAGTCACCGCTTATCGCAAACATGTCTTCTACGTCCATTCTCCGATCTCACCGTAGCTGCTATCGCGTTCGAGGTCGGGATCGATCACGTCAGCCATTTTATTGACTTGTTCAAAAAACGCGTGGACATGACTCCCCTCGCCTATCGAAAAAGGTGGCAGGGTCCATGACGTTCACCTTCCTTGACATGAAAAAAATGCTGAGGGATTGGCTCCTTCAGCATTTTTTGACATGATTCTTCTACCTGCTTTTTAGACTCCCGTACGTCTGCGTTGATTGTTTGGTTTCTTCGTATGCTGGCTTTTCATTGTTTGATTGGCCGACTTTTGGTTCTGGAAGGAAGAATTCCCATTCGATTGTGCCTGTTTTTTCTCAGCCATTTTGCGCTTGATCGCTTCTTGCAGACTGATTTTTCCTTTGCCTTCGGTAGCTTCGATGTCGTTTTGGTTTGGCTCCTTCATGCGTAGCAACTCCTCATGAAAAATGGTTGATCTCCTTGTATTCTAGTGCATGATAGCAGGAACTGCCAATAGGAATCTACTTGTTATTTTGCTCGAAGCTGCGCATATTTTACACCACTTGCCTGAAAACGTAAAATTTCCTCCAGTACATCTGCTAAATATGCCCCTGCTTCGATCGGCGGAGTGCCACCGCGATGGATATTGGAGATGACGGTGCGGTCTGACTCTACGGTATGATGATCAGGCTTGTAAATCATGTAGGCGCTCAGACTCTCTGCGGTGGCAAGGCCAGGCCTTTCACCAATCAGGGAGATGACCACTTTACATTTCACGATAGAGGCTACATGATCCTGCACCCAGACACGGCCACGATGGATAAAAATCGGCTTTGCAACCTGAATTTTTTTCAAAGCCAAACCTTGCAGCAACGCTGGCAACAAGTCCGGAATGGTGGCTTCACATGCTGACGTACTAAGTCCATCGGATATGATGATTTGCACATCCTTGTTTTTTTCCCCATGCTTCTCCAGCCAACGGACCGAATCCTCTGACAAAAAGCGTCCCGAATCCAGATTCATCAAGTACTCCTGCATATCGGCAGCCCTGGTATGAAGGACGGGAAGTCCCAAATCCTCAATCAAGGAAGGATCAATCGTGTTCATGACAGCATCATGGGCAGCAGCTTGGTCGATCCGAAATTGCAGATAGCTCGTCGTTTTCATACGCGTACCAGCCCGCCCAATCCCGATGCGAGCAGGAGTCCTCCTCATGGCTCGCTCCAGGACTTCCGGATTATGCGGCTTTGGGACTCCCGCTTGTTTATCTTCTGGGAAATGGATGCTTTCCAGATGTTCATTTTTCTTGGATAACTCCTCTATCACTCTTTGGACCAAATGATCCAGGTTTACCTGTTTCATCCCTTGTTCCCTCCCCTGACGCTCAGTCAAAAATGGATAAGTCCCCAGCCCGCTCCGTCAATCGACCATTCTCCATGATCTCCATCTTCTCCAACCATTTCTCAAATTCGCGCAAAGGTCGAAAACCCAACAGTTCTCGCAGACTGGCGTCATCATGATAGCTCGTATCCTGATAGCTGAGCATGACATCATCTCCGCCCGGAACGCCCATGTAAAAGTTCGCCCCGCCCAATGCAGTCAGCATTCCGGCGATCTCCTGATCATTTTGGTCCGCATACATGTGATTCGTATAGGTAGGGGCTATTCCCATCGGCAACCCATGCAGTTTGCCCATGAACAAATCCTCCAGATCAGCGCGAATCATCTGCCTGCCATCATACAAGGTCTCTGGACCGATAAAGCCCGAAACATTATTCACCATAAAAGGCTTCCAATGGCGGCAGAAGCCATAGGTTCGGGATTCCAGCGTCTGCATATCAACCCCTTCATGCGAATCGAGGGATACTTCTGAGCCTTGACCTGTTTCAAAATACATGACATTGGGGCCTGAAGCGGTGCCATAGCGGAGCATCAGCTCCATTGCCTCATCGAGAATTTCTTTATTGACTCCAAATGCATCATTGGCTTTCTGCGAGCCTGCCAAGCTTTGAAAGAGGAGAGAAATGGGCGCACCACCTCGCAGGGCCTGCACCTGTGTCGAAATGTGGGCGAGGACACAGTTTTGCGTAGGAATCTGCCAACGCTGCATAAAATCATGCGTCATCTTCAGCAGCTTGGTAACGCTTTCAACTGAATCATTATTTGGATTGATGCCAATCACGGCGTCCCCTGACCCGTAAGAAAGTCCTTCTTTGATCGAAGCCATAATACCCTCTGGATCATCAATCGGATGATTGGGCTGACAGCGGAAAGCAAGTCGGCCCGGCTCTCCAATCAAGGTGTTGCAGTAAGCCTGATGACGCATCTTCTGTGAAGCTAGGACCAGGTCGATGCTCGACATCAATTTGGCAACAGCGGAGATCATTTCACTGGTTAGTCCCCGGCTTATTCGTGTAAGCTCTGGCATCCCCGATGAAAAGGATAGGATGTATTCACGCAGCTCGCCAATCGTCCATCCCTTGATTTCGTTGTAGACGGACAGATTGATATCGTCATAGATGACGCGTGTTACTTCATCCCTTTCATAGGGAATTACGGGATTCTCATAGATATCACTTAGCATTATTTCGCTTAGAACCACTTTGGCAGCCATTCTCTCCAAGGCAGAGTTTGCTGACAGCTTGCTCATTTGATCTCCTGATTTTTCTTCACTAGCTTTCGCAAGCACCTCACGTACGGAGCCAAATTGATATTGCTGTTTACGTATCACACAGGACAGCTTCATGCAGACACCCTCTCCCATTTCTTCGATAAGTAGAAAACAGTGGACTCCCAATAAAAAAAGTGCTATTCCATGCTGACGGGATTCCATAACCCGCAGCATAAAAAAGCACCATTGCTTCGCTCTCTTCACTTTTCCCATACGATTGAACTCACAGCAAGCATTCTTCATTAAACCCGACACCGTTGTCGGCCTATAATCAAAATATTCATTTTATTACCATTATAGCTGGGTTAATGACCCATTTCTACAAGTTTTCATGACAAATATTATAATTCCTCGGTTGAACTTCCTAGATAATCCCCTTATAATCTAAATAACAGAACGTATGTTTGTACAGGAGGAGAACACATTGTCCCAGCACATCCTAGTCAGTGATCCCAAGAAGGTACAGGGATTCACATATCTTTGCCGATCAGCAAAAACAACCAATGAAGCCGAGATGAATGGCGTAGGCGTCATCCCTGCGCAATGGGACCTTTTTTTCCGTGAGGGTGCACTTGAGCCTTTTCCATCCAGAAAAAGCGATACCATTCTAGCTGTTTACACGGAATATGAATCGGACGAAACGGGTTCCTATACCTTTGGAATCGGAACAGAGATCGCCCCCACTGATCCGCTTCCAGCTGAAATGACCAGCTATAGTGTGGCAGAGGGCACGTATGTCGTCTTTACTACTAGAAAAGGGCCTGTCTCCGAAATTGTGGTAGAAGCCTGGGCTTACATCTGGGAATGGTCCAAAACACATAAGCGGGCTTTCCTGACGGATTTTGAGGTCTACGATGAGCGCTGCATCGATCCTGCCAACAGTCAGGTAGATATTTATATCTCTGTTTTGGAGTAGAAAAAAACGCTCCTGCTGCGATTGCGTTCACAACAGGAGCATACTCTCAATTCACTTGACGCGGCATGTCTTTCCAATAAAGGGATCTCAGATGCCGTTTCAAAATCTTTCCGGCACCACTCTTCGGCAGCTCCTCCATGAATTCAATCCTTTTCGGGATTTTGTAGCTGGCCACCCTGCCACGCATGAAATCCACTATCTCTTGCTCGGTCATCTGACTGCCTTTCTTTTTCACCACAGCCGCCAAAACGATTTCTCCCCACGTTGGATCAGGGGCACCAATCACGGCTACCTCCACTACATCCGGATGTTGATAGATGATGTTTTCTACCTCTGGCGAGTAAATATTTTCTCCCCCACTAATAATCATGTCTTTTTTACGATCCACGACATAGAGGAAGTAATCCTCGTCCAGATAGCCCATATCACCCGTGTGGTACCAGCCGTTTTTCAAGACTGCTGCCGTTTCCTCAGGCAAATTCCAATACCCTTTCATGATGTTCGGACCCCGTGCGATGATCTCCCCGACTTGGCCGACAGGAAGTTCATTTCCCAATTCATCGACGATGCGCACCTCAACGCCCATGACTGCATGACCTGCCGAAAATAGACGTCGCTGATTTTTAGCCGAATCATCGAGAACATGATAATCCGGACTGAG
The DNA here is from genome assembly GCF_029870785.1 of Brevibacillus sp. AY1. Classification (NCBI taxonomy): domain Bacteria; kingdom Bacillati; phylum Bacillota; class Bacilli; order Caryophanales; family Paenibacillaceae; genus Brevibacillus; species Brevibacillus sp. AY1. The sequence goes on from NZ_JAFLPN010000013.1 coordinate 109,856, forward strand.
CTGAGAGATTCCAGGAGAGGCTTCGGTCATCCCGTAGCCTTGGGTCCATTTGATGTTGGGAAACTCCTGCATCGCTCGCTTCAATAGCTCGTATGGCATCGGTGCCGCACCATAAGTCACTCTCTCCAAGGAGTGAAGGTCATACGCTTTGTAATCCGGATCATTCAACACCATATTTAGCATGGTGGGTACCAGCAACGTATTCGTCACCTTGTATGTATCCACCGCTTTCATGAACCCTTTCGCAGAAAAGGCGCGAATCACACAATGCGAGCCTCCTGCATTGGTGATGCTGATCATGCACATGCCGTCTGCCAAATGAAACATCGGCGCAGCATGCAAAAAACGACTGTCAGGATTTTGATGATTCAGAACTCCGGCGTGATAGTAATTACTAATCAGGTTGCGATGGGTTAGCATAACTCCTTTGGCGCGGCCAGTCGTCCCTCCCGTGTAGAACAAGCCAGCTACATCGTCCTCATGCAAATCGTCAGCGTAGCGCAACGGCTGATCGGTCGCCTGCTGAATCCAGTCCTCATAGGATTCGAGCCCAAGCTCACGAATCTCCTCATCCTCTGCCAGAACGTAATGGAGCAGGGATGGCACCTCCTTTTTCAACAAGGGAGCCACTTTCACAAATTCCCGATGCAAAAAGAGGACCTTGGCACCCGAATCCTGGAGGATGTACATCAATTCTTCAGGCGACAGACGATAGTTAAGGGGTACGATCAAAGCACCCAAGGCTGTAACACCGTACATCAATTCCAGATAACGAAAGCTGTTCAGCATCAATACAGCGACTCGATCTCCTTTTTGAATGCCCATCTTTTGTAGCGCTTCCTTCAATCGTGCGGATCGATTTGCCAGCTGACGGTACGTAAACTGCTTGTCACCGTCAATGACTGCGATCTTTTCCGGTCGGGTTTGGACATTACGCAATAAACCTTTTGTAATAATCATGATACAACCTCTCCCTAGTCAGGTTTGTTGAGAGCCTGAACATGATGTCAACGCCGGGTCAATCTCCCTCCATCCGTTTTGTACTCTATACGTCTACATTACGCCTTCTTGACCTCGAATAAGGCACTTACCTTCGTCTCTCCTTCTTCATTTACCGCGAATGCCTGACATTTCCAAGTGTTATCTGTCTCACCAATTACCGTTCCCTTGATGGTAATCGACTCGCCGGGAAGCGTCATTGCTTGAAAGCGAACGGAAAAACGGAGCAGCTGATCGGGGTGGAACCAAACCCCGATAGCTTGACCGATAAATCCCATGATCATCATCCCGTGCGCAATGACTCCGCCAAGCCCTACTTTTTCAGCAAAGGGCACAACCGTATGGATGGGGTTAAAATCACCGGATGCTGCTGCGTATCGAACCAGCTGGGTGTGATTGATCTTCCCTTTCTCCACAGGTCTCCATTCATAGCCAACGTTCACGTCACTACCTCCTCTCAATGCCTTTCAATGATCGTGGAGCGGCTGATCAAAACCGTTTCTCCTTGCTGGTTTTGATACGTTTTTCTCACAATGTAAAAATTCACCCCAGCTTTGCTATAAGCATTTTCCACTTCACCTGAGGCTGTAATGACATCACCTGGCCGAATTTTGCCCAAATGGGGTACCGCCAGCAAAACGCAGATTTACAACGCTAAGGACTTCTGGATATAAAAATAGCCGGTTTTCACCACG
>NZ_JAFLPN010000014.1:0-98207 GCF_029870785.1 Brevibacillus sp. AY1
AACACGGGCTTGGAATGCTGCTTTTGTATCTGTGTCAACTACCAAGTCAACTTTTGCTTGTGCATCCGTTCCCAGTGCTTCCGCTGCTGCTACTTCCTCAACAGTTGTCAATCGAGCAGCTTCATAAGCTGCAACAGCTTCTTCAGCTGCTTTCACAATGTCAACTTGTGGATCTTTAGCATCTACTTTGAACGCTTCAGCAGCTTTCGCTTCGCCGCCTTTGTAAGAAACGCTGTAAACCACGGATTGTTCTGCATCAGTAGCTTCTACTGCAGGAACAGTTACCGTTACAGTTTTCTTGTCAGCGCCGAGTACGATGTCAGCGTCTGCTTCGGTTACTTCAACAGCTTCAGCACCGTTGATGGATTGTTTTACAACCAGATCAGCGGAAGCTGGAGCAGCTTCAAGTTCTTGATCGAATGTTACAGTTACATTACCGTTAATAGCACAACCTTAAGCTGAATTATCCTATTTTTTACTATCACTAAACACCATGTGTCCCAACGAGTTTCAAAGCTATCAAATTCAAACTATAGATAACCTATATATAATGGAAGAAACTCATTTCAACAAATAGGCTTTCTCTCTCTAATGGAAAAATGGAGGTCTACCCCTAGAAGTCCAGTAGAGCCCCTACAGTCGCACCCACAGGTGCGCTAGCCGGTGCAGTAAAACTCCATGTCGTACATGGATTCTCATGGAAACGCACCAATCGCACCGCCAATTGTACGGAATAGATAATAACATCAAGTAAACATAATTTTAATTTAATAATAATAATTTTAATAATATTATATTTTATATTATTATTTTATGATTTTATTAAATAATGATAAATGAAGGTATATATAAGGGGCTTTGGATCTCTGTAAAGAAAGGTTCGTGAATGCCCGTTGTTTTTGTTTTTGGGGATTTTTCCTTTTTCCTCATGTGCCTGTTCCTCTTTTTTGTTCACTGGAAGGGATTTTTCGGGATTCCCGAACCTTTCTTTCCCTCGTTCCAATGCCTCCTAGTATGAGTTCATCATTAGGAAGATACATGACTTTTGTCTTTAGATGCTCAGATGGTTTCTCTTTCATTGTCCCCTTAGAATCGGAGAGAGCAGCGTTTTCGCGTGAGTCTAGGAATGACAAGGATTATGAGTACAACGTCCTGCGTACCTTTTCGTGGTGCTCCTTCTCACGTTTGCATGTCCCTGTATGGCAACCTAGGAGGCGCAGCAGGTGCAGTTCCGCCCGAGCTATTGCCACTCGAGGGTTTTTACCGCCCCGACTACCGCACAGACCGGAGCGCTAGCAGGGACGATTCGAGTCCTTACCCTACTTAGACTGAGGATGGATTGCACCTGTTACACCGTTTCGTCCCCGTTATTCCCCCAAACTGCGGTGCGTTCGGTGCAGTTTGGCACGAACCCTTGCCACTCAAGGGATCTTACCGCACCAGTTACCGCACCGACCGGAGCGCTAGCAGGGACGATTCGAGTCCATGCCCTACTTAGGCTGAGGCTGGATTGCATCTGTTGCATCGTTTCGTCCCCGTTATTCCCCCAAACTGCGGTGCGTTCGGTGCAATTCCACCCGAATGCTTGCCACACAAGAGTTTTCACCGCACCAGCTACCGCACTAACCGGAGCGCTCACAGGAACGCTCCCATCCCTTCACCCACTTAGGGTGAGACGAGACTTCACCGATTGCACCTCTGCCTTCGTCGAACACAAAAGAAAGCGACCAGAAGGGCAGTCACCCTTGCCTGACTCCGGCACAGGATGAGCCCTACTGACCGCTTTTCGTTTAATCGGTTTCCTACGCAATGTTTTCGTAGTCTTCTTGTTCCTCCTCCTCGTATTCATCGTCTGGGTCGACCTCGTACTCCGTCTCATCGTCGTACGTTTCCTCGTACGCCTCTTCATCACCAGTCTCTTCGTACGGGGCGTCCTCCTCAGAATCATCTTCATGCGCGACCTCATCGTAACCAAAATCCTTGTTCTCTGCCTCTTCACTGCCAATCTCTTCGTACGCCACATCCTCGTCTGCAAGAAAGGCAAGCATGTCGTTGCCAAACACTACCTCAAACGATTCGGGTGTATCCTCTTCCAGCTCTATTACCTTGATGGCGTACAGGGGAACACGAGGCATCCCTTTTTCAAACACGCGGTTCACGTAGTTTTTTCCAACGTCGCAAACCAGGAGATCTTTTTGCTTCCAGCTTTCAATGATGGATTCCAGGTCGGTAAACTTGCCATCCGCCATGACCTTCGCAAAGTTCCCTTCCTTCGGGATGCGAATCTCCGTGACGGTATCCCCGTTCGTCAGGTACTTGCCGAGGCACTCCCCGCGCTGTACCAGCCCTTTTTTGCCCTTGTCCTCGAAGAACTTGCTCTGGTTCCGCATGAAGAATTCTATCAGGTAGCGGTAGGCCGCATCACCGACATCCCTGGACTCAACTGACTTCTTCTCGATATACAGGAGGGTTTTGGCCAGCTGTTCCAGGTCAAGTGCAAGCCCGAGAGCCTTTCGCACCAGTTTCCCTGTCAGAAGGACAATGGCCAATTTTCCAGCAATGCGAGCAGACAACCGATCCTTTTCCATGTATTTGAGCAGCAAGTCCTTTGCCAGCTCCCACTCTGCCACCAACTGGTCGACGGTATAATTCTCCATCAAATACTCGACAAACCTGGGGCCAGCATGACCGTAGTTTTCCAGGACGCCACGTTCGATTCGTTCTGCATTCTCCGCCGAACTTGTCCAGTACGGTGCCTCGACTTCGGTCAACCTCACACGCAAACCGGCCCGCTGATCGGTTCCATTAAACATGGACAGCTCTGAACTGGAGATAATGGTGGTATTCCACTCCCCGCGTTGACGAATCGTTCCGTCCGCGTTCAGCGCTTGCTTTTCTTTTCCCACTACCAAGCGGTAGATGAGCGCCGTGTAGTCTTTATCTTTTTCCTGGAGAGAGGTGTCGTCGATCCCAATCGGAATCCCGAAGTTTCCTGTCAGGTTGGAGAGAATCCCCTGATCCGTTCCAAACCAAAGCTTGAGTAATCCATTATCACGTGAATCCGGCAACCCCCACGGACTTAATCCGAGGCGAGTGGAAGTTGTTTTACCGGATGTAGTCTTCCCAGCGAAGTTGAAAAACAGGGAATCGATATGAACCTTTTTTCCGATGAGACTCACCAATGCTGCAGTGAAGCCTACTACGAGGGCAAATTCCAACCACGGATTTCCCAGCACCTCGGCTTCAACAAGAGCAAACCACTTATCGTAGGAGCCTTTGGGCTCAATGTCGTGCTGAGAACCAACGTAGATAGAATTTAAGCCGACTGCTTTATAATGTTTGAAGAACAGTTGGCCCTCGAACTCATCCCAACCTACCATGGAATGAACGTAGGTACGTGGCATCGTTTCTACTTGCTCTCTCAAATAGTCAACGTAGTGTTCCACGACTTCTCCCCACGTATCGGCTCCGTAGCGGGTGAGCTTCACGAGTCCTGGCTTGGTGAGATCACTGCGAGAAATCCGTCTTCTGATCTTCTTGCCGTTATCCTCAAATTCAAGGACGATTCCGACTTCGTTGGTATCAAGATTGGTTTGTAAGGCGATCACGCGGATATCCCTGCCGATGGGCAGATCTCCCACATACAATACGCCATCTTTTGTCATAAATCTGGATTGCTGCATGCCTGTCATTGGATTGCTCATGTTCGTTCCTCCTCTTTTTGGTTGGGGAAAAATCGCTACCCCTGTTTCCTAAGAGGTAGCGACGTTCCTGTTACTCCGCAAAAAGCTGATCGATTTCCGCTTGACGTTGTTCTGCTTGTTCCTGTGCAGCTTGCTCTCGCACCTTCTGTTCGTCATCAATCGGATATACATCGGTTACGTTGACCCAGACTTTGCCGTCAGGGGTCCGGTTATGCTCGATTTTCACCCGGCAACGCATCCCTTTTAGCTGCTCCAGATCGACATCGTGTCCAACATTCCCCAAAAGATTAATGACCACTTGCCCTAGCTTGCTGGTTTCGCTCAGGTACCAAATGTACTTCTGTTTCACGATATGACCATTGTCAAGTTTATACGTGTTCTCAATGCGGTCAACGGTACGGCCCTGAGTGTACACGTTATACTCCGCAGTCACTTCTGTAATGGTGCCGTTATAAATTCCCTCTGGGGTCAGCTGACGGAGATTTCCTTTATGTGAGGTATTCCATTTGGTGATGAGAGGCATTGTACATCTCCCTTTCTTTATTCATAGGTATTTCGGTTTCCAGGTACCGAGTTTTTGCCAAAAAAAATTGGGTAGTGGGGAAGACCCTCCCCCGTTTGGGGAAGGGATTATCTTCCCAGCAGTTGTTCCACTTCCCTCTCGTAGCCGTACCGACGGAAGAATTCGATTAACGCACACTCGAATATCTCCCGCTGGCTGATGTTCTTCTCCCGGCTGAAATCTCGCACCATCTGATCCAACAGGTTGGTCATGTGGACGGTCTTGGTAGTGAAGATGCCGGGAACGGCATACCGTGGGATTTGGCCCGTAGTGGAAGCCGGGACGAGCAGGTCAATGAGCCGATCCCGGTTTCGCTCCAGCATGTCAAGAAGCGGAAGGTATCGCTCCAGCCCTTCCCCTGTCAAACGTGGGGAAACAGGGCTCGCTCGTATCTCGTCTTCCTCGGTTGGCGAGTCAGGCAGATCCTGTTGCCCGTCTGATTCTTCCGACAGCTTACCGGTGTACTTCACATAGTTCTGCTTTTCATTATCCCACACGTACCCTTTGCCTTTGATGTAGCTGGCCATCTCCCGGTGATCCGCAAAGCCCAGTCGTTTGGCTATCTCTTTGGCATCGGCTCCCTCTTTGGCAAACAGGGACAAAATCTGCCCCATCTTGGAGGAGGATGGAATAGCCTGATTCACCGCATCGTGGTACTGGGAATATGCGGGGACGTAGTTCTTTTTGCGCTCATCCCAGACAAAGTTTTTGCGGTTCATGACGGTGTGCATGGAGCGAGTATTGCTATACCCTAGCTTGGCAGCCACTTCGTCCCGGCTCATACCTTCGGTCAGCATTCGCAAGATTTCGTTGCTTCGTTCATCGTAGACCGGTTTCTTGAAAACGGGCATTGCCATTTCGTTCGCCTTCTTTCATCCTGATTTCTCAACCATGCCAGTCCCTTGAATTTTCGACGCTGATCCAGGTATACCAGTCGCTGGATTCAAGTTGCAGCAACAGACTCCGGAAAGATGTCGCTTGATGCAACCACTGCGGGTTGTCTTCTATGTCTCGAGAAAAGAACAGGATGTCACCTGCCTCGCAACTGAGCATCGCATCTGTTTTTTCTTCCAGGAACTCCTTCAGTTTTTGTTGGACGACAACCAACTGATTCCACGAAAATGGTTCATCTACACAAATGGGAAACGTGACCTCCACTTGAATGACGCCATCATCTACTTCTCTGGATACCACGCCTGGTATCGAGTGGAGCATCCCTGCAATTTCCCATCGAGCCCCCTCGTAAAATTCACCCCCGTCTTCCTCGTTCATGTCCTGAAATAGGACTTGGTGGTACCCATACACATAGTACCGGAACCCGACATACTGTACTTTTTTAGATGGTGCGAGAATACGCTTGTTTGTTTGATTCATTGGAATTTCCTACCTTTCATTTGATGTTTTTCGCTACAACACACTGACCGCTTCTTTTAGCTGGTTGGTGTTGGCGTGCGTGTACACACTGGTCACTTTGATCGAACTATGCCCGAGGAGCTTGGAAATGTTGACGATGTTCACATCTTTTTTCACCAGCTGACTGGCGAAGCTGTGACGCAAGATGTGTGCGGTGACTGTCTTTTTCCAACCCAGTTTTGTGGTAGCGTCTGCCAGCACACTGTTGACATATACCGCAGAGAGCTTCCCGGTCTTCTCGGTCGCAAAAAACCGATCCGTGCCCTGTGGACGTTTCTTTTCGAGGTACGCCCGAAGTGGTGGAACAATCTTTTCTGAGAGGGGAACCACTCGGTCTTTGTTCCCTTTGCCGCCACGAACATGAACCATCTGGCGCTCCAGGTCGACATCGTCTACCGTCAGGTTCAGGCACTCGGAGATGCGAAGTCCCGTGAAGTACAGGAACTTGACGACCAATCGAATGAGGTCGTGGTCAATGGCCTGCACCAGCTCGTTGACTTCCTCTTCGGACAGGTACTGACGCTCTTTGTGCGGGAGTTTGATGTTCTCCAGCGACAGCGCGATGTTTCGATCGACCAACTCCTTCTTGTAGCAGTAGTTGTAGAAGGAGCGCAGCGTATACAGGTTTCGGCTGCGGCTGGCCGGAGCGTACCCCTTCTCTTCTTTCAGCCAGCTGAGGTACGCTTCCAGATCGGCCAACTGGATGTCCTCCAGGTACGGAGGGCAGTTGTAGCGCTCTTCCAGAAAGCGGTGGAGTTGGGTCAAGTCTTTCTGGTACCCTGACCTCGTTTCCTCGCTCCGGTCGATCGCCGAGAGGTACTGGTCGAACTGTTGGATGGCTTGTGACAGCAGCATCCGTTTTCACTCCTTTCATGTGAAGTTGTCAAAGAACAAAATGGGCAAATTCACAAATTACTTTTTATCTGTGAATTGCTTATGGCCCAAATTTACCAGAGTCGGAAATGGTTTATCCTGTCAACTTTCAAATGCAAAATTGATTGGACAAAAAGAAACAGGAAGCCCAACGCGAGCTTCCTGCTTCTCTCCTGTGTTTATTCTCCTTTTTCACTTTTTCCGATTCTTTTCTCCAATTCGTCTATCCAGGTATCCAAAACAGGGTGTGTCTGCAAAATTGCCTCCACTTGCTCCCGAATTGGCAGTTTTTGTAGTAATTCGGCTGCCCTCTTTACCCGACTCATGGTTTCCTCGTACAAATGTTGGGTATGACTCATGAGCAATTCCTCGGCCAGTTGCTTCGCTTGTGAGCGAAACGGTTCGTTTGCTGTTTCCGCGTAGGCCATCTGCGCTTCGTAGAATTCCTTCACTTCCTCGATGGTCGGTTGCTTTCCCTTGAGCGTCTTGGATAAAAACGGCTTGTCTACTTGATCGACGAGCCACCCGATGTACGCGGCAAGATCTGTTTCAAAGCTGTAGTCTTTGCCTACTTTGAAATCCTGTCTTGACATGGCAAGGAATTTTAGGATTTTTTGAAAATACCGGCGGACGGTCTGTTCATCCATTCCTTTGTCTGCCAACTGTGCAGCAATCCAAGCCATATTCACTGTTTCATTGTGGTTCATGTTCTCCTTCTCCTTCCTTGCCCTTTATCGTAGCAAGAAAGAGAAAATTCTAAAAGTGGTCTACGATTGTCTTTCCTTCCCAATCAAGAGAATGATTTCGGCAACAAGTATGACAACCTTTGCAATGGTTGCTGGATTCACCACGTCACCTCCTAGTATTCTTCCGGGAACAACATGGTGCAGTACTCACCGGAGTCGATGACCCAAAGCGTGATTCCTTCCACCGGTTCGAGAACGTCCAGGTAGATTGTTTCCTCATGTGGCGGCTGTTCCTGACGGTTCCGTACCACCTGCAAGGGCTCTCCGTCTACGTGTTCGATGGTCAGATCAAACACCTGGAGGCAGTCCAGGGTGTCTCCCCGTTGTTTTCGCTTGTCCAGGATGCTCCACAGGGCCAGTTGAATGTCCAGCGGCACTCGCTCGCTGACTCCTCTTGTCGCATACTTTTCGGACGAAAACATCTCGTTTGTTGTCATGTTACATGAGTCCCCTTTCTTTTAGGCTGGTGTAGGCTCCCTCGGTACCCACAATGACGTGATCCAACAGAGTGATGCCTAGCAACTCTCCGGCCTCTTGCAGTTTCCTCGTCACTTGAATGTCCTCCTTGCTTGGTGTAGGATCTCCGCTGGGATGGTTGTGCGCGACAATGACCGAAGCCGCGTTGGAGAGAATGGCGACCTTGTACACTTCCCTTGGATGGACAATGCTTGCATCCAGGGAACCGATTGACACGGTGTGCAGCGCAGTCGGTTCGTTCTTCGTGTTTAGGCAAAGCAAAAAGAACTGCTCCCGATCCGTTTCTTGGAGAAACGTGAGGAACAGTTCTACGACATCCCTTGCCATCCTAATGCGGCGCTGCGGGTACAGGAGGCTTGCTTCCCGTACCATTTTGACTCGGACGATGTTGACTCGTTTGGCGACTTCTCTGTTTTGACTCATTCTACATGCTCCTCCAACCAGTTTTGGATTTCGTTGTCGTCAGAGATTGCTTTTGCCGGGACGTAGAAGGCCATCCCGTACTCGTTGGTGTAGATCTCGACCACCTTGTACCAGCACTCACCGTTTCGTTCCACCTTCTCGACAAACTCCGGCAGGCTGCCGAGAAGTCCCCCGTCCTCTCTGCTTAGGCCGACCACGCTCAGATCCCGTAGGTTGTCTCCCTTCTCCAGCACAACCATGAAGCCGTAGTGATCCAGCGCAAACTCTTCGTCCAGACCGTCGAAGTCGAACGCTTCTTTCAGTCCCAAAAACTCTTCCTCCAGGTACGACAGAAAAGTTGGAGAAAACACTTTGGCTTCTTGCAAGCAGCGTACATCTGCCAAGGTTTTGATCGTTCTCATGTTATACGTCCCCTTTCCGTTTCATCTGGTGTGCGAGCAGTGCCTTTTGGATTTTGATGGTGAGCCATTCTCCCCTCAGTCGCTGTTCGACTTCGTGAATGATCTTGAGAATCTCGGTGTAGGTGTCTTGATTCTGTGCCTCTCCGGTGTGGTAGAGGTTGTCGAGTAGCAGTGTGACGCACTGCTCGCAGGTCTGGATGCCAAACACGATCTTGTCCTCGTGCAAAACAAGCTGCTCGTACTGTTCGGCTGTTGTTGTCATGGGTGTCCTCCTTTTGTAACACGCTCGAAAATGGAAAAAGGCATCCCACCGTCCCTGTTACGGGCGGCAGAATGCCTTACTGACGAAAAAGTTGGTTATTCTTTTCCTGTACCGTTGCAGGCCGGGCAGGTATGTACACCCGAGCCGCCGCACGCGTAACAATCATCATCGGCGGCGTGTTTTCCAACTCCGCCGGTGCAATCGCAAAGAACTTTCTTCTTGCCTCCGCATTCACTGCAAAGCGCCATCTTTTTCACCCCCTTTCCGGTACGATCTTCTATCTCATCACCTGCAGGGGTACCTAAATTGAGGTGACATCCTGTTCCCTTGATTCGCGCGGCTTTCTTCGGAACAGGCGAAAGATTGCTCCAATCAAACGAAACGGCAATGTTACGACCCAGAACGCCACTTTGATGATGTTCCACAGAAGTTTGAACACCCCGAGCAGGAAGGAAAAGATGAGCTCCAGCCATCCCCTTACAATGAGCCAGGCAAAAGAGAGAAAGCCGAGTGCCAGTAGAATGATGATGCCGTAGAAAAGAATTGCGTCCATGTTTCTTGCCTCCGTTTTTGCTAGATTGGGTTACCATTCCACACTATCGATTGGAAAACTTCACTAATTATTATCTTTGGGTGTTATCTTTCTGTCAATTCACATTTATAGTTTGTGTTCCCATTTCTTTTCCTCCCGTAAGCTTGTCTTGAGGTGGTTTCCATGACCGAGTTGGTCAAGCGATTAGGCAATCGAATCCGCTTTCTCCGAAAAGAGAAGGGGATGAGCCAGGAGCAATTAGGCGAATTGTCCGGTTTACATACGAACTACGTGGGGCAAGTAGAGCGTGGGGAAAAGAACGTCACGGTGGAGAGCCTGGAGAAGATCGCCAAAGGTCTTGGCGTTTCGATGGAAGATCTGTTCCGGCACATTGACCCTTCCCCACGACCAGACGAGCTTCGCCAACTGATTGATCTGCTAACGGAGCGCTCCAAACAAGACCGCGCTTTGGCCCTGAAACTTGTGAAGTCCGTTTTTGAGTGGGAGCAAGAGAAGTACCAGTAGATGACACTAGAGGAGGTTGACCGCCAACTCTTTCTCCTGCTTGCTGGTGTTGATGTAATAATGAGCGGTGGTCTGGATGTGAGCATGGCCTGCAAGTTTGGAAACCGTTGTGAGCGGGACTCCCTTTTTCAGCAATCGGGAGCAGAACGTGTGCCGGAATTTGTGCGGGTACATCTTGAAGCCCAGTTGCTTCTCCAGTCCTTCCAGCATGGTGTTGACCGCGTCCTTGTGCAGTTTGGGCGCACGCTGGCTGAGTAGCAGGTAGGGACTGTCTTTGTGTTTGTTCTCCTGCCGTTCCGTCCGGATGTACTCACGGATGAGTTCCGCTAGGTCAGGCCGAAGCGGAATCTCACGGTACTTCCCTCCCTTGCCTGTGACCCTGAGCGTGTTGGTGAGGTAGTCGATGTCTGCCAACTGAATTCCGCACAGCTCGCTGACCCGTACTCCCGTGTAGAGCAGCATCCAAACAATGAGGTGGTTTCGCAGGCTGACCTTGCTCCTGTCCTGGACAAAGAAGAGGAGTTGGTTGACTTCCTGCTCGGAGAAAACGTCTACCTCGCCTTCGCTGCCAGCTGCCACCTTGATTCGATCTCGCTGTAGGGTGACGACCTGTTCCGTCAGGATGCCTTTTTCGATGAGGTACAGGTTGTACGCCTGGAGCGAATTGATTTTCTTGTTGATCGTCGCAACGGCGTACTTGTTTTCGACGAGATGGTTCTTGTAGCTGACTACGTAGAATCGTTTCAGGTCTGTCTCGCTTTCCACGCCCATCTGCCGCAGGTACTCGCAGAATCCTCTCACGTCCCCCACGTAGGACTCGATCGTTTTCGGAGCGATGCCGTTTTCCAAGAGGTACTGCTCAAACTGCGTGATCTCATCCACGCTTCCTTCCTCCTTTCCAAACACAACACAAAAAGGCCCTACATCCGCTCGGGGACGTAGGGCTGTGGGTTGCATCACTTTTTCGTTTTTGCTTGCGTACAAAGCGTTCTGTGCGGGATTTCGGGCTACTCTTTGCTGCCGTACCCGTAGTGTTTCATGAGGTACAGTCTGACCGCCGTATTGACTAGGTTGCTGATCCGGTCGATCTCCCCCGACTCGTACAGCTGCTGCACTTTGTCGTACACGCCGTTCTCCAGGTACGTCGTGACCCTTCTGTACCGTTTCTCGAACGAGGCTTGTCTCTTCGGGATTTTCATCGAAGACAGCTGCTGTGACGGTGGCTGTACAGTCTCCGGTTTGCCAACTTTGTCTGTGCCTTCTGCCTTGTTTGCTTGCCGTGGTTTTACTCTCAACGGCTTGGCCTGTTGACCTTCCGTCGATTTCGGCGCGTGGTTCCTCCTCTCCTGGATTTTTTGCTCCACTGCCTTGAGAGGTACTACATTTGCTCTCTCTGTGGAAGCCCCCTGCTGTTGGTTTTCGGCTGCTTGTGCGGCCCTTTTCGCTTCCTGCTGGGCAAGTACTCTAGCAAGGATTGATTTCGTGTCGTTCATCTCGTCCACTCCTGCTCTGATGTTTTGGTTTCGTCAACGCCTACGTATACGTTTACGTGTACGATTATGTAATTGTTTTGCAAGCGATGGAGTGGACGGAAGGCGGATTTTCTGCCCCCTTTCTGGTGTGGAATTCGTTTTCTACAAAAGAGAAAACCCCTCGTCACATCAGGACAAGGGGGAAGGTTAGTCTAGTGAAGCTGCTGTTTCAGTTTTTCGACTTCTGCTACGGTTAGTCCAGTCAACTCAGCGATTTCTATTACATTCAAGCCCTTTGCAAGCATGTTCAGTACAATGTTTGCCTTTCCCTTTGCTTCACCCTCGGCCAAACCTTCTTCCCTCGCTCTCTGCTGCCGAATCTCTGCTTCTCTGACAGCAGCCATCTCATCCAAAATCGCTTTCCGTCGTGACTCGTACTCCACCCACTTCTTCTCGTCACGGCTCAGGTCTTCCCATTCGTCAAACGCCCGTTTCATCACCGGATCTCGCATCGCTATCGCCTCCAATTCCTTGCGAATTTCTTCGTGATCGTCCGCCTCCAGCAGCAGCAACCATCTCTCCAGCTCATTGTCATGCGGATTGACCGCCCGCTGTTCCCACTTGTCCATCAGCTTCGGGATCTCCATGAAGTGAATCTCCATCACATCTGTCAGCGGAAACTGCTCCTGATCCTCGTACAGGTGGAATGTGGTGTGGAACCGCTCAGTTTCCCGCAGAAAGCGAAAATTGAGGATGTTGATCGTGATCGTCTTCGCCAGTTCCGTGTACGGCATTCCTTTTTGCATTTGGGCCGAGTAGATGCGTGACCAGTGGGACAAGCTGACGGCGTTTTTGCAGGATGGGCGGCTCGAGATTGACAACAACCGCAGCGAGCGGTCGATGAAGCCGTTTGTGATCGGACGAAAGAATTGGCTGTTCGCCAATACGCCTCGCGGTGCAAAGGCGAGCGCAATCATCTACAGTGTCATCGAAACAGCAAAGGAGAATGGACTGAACCCGTTCAAGTATTTGACGTACCTATTCGAGCAGCTCCCACAGCTTCCTGATCTGAAAAATCCAGAAACCCTGGACAGTTTGCTGCCTTGGTCGCCGTCGTTACCGCTAACTTGCCGCGTGTTCAACTCTTGACCCCAGCATAGACCAGCCCTCATCTTGGCAACAAGGTGGGGGCTATTTGACGCTTACAGTAGTACAGGGTACGCTTCTCCATGGTCTAACCAGATTGCATTGGCACTCTGGTTAGACACAAGTGCAACTATGGCTCTGCCGTCGCATACGCTAGGCAATCGCCAAGTTTTCTATGTCGAACTTGTTCGCCAGCTGAATCTCGATGTTGACGTGCTCCCCCTGCTCTGTCTTGGCGTGGATATCCAGCACGGATGCCTTATCCTCGATGTGTTCCCGATTGATTTCCGGATTGAGGATTTCCACCGAAGAGAGCCGCTTTTCCTTCGGCAATTGGAGCGCGGCATTCAGAAAGGCAAGGAGAATCGGTTCGTTTCCCTCTTTGCCAAACACCTGCTTGAACGCGAAGTCGATCTTCAAGTCCATTAGTTTGGTCACGTCATCACTCTCCCTTCTCCGTCCGTTGTCTGTACTACCATTATACCACTGGAATGCGTGTTCGACACTCCTGCTGGAACCTCCTTTCTATCCTAGATCAAGGGAATAATATATGTTTGATTTTACGGTCATTACGGCTGGGATGGCGTGAAGAAAAAAGTGAGGGGAAAGGGAAAACGTGGGCGGGGAAGAGGGCTTCTGACTGCAGTTTTTATAGTTTGCAGTAAGGGGAGTCTGACCGGTCTGCTTTTTGTGGCTAGGAAGGTGCTGGCGGGCATGTAAGGAGAAAGGAAATGCAGCGAGCTAGCGAAGTGTTTTGTAGTGAGTTTGAGCAAAAAAAAAGAATCTACCCTTTAGAGGTAGACCCTTTCTTTCAAATAACTCGGGTTTGAAAACACCCGTATTATTTACCTGTGAAGTTTGTGTTTTCTTTAGTAAACGTGTTACCAAACTTATCTGTTACTGTAATAACAGCTTTCGCTGGCTTCACAGTTTCCTTACCAGTTGCCCATTTACCGTAGTTCCAGATGTCATCGGTGAATACCCCTTGTACATCAAACGGGCTGGACAATTGTGCTTTTTCATCAAGCACAAGTTTAAACAGTCCATCTTTAGCAGTGTTTGTTGCTAGTTCGTTACCATCTTTATCATACAAAGTAACTTCAACTTCGCTGAGGTCCGATGCATTTGCTCCCTTTACATTAAAGCCAACACTGTACTCATTTACATCGTCAGAATGATCCCCGAAGTCTTCGGCAGTCAAAGCGAAGTAAGCATCAGTAAAGGTAACTGTCAACGTTTTAGCAACTGTACCTTGGAGTGTGCTCAATTTGATAGCTTTATCTTCAGCGTACTTAACTACATCAGCACCTTCTGTAGATGTCAAGGAGAACACACCATCAGCAGTTGCAAATTTGTTGCCTTCACCCAGGTCGATCAAGTTAGGTGTGTTAACAATAAAGTCAGCATCTACAGTAGACCAAACTCCGTATTGGTCTTTTACGTTAACAAATACGTTGTCTACTCCATTAGCTGCATCAGCAAGGTCTTTAAACTCAACTTCTGTAACTGCCTTAGTATCTTCAGGAAGTTCAGTAGGAGTATCGATATCTGCTGCTTGATCAGCAATCATAACTTCTTTTACTTCAGGAGCTTCGGAAGTGAAAGTAATAGGTGCTTCGAGAACTTTCAAACCATCAGCTGTATTTACTGTTACACGAACTTTTGCATTGGTTGGAGCTTTGTCATCTGCTTTTTTAGCAGCTGCAACTACAAAATATCCTTCTTGTGCATCAACATTGCCTTC
This sequence comes from Brevibacillus sp. AY1, assembly GCF_029870785.1. NCBI lineage: Bacteria > Bacillati > Bacillota > Bacilli > Caryophanales > Paenibacillaceae > Brevibacillus > Brevibacillus sp. AY1. The sequence continues at coordinate 14,281 of NZ_JAFLPN010000014.1, forward strand.
AGCTTCTGCTACTACAGCATTAGAGGCTTCAAAGTAACCATTTCCGTTAACAACTTCTACTTTAACGATTTGCTCTGGGTTAACAGCTACTTTCGTTCCGTCAGCGGTAGTTGCTTCAACTTTTACAGGTGCAGCATAAGCATCAGTACCATTAACAAAGTGAGCAGTATCTGCAACCAATGCTGGCAGAGCAACAACGCTGTAGTTCAATCCTTCTGCGTTGTTAGCAGTTACCTTAACAGTTGTCTCAGCAGAGCTAACTACTGTCTTGCCATCCTTGCCAATCAGTTCAACTTTAACTTTTGCGGAACCAGTTTTACCAGCAGCAGCTTTAACTTTAACATTGTTCAGGTCTACCTCATTAGCGCCAGTCAAAGTCGGGGAAATAACGGTTACAGCCCCTTCATCACCGTCTACTTTTGTAACAGTGATGTTGTAGGACATATCAGCCGTATTAGCAGCCTTTTCAATTGCAGCGCCATACTGATCTTTAAAACCAAATTTCAAAGTAGCTTCAGCACCTTGAATCACGTTTTGATTCGGAGCTGCAACAACTTCAGAAAGTACACGCGTATCTTGAACGTCTACAACTGTGCTTACAACTTTATCACCAAGGGTGCTTACGATTGTAGCTTTTCCTTTGGAAGTTGGTGTAAGTTTCAGTTTACCGTATTTAGCATCGGTTTTGTCCGTTACCACATTTACTTGGCCAGCCAAACCACCTGTAGCGGTAATCTTCAGATCTTTACCAGCATAATCTTTTGGTGCCAATTGAGTGCCAAACTGATCAGTTACAACGATATCCATGTAAACAGTATCGTTAACAGATACAACCTCTTTGCTCAATGCGCCAAAGCTAATAGCATCTGGAGCTGCTGTAGCAACGATATCCAGTTGTTTTACGACCGGATTACCAGTCTTTTTGTTTACAACAGTCAACGTAACTTTCTTAGCAGTTGCTAAACCAGTTGTATCAATGTTGATGTATGCTTTTTCGTCTTTCTTAACGAAAGAGAATTTAACATTAGCATCAGAAGATACCAACTCAAGTGCACTGTTCAGAGCAGCTGGTTCTGTAATTGCATTACCGTATTGGTCAGCCGCAGTGTACGCGAGGTAACCTGCTTCAGCAGATCCTGCATACAGTCTAGTAACGTCCTTCGGATATGTTACATCGCCAAGAGTAAGAGTATCAACGGTAGCCGATGCTGCGATGTTGAGAGTTTTAAAGCTATTTTTTCCTGTTTTTGCATCTACCAGTGTAACGACAACTGTTTTTGGAGCATTGGTAGCTGTGAAATCAGCAGTCAATGTGCCAAGACCTTTAACTTTATCCAGTTGTACAGCTACACCCTCAGAAGCAGTAGCAGTCAAATCGGTAGTTTTGGTAATGTCAGTGCCATATTGGTCCAATACTTTGTAAGAGAATGTTGCTGTTTGACCATTAGCAGCTTTTACAGCATTGTCGCCAACGATTTCAATCTTGTCAACAGCTTGTGCATCGAATTTAACGGTTTTCGTAGCATCTTTGATTCCATCTACGCCAGCAGCAGTTACTGTGTACTCACCAGCTGCAAAAACCCCAGAAGCCTTAGCCAGAGTTGCCTCTGTTTTAGCTTCGTTCCAAGTAGCAGCATTCACTGTAATGGTAGCCAATCCTTGTTTCACAGTGAAAGTTACTTTAGAAGTATCTTCAACAGCTTTGTTGAAAGTAACTTTGATGCTATTAGCGTTAATAGCACTTACACTTTCAACTTTCAGTTCACCAGGAACTTCTGGAGTCCAATCCTTAGGATTCCATACTTTTCCTTCTTCGCCTACAACTTTATAGTCGTTAGCTTCGAAGTCAGCTTCAGTAGCAGGTTTCAGAACAGTGTTGATGTCGTCAGCAGAAAGTGCATCGGACAACTTAGCAGCATTTCCATTTGGATCAACGAATACGGAATCTTCCAGGTTATCCAAGATCTCATCCAGAGCTGCATCAAAGTTATCGAGGAAAGGAATCGCACTGTAGTACTTATCTACATCTCCACCGATGTAAATACCAGCGCTTGGTTTAGCCATTGCAGCAGAAGCCATGCTCGCTACGAGTGCAGTCGAGAGCACAGAAAGGACCAGCTTTTTATTCACGTACTACCCCTCCAGATTAAAAAAATAGGATTTTTTATATGAGAAACACTCTAGCTGTATGTAATCTTGTTGAGTGTGTTCCTCCGTACTTAGTTGCATGACAAGTCGCATGAGTAAATCAGAGCAGAGGGGAAAACCCTCTGCCCCAGATTACTCAATCAAGCTTGTGTTTTTCTATGTTGTTGCTATTAGATAGATACTTCGAATTCTACGGATTCGTCACCTTTAGTTACAGTTACAGTAGCTTTAGTTTCGCCTGGTTTACCTGTAACTTTCACTTCGAAGTTACCATCAGCATCGATAGTGTCTTCAGCGGAACGAGTACCTACTTTAACTTCTACAGTTGCTCCAGCAAGACCTTCACCAGTTACGGTGTAGATGGAGATCATACCTGGCAGTTGTTCTTTTTCAACAACTGTTACAGAAGCTTCGTCTACGAGTTCATCTGTTGGTGGAGGTGGTGTAGTACCGCCTTTACCGCCGGAAGCGCTCTGAGCCAAGAAGCTATCTGTATCCATATCATACTTCTTAACATCTTTCTCGCTGTTGATGAAGAGTACATAGTCGTAACGGTTTTCTACATCTTCAGTGCTGAACAGTACGATGTAGTCACCTTCTTCAACTTTGTCGCCAGGTGCGATTGCATCAGCATTGAAGTAAGCTGTGTTTGTACGAACGGTGTAAGTTTTGGATTCTTTGTTGCCTTCCTTGTCTTTCCACTCGTAAGTGATTTTGTTACCGTCAACTTTGGTAGCAATCGCTGTAGTGATGTGGGCGATTTCTGCATCTGCCCAATTGTCTTCGTCGATCAATTTCAGACTTTCGAGTACGTCTGCTCTGTCAATAACTTCAACCACTTCGTCAACTTCTACTTCATCACTTGCGTTCATAGTGAAGGCGATGAAGTCACCACGTCTGATACCTCTGTCGGTCAGTTCGCTTGATTTGTCATCCAAGTTGTAGGTTACTTTTTTCACTTCATTGTCAACTTTAGTGACTACTTCCATGGTGTGTACTTTGTTAGCTTGATCCCATCCAAGAACTTGACCATATTGCATGTCGCTGCTCGCAGATTTACCAGCAACGAGGAAGATTGCTTCTACTTCTTCATCTTCTTCATCCACTGCGAAGAGTACAGTTTGGTTTTTCTCGTCTGCGATTTTGGAGAACTTAGCGATACCTGGTTTTTTCAAGGTTTCACGCAGGGAACCTGTGATTTCGCCAGTCACATCGAAGATTGCTGTGTCGCTGGTTACTTCATATGTTACGCCATTGTGTTTAATAATTTCTTCGTCTTCATCAGCAGCTTTATCCCATGCATCGTCTTTCAGCTCGATCATGTCAACGGAAGATTTCAGAACTTTAACTTTTTCAGCGTCGCCTTTCGCATCCAAAGTTACTTCCAACAGCAATGGGCTAGTTTGGCTTGGAGTGAAGTCTTCGAGGATCGAATCTTCATCGTAATCTTTACCATCAACGTCCTTGATGTCATCTGCATCGATCTCGATGGTGTGTTTTTTACCTTTATCAGAGATTACTTCGAAGGAGATGTCTCCGCCGCTGTAGATCGCTTGTTTGGTAACCATAGCTTTGAACTTGCGATCGCTGATGCTGTCTTTGGTTTCGATGTGACGAATCCAACCAGCTGGATCCAGATACAGTTTTACTTCTTCTCCATCCAGATCTCTCATGGTGTCCTGGTTATTTTCTGTGATGTCTTCGATGTCTTTGTTAGCGTTGTCGGAGTAAGTAGATTTATCCAACGCGAAGCGGTACGTTTTACCACCAATCACCAGACGGTTGTCTGTTTTGCTACGGATGTGTACTTTTTCTACTTTACCTTCAACTACACTACGGTTAGCAAACACGAGCAATTTGTCTTCGTCGCCGTTTGCATAGTATACATTGTATACGTCCATAGGCTTCAGGTCAGCCAAAGTTGCTGGTTTGTTGTCCAGGAATACGAGGAAATCTTCGCCTTCTTCAAGATCTTCCAGGTCATTGAACTTTTTACCGTCCAAGTTGCTGATTTTCTTCTTGTCAGCGTCAACTTTCTCAATGATTTGGGAGCCGTATTTAACGCCCTTAGTCGATTTCTTCATTGATTTGTCATCAATTACATGGATGTAATTGATTTCGTTCTTGTCATTGAGAACGATTTTTGCAGAGAACGAATCGTTGTCTGTGATAATATCTTGCAACAGATCCAAGGAATCGTCTGGCTTGAAGTTGTAAGTAACTTTTACATCTTCAGAGAACTTGTAAGTTTTACCGGAAGCATCCAGTTCAACTTTCAGGTTTTTAATAGCACTGTCTTTGTCCAGTTTGCTGCCGTCACCTTTCATGTCGGTGCCGTTCAGGAAGAAGTCACCCAGACGATCCAGAACTACGTCCTCATGAGTAGATCCTTCGATCCAAACGATTGTGCTTGGAGCGTCGTTTTTGATCCAAACTTGAACGTGTTGACCAGCAAATTCGTTAGGGTTGATACCATCAGCTACTTTATAAGTAGTGTTGTTACCCAGACCAGCGGATTTACCAGCGATGGTGATTTCGTTAGCTTTCAAAGTACCCAGACCTACTACAGGTACGTTCGTAACGAATGGCAGGTCGTCGCCATCAAGACGCTCGTCGTTTACCCAATCCATGTCGCGAACGGTTACGTCGAGGTAACGAGTCAGCAGAGTTTGGTCAGAGAATGTGAAACGGATATCAGTACCGTATTCAACTTGCTCCATCAATTTAACGCGGAGTGCGTTGTCCAGCATTTTGAAAACTTCGCCACGAGTTGCGGCATTGTTCGGAGCTGCTACGTTTTTCGCAATGTTCAGCTCAGAAGCTTTTGCGATGTAGTTGTTAGGCCATGCACCTTTAACTGCAGGGTCATAACCCAGGGCGCGGATGATCATAGCTACTGCTTCCGCGTATGTTACTTGATTTTGAGGTTTAAAGGTTTTGTCTGCATAACCTTTAACGATGTCTTGACCGGAAGCTACGTTTACGAAGCCGGAGAACCAGTCAGCAGTGTTTACGTCAACGAAAGTGGATTGGAATTGTGCCAGTTTAGCACCTTGCTCCAAACCGCGAGCGCGAACGATCAGAGTAGCGAACTCAGCACGAGTGATGGTTTTGTCTACGCCGTAGTCGCCGTTTCCATAACCTGCTACCAATCCGAGTGCTTCCAAACGTTTTACCGTTTTTTCAAGCTGAGCATCCATTACAGGAGCTGTTGTAGCTGCTTCTTCAGCAAAAGCCATAGGAGCAACTGTAAGTGCTAGAGCACTAGCCAGTACACTGTTAACAACCTTTTTCATAACCTTGTGTTCTCCTCCTCTAGTATAAACAAATTGTTCTTGGGGAATATTCGTTGATAATCTATCTTTCTTTTTAAAGCCCGAATCCTGCAAGCGCGTGTCACCTCCTTCCGCAGGACAGCATCGCTTTTTCCGTGTTAAAAATCTCTAGTATATTCAGTATTGTGTAAAATGCAACAATCACTAGTGTAACACAGTTGCTAGAATTCGTGAATCTTTTTTACACAATTCCCCGTGTTTCGTGTGACATCCTATTAAACGCCTCAGCTCAGCAAAAGTTGCGGCGCCTTCGAAAAAAAGTTTAAAGATTTTTTCGTGGTCGTTATTCACTTGTTTATGTAAGGAGTGACAACCGCCACAACTCGTATTATAGGGTACGCTCGGCGGTCTGTCACCATTGAACCTTTTTCCAGTTCTGATCAGATCCTTACAATAATTCTCTTAGTTGCCCAATGCTGTATCGAAGTTGACTACAGCCAGGTTGTAGGTAAGGATCGCACGTTGATACTGGTTTTCGCGATCAGACAATTCTTCCTCTGCCTGGATCACTTCCAGTGTCGTTGCAAGTCCGTTTTCAAAGCGCAGATTGGTCAGGCGGTAGCTTTCTGCTGCCGAATCCTTTGCTTTTTTCTGAAAGTCAATCGCTTGACGTGCTGCATTCAGGTTGTAGTAGGCTTGTGCTACTTCTTTGCTGATGGCACGCTCTTGTTGTTCGATCGCGACCTTGGAGGTCTCTACATTGTTTTGAGCAATACGGCCTTGGTAGGTCGCAAGCACGGAGTACTCTTCAACCAGCTTTACATTCAGCTCAGCCAGCTTCAGTTCTTCCTTGACCTTGGTCATTTCCACACGCTTTTCCAGCGCTTCGGTCTGTGCTTGCTGCAAAGTTTTGGTGATAGGCGCAGCCTGTTTGTTGGCAACGACGATATTCCACTTCTTGTCCAGGTCTACCCCGAGGAAATCATTGAGCTCCATGCGTTCGATTTCCAGGTTGTTCTCCGCGGTGGTCAAAGCAGCCTGCGCACCAGCCAAGCCCATTTCCGCCTGCAAAACATCTGTTTTCGCCTTGGTACCTACTTCAAATGCTGCTTTTGCTACCTTCAACTGCGTTTGCGCACGCGTCAGACTTTGTTTTTTCAGGTTCAGGTCATTTTGTGCGTAAATCAGATCGTAGTATGCCTGTTGCGCTCCCAGCTTGATCTTGCTTTCAGTTGCTTTGAGCTGCAAGGAGTTCAACAGACGGTTCATATCGATGGTAGCATTGGTCACGTATTTTGCTTTCGCTGCATCCAAAGACCAAATGACCTCACTCGGCATTTCAGCAGGTGACTTATAAGACAGCATCGAGTTGAGGTCCGCGTTTTTCACACTCAAGCGGGTATTTTCGAGCGTAGCATTTGTTTCCAATGCTTGTTGAATCGCTTTTTCCAAGGTCAATTGCTCTATACCGGTCGTTGCCTCAGCTGATGGTGTGGTGGTTTTTTGTTCTGTGGCAGCAGGTGTTTTGGTTTCTGTAACAGTTGCTTCCGCTTTTGGCTCATCTGCCTTGGCTTCGGTTGCCTGTTCAGGAGCAGCTTCGGTTGGGGCTGCTGTTTCAGCTGATGCCTCCACTTCAGTCTGAGCTGCCTTGGCATCGTCTGCATTATTCGCATAGGCTGTCAACGAGCCTACTCCAAGCACTGTCGTCAAAACGGCAGCCATACTGATCTTTTGCCATTTTTTCGATGAGTATGGAAAATTCATATTGTCCACTCCTTCTAATCAAAATATTACAGTTTGTCCCAACATCACTATATCACATAGCGATGTTTCGTACACGAAAAATTAAAACTTGGAACTATTTGCATAAGCCGGTTCGACACACACCTCCTCATGTATAGATTCGATCCTTTCATTATTAGTACACATCTGCTTGTAAAGAATAATACGAATATGTGTCAAAAACATTTCAGGATTCGCGAACTTTCTTTTGACATGCTATCCTTTTCTTGAGGTGATCGGACGATGTTACATCAGTATAAGACCGTTGCGGGCTACGGAGAAGACGACATTATAATAGAACGTTCTCGATTTATTGGGTATGCACAACGCGTGACTACCGAAGAAGAGGCTTCAGCGTTCATCGCAGCCATCAAGAAAAAGCATTGGGACGCTACCCATAACTGCTCTGCATTTGTCATTGGAGAAAATGATCAGATTCAACGCTCCAGTGACGATGGAGAGCCTAGCGGAACGGCAGGCAAGCCCATTCTGGAATGTATCAAGAAAAACGGAGTCAAGGATACCGTAGTGGTCGTGACCCGCTACTTCGGCGGTATCAAGCTGGGGGCTGGCGGCTTGGTTCGAGCGTATACGGCTGGGACTGTCACTGCACTGAAAGCAGCGCGGATCGTCGTGCATACGCTCCACCAAAAAATATCGATTCATGTGGATTATACATGGTGGGGCAAGGTGGAAAACGAGCTGCGTATCGGCGAGCAGCGTGTAGTAGGCACTGACTTTACGGATAAAGTATCGGCACATGTGCTCATCCCCGAAGGTGAACAGGATGGCTTTATCGAGAGAATGATAGACTTGACGAATGGCCAGGCCCAGATCGATCGAGGGGAAAAAGAATATGTGGAGGTCCCTGTGGATGCTGTCGGGGACGAGGAATAAATTCGCTTGCGGGATGGGCTATCATTATTTACGATAGTTATATAGTGCATGCACATGCGCGAGGGGGTATGGACATGGGGAAGACTTTGGATGACTTGTTTGAAAAGCTCAGTCAAATGTCTGATCGAATGGAAGAAAAGTTTGGAGCGATTGAGCAACGGCTGGACAGAGTCGAGGAGCGGTTGGACAGAGTCGAAGAGCGGTTAGACAGAATCGAAGAGCGGTTAGACAGAATCGAAGAGCGGTTAGACAGAGTCGAGGAGCGGTTAGACAGAGTCGAGGAGCGGTTAGACCAGCATGATATCCGGTTTGAACAACTGGAACAGCGTATGGGAAATTTCGAGCAGGGCATGAGTGCCCTCGAGCAGCGCATGGAAAGACAAGAATCGCTCATGAAGCTCGTGGAAGAGATGGGTGCTGAGTTGATTCAGAAGGTTGCCAGTACGAATGATCGGTTGGACAACCTCAATCAAGAGGTAAGGGAAATTCGGGAGGAGCAGATCGATAAAAAGGTACATCTGGATTTTCTCGAAAAAAAGGTATGGCAGCATGAAAAAGACATTTACCTGCTGCGTGAACGAGTAGCGAAGTATGAAAAAGAAAGCTGAAGCGGCGCAGAGCTGCTTCAGCTTTCTTCTATATTATAGTGCGTTTACTGCTTCGGCAGTTTCTTCATTTGTACCATCACACGCACAGTGATAACGGCCATCTCTGCACGAGTCAGGTTGTTTCTTGGCTTAAAGCTGAACGTCGGTTTTTTGGCAGTCGTATCATCTGGTTCGCCATTCATCAGCTTGGCTTTGGTAACTGCCAATACGGATGGTGCAGCGTAATAGCTGACATCTTTGGCATCCGTGAACGATTTGTTCAATGCCAGCTTGGAAGCATCCAGGGAGCCCACCTTCAGGTTGAGCGCACGTGCAATCATGATGGTTGCTTCTTCACGTGTCAGGGAATCATCCGGACGGAAGTAGCCAGGCTGTTTACCACGAATGATACCTGCGCGAGCTGCTGTCTCGATGTATTTGTACTCGTAGTCCCAACGATCACGATTGGGTCGAACGTCAGTAAATGTTGGTTCGAGTGGATCGCGCTCATTGCTGTCGCGGTACGGGCCAGCGTCAATCGGCAAAGCCAGTGCTTTTACCAGCATGGTCGCAAACTCACCACGTGTCATATCACGGTTTGCTCCAAAGCTGCTTCCGCTGTATGCAGGCATGATTCCTTTTGCATACAGAGTCTCCATCGCATCGCGTGCAAAATCATGACTTACTACATCATCGTAGGATTCTCTGGTTTTCATGACCATGTAGAAACCAAAGCCTTGGAACGGCACTTGAACAGTTTGGGAACCTGTATTCACTACCCCGCCTACGTTTCTCCACTCATCACCGTTGTGATAGTAGATCGTCAGCATGGTATTCGCTGCGTTTACAATAGAAGAATTGTACTGCAGTGTGAGTGTTCCTTGACGGCTTGGCACCAGGTTATCTCCCCAACGGCTCTTGAAGTCTTCAGCATTTCCTTCATCGTAGTAAGGATCTCTACCCCAAGGAGCTTCTATGTCACCAGCGTCGATGTAGTACAGCGGGCTGGCGTAGTTAAAGTTGGCATCCAAAACGAGTCTGTTCTCCAAGTTGTCATCTGAGAGACTGACTTGTCCAGTCGTACGATCCGCAATACCGAAGTATAGAGGTACATCTACAAAGATATCGCCGTTCGGGTTTTTCACTTCTTGGCCAGCACGACCGTCATCTGGCGACAGCAAAACTGTACCACTTGGGAATTTCAGCACCAGCTGCTTATCGAACACAGTGAACGAGACTTTTTTACCCAGTACATCGCGGTATTCGGCACCATTAACGGTGGAGTTGGCGTTGTAGATCTTGATCTCGTCGTTGTACGTTTCAGTCCCTACCTTTACTGCGTACTTTACGGTGTTTAGCCCTTTTTTGAGTGGCACTGTTGCCGTAAATACATAGTAGGTTTCTGGTACGGTTTTACCCAAATCATCATCATAGTAGAAGTCGCGGTTCGTTGTGTTGGATACTTTCGCTTCAGTTTTTCCAAATAGTACTTGATCAGCGTTTTCCGCAAAGATCTTAATAACAGCGCTGTTACTGTTCACAATCACATATTGATCAGTCTCTTTTGCCTTAACTGGAGATAAGACTTCCCAACTCGAGTACTTTTGGTTGATATTGATGTCGTAACGAATAACAGTACCATTATCATCTTCCGCTACAATCGTATATACAGTTGTACCACCTTTGCGCAACGTCAGCGGGAACAAAGCAAGCTTTTGCTCTTGTTCTTCTGGTTTTGTTACTGCATCCTGAACTTCCTCTACGAGATCACCGTATTGCCTGGAGTTCATTTTCCCTTCAAAACGGGTACGCGATACAGAATCAAGATTATGTTCGTCATAGAAGTCCTCAAGCTGATTGTTGAGTGTCGCTTCCAGACGAGCGTTTACGTATTCTTGGTTTGTAGTGTCTTGTTCCCATCCGCCGTTTCTGTAACGGAAATCATTGATACGCTTACCGTTCTTCTCGATATAGACATGTGTCGCATCTTTCACATTAAACGAGAAGCTTCTTAAGAAATTAGCTCCTGTTTGATAAGCTGAGTCTCCTGCTTTTTTAGTAAGCTCTTCATCTTCCCCATTTGTCACGATTTCCAGTTTAATATCTTCTACGGAAGGGGTCTTTGAAGTGTTATAGGAAACGTTGTAAATAAATACGGTTTTCGGATCGTCCTTTAGCGTGATCTTCAGTACATTGTTTCCTTTTTTATATTTCAATTGATCTTTGAGTATCTTAAATGTCCCTTTCGCCGGATTCACGCTAGAGATATCTAACTCGGTGTCATTCAGATGTGCAGAGATATTACGAGTGACTGTGCTTTCTACAGTAGTTTCCTTCATTACATAGTTATAAAGCTTACCGTCCAATGGCTGAATGTCATTATCACTATTGATCAAATAGCCATCTTCAAAGCTTCTGACTTGTCCAGTCGTGTCCACATAGGTGAGCTGAGCGTAAGGTGTAATTCGAACATCCAGGGTATAGTTAACAACTGTATCCCATGTTGGATTGTCAGGGAACGGTGAAGTTTGCGGAATAGCACGGTAACCGATCGTCAGCTTCCCTTGCCCCTGTGCCAGTTTCTTCAACGTAATAGTGAAGAAGTCAGACGAGGTGCCAGGAGTAAATACATAATCGTAATTCGTTCCTTCTCGCAGTAATTGACCATTGTACAGCACGTATATATTTGAGCTGGTTGCAGGTAATTTCTGCTTCATCACTTTTAACTCAAGCGGGGAAGTCACGATGACATTAGAGCCCGTAGGTGAGAGTACTTGTTGTGCCGCGACATTAATCACTTGCACAATGCTCGCTTCATCCTCGTAAAGATACTTAATTTCATATTCGTAGTTATTCACTTTTATGAAACCAGATTCAGTATCCACTGCTGTGCTCGAACCTTTTGTTAAATATTGATATTCAAGACTAATTTTATACTTCTTATTCTTTTGTAATTGCATAGTTGAAACGGTCTTATTGATACTAAATTCCGTAAATCCACTTTGCGGATTTTCCTTTTCCTTAACATTGGATTCTGTCCCGTGAGCAATCGCTATTGGAGTCTTATTACCCAATTCATCGGTGATCACAATTTGGAAAGACTGGAACTGTTGCAGTCCTTCGATATTGACAAACTTTAAAAGCGCAGAGCCTTCAATGGTAAAATTTCCGGACGGATTTGGTCCCTTGATCACTATTTGCTGTCCAGCAACCAAATTCACGTCATTTAATTTTACCTTGTAGAATTGATCGGCACTACCGTCGGAAGTAGTCGTAACCAAAAGTTTTCGGATAAACGTACCTACTTCTTTGTCTTGATTAAATACGCGAATTTCCAGCGTATTCTCTCCTATTTGCGATGGGAAATTCAAACCAAAACTCCCTGTACGATTTACGCTTGTCCTTACCACATCGCCTGTAGTCTGATTCTTTACCTCCACCGTATCGGCATTCAGTGCCGTACCATCCATACTGAGAGTCAATCTATTCAGAGATGCTACTGCAATATAGGTGGGATTACTATCAACGTTGTGGTCATTCAACGGTATATCATTTACCTTCAAGTCGCTGACCAGCGGAGTGTTGTTGTATTGAATATAAAACTGAAAATGCTCTTTCGTTACATTTCCGATCTTTTCATAAAAAGCAATTTGGTTCAAACCAGGTTTCAAACCAATATCCGTAAACGTAAATGTGCTTCCACTAATCGATGGAGCAGTATTGTTTAAATCCTGAACGGTTTGACCATTATTGGTAATGATTTTCAGACGAAGACCCGTACCCGAAACACCACTGCCAAAAGTACCAGTCAAAGTAACCTTCGAGTCACCGAACAATACCGGATTGTAAGCTGTTGTGCCACCTGTGAAATTAGTGATGGTAATCGGACTATTCGTAGTCTTGTACTCGTAATAGATGACATCACTAGCAGCCGTATTCGTTGCTAAAATTTGGATAGCATTCAACCCTGGGACCAAATCAATATCAGGAATTGTACCGCCAGTTCCGTTAAGCGTGCGAAGTGTTGTTCCGTTTATTCTTACTTCTACTGGTTTTGTTTTATCAATAGAGCCCGAATCCGTATACGTATAAGCTAAACCTGAAAGAATTCTGTTAGTTACAACAATAGGATCACTTGAATCTGCTCCTGTAGGTGTACCTGTTGTGCCTGGTGCTGGTTCCGTAAATTGCACCGTAACACCGGTATTGGATGGGGTATATTGGAAATACAGTTCAACAAGATCCTTTGCTGCATCCGAAATCACTTTTGGCTTTACCGTGACCTTCGTTACTGCCCCGCTGGTATCTAGAACAAAATCAGGTAGTTTTACCGTTCTATCAGCCTTGATGACTTCTGTCGTAGTAACGGTAGTACTGCCTACTACAACATCGATCCCTACATTCAGCTTGGCATCACTCCCGTACTTCAATACAACATCAGAAAGCAACCGTGTTTTTGTTTTGATTGGAGTCGCATATGTGTGACCATTCTGGGACCCGGTCGCTAAGTATTGAGTAGGCACTGTTACTCCTGCATCCCAGTTGCTTCCTATTGCTGCAAATGCCGGCATAGTAGGAACTAGTCCTGTGACCAACATCATCATCGTCAGGCATAGCGCGAACCAACGACGAAAGCCTTGATATTGTTTCCTCATGTCTTCACCTCTCCACTTCATTGAATTCCTTATTTACACCCAGAATCCGGTAGTTCGGGGCAATTCCTTCTCCCTTTTATTTATCGGACAATTAATCCAGTCAGTTAAGGGTTTGCACCTAAATAATGGCGAAAAAAAACCCCTGCTGGTCAGCAGAGGTTTTGTACGGAATTAATGACTGCGTCGATGCGCCATCTTCACTTTCAATCTCCGATAAATATTGATCAACGGGCGATGTCGGCGACTTACCAGACCGACGATCTCCGTACCCAGATGGATCGCAATCAGTAGCGCGACCATCACGATCAAAGTTGTCCACTTCGTAGTCTTGGTCAGCAAGATCGCCATCGTTCCGAAGAAGACGCTGATCGTGTAGATGACAAGTACGGTGGAGCGATGTGACAGTCCCATGTTTAGCAAACAGTGATGCAGATGACCTTTATCCGGGCTCGAAATCGGCTTTTTGTTGACGATCCGCCGCACGATAGCGAAAAAGGTATCCCAGAGTGGCACTCCCAGGACCACAATCGGAATAATAAACGATACAAACAACGCTTCTTTAAAACCCATAATCGATAAGGCCGCAAGATTAAATCCTAAAAAGAGCGATCCGGTATCGCCCATGAACAGGCGTGCCGGGTGAAAATTGAAATACAGGAAGCCGAGAATCGCTCCCAGCAAAACAAAACAGTAAATGGCAACGTTAACCTCGTCCATTAGAAGCGCCACAACCGCCATCGTTCCCGTAGCAATGGCGGAAACACCTGCAGACAAGCCATCCAAGCCATCAATCAGGTTCACGGCATTCGTCACGCCGACGATCCAGAACATCGTGATTGGCACTGCCAGCCACAACAGCCAGCCACTGCCAAAATCAATGCTTCCCGAATACGGAAGATTGACCACACCTATTTTTAAACCGAACGGGATAACGACAATGACTGTAGCGATGAGTTGCCCCAGCAGCTTCCATTTTGGCGAGAGCTGGTATTTGTCATCCAGCATTCCCACCACCATGACGATCGTACTACCAATAAAAATCCCCATCATCTCTGTTTTATCAGCAAACGGAACAAACAGAAAGAAAGCAACCATATATCCGAGGTAAATGGCCAATCCACCCATGCGAGGCATAATTCGGGTATGCACCTTGCGTTGGTTGGGAGCGTCCACTGCCCCTACTTTTTCAGCCAGTTTTTTTACATAAGGTGTAGCAATAAATGCAACGATCAGCGAGGTCAAAAATCCGAAGATTAACGTAGACATCGGCTGTCTCCTCTCTACGGGTGCTCTAGGAGCGGTTACTCCATTTTTCTTTTAAGACGGTCCAAACAAATCGCGGTATCGCCAATTGCCGCTTCCAACGTGAAGGCGTAGCAAGCAACCGGTACAGCCATTCCAGATTCAGCTTCTGCCACAGCATAGGGGCTCGTTTTACTTTTCCCGAAATGACGTCAAAAGTTCCGCCCACTCCCATCATCAAGGAAGCTTGCAGTTGGTCGCGGTATCGGGCTAGCCACTGATCTTGCTTGGGCGAACCCATCGCTACAAAGAGCAATTGGGTCTTTTTGCTTGCGATCTCCTGTACGATCTGTTCTTCTTCGTCTTGCCGAAAATAGCCGTCCCTATACCCGACGATGTGCGCATTCGGAAATCGCTGCTCCAGCTTTTGTGCAGCAAGCTGGATCACTTCCGGTGACGCACCCAATAAATACACATTCCATTGTTTTTTGTCTGCTTCTGCCATCAAAGCTTCTACCAGCTCCACGCCGGTTACGCGCTCGTGGATGGGTTGATTCGTCCACTTGGCTGCATATACGATTCCGATCCCATCTGGTACGACATAGGCTTGTTCTACGATTGTGCGAAAAGCCTGATTTTCGTTTGCAAGCATAACAATTTCCGGATTTGCGGTGAGTACATGCATTTGTTCTCCGCTTTCAATCCGTTCCACCAGATGAGTAACAGTCTCGCCAAAGCCGCGTGTAGTAAATGGTACGCCAAGTATATTTGCAACCGGTTTGGTCAATGGTTTCACCTTCAGTTTATTAGACGGTCGACGAGTTAAAAATGTTCCCAGATGCCATTCTAACCGAAAAGAAAGGCACATTCAAGATAGATCAAGAATGTGCCTGTTCCGCATCGATCAGAGCAAACATCAAGTCGCCCTCGGCAACGACCTTGTCGTTTACCATTGCTCGTCCATGCCCTTTTCCAACAGTTCCGCGAACGCGTGTCATTTCGACCTCCAGGATCAGCGTATCTCCAGGCTTTACCTGATCCTTGAAGCGGAACCCATCAATCCCTGCGAACAGTCCAATCTTTCCTTGGTTATCTTCCATGCTCAGCATGGCCACAGCAC
The DNA here is from genome assembly GCF_029870785.1 of Brevibacillus sp. AY1. Classification (NCBI taxonomy): domain Bacteria; kingdom Bacillati; phylum Bacillota; class Bacilli; order Caryophanales; family Paenibacillaceae; genus Brevibacillus; species Brevibacillus sp. AY1. Next base: position 29,987 of record NZ_JAFLPN010000014.1, read on the forward strand.
CCACCTGTGCGAGCGCCTCTACGATCAGCACACCAGGCATGACCGGAAATCCGGGAAAATGCCCCTGAAAGAAAGGCTCGTTAATGGTAACATTCTTAAGTCCGACAGCCCGTTTGCCCAATTCCAGCTCCGTGATCTTGTCCACCAGCAAAAAAGGGTACCGATGCGGAATAACAGCTTGAATCTGTGTACTATCCATAGGTGCTTTCATTTCCACGAACACCGCTCCATTTCCATACTTAACTAGACTTGTCCATGCATGAAGAAGAACCTTCAAACTGAAACTAAAAACAACCACCCGCCTCCGTCAAGTGGAGTACGGGGTTGAGATAAAAGGAGCACTTCCTTCCCTTCCCGGAAGTGCTCTTTTTCCACACATCTTATGACGACTTGTTCAACAAACGAAATTTCCCCAAGTAGATCGCGCTTGCAAGGAAAGAAAATGCAATGACTGACCATAGGATGGCCTCGCTGTACGGATAACGGTACATGACCAAAGGGATAACCAGGTAAAGCAGCACCGTAGTCAGTTTCCCGTAGGCATTGGCTGGTACCGTCTTCTTTCCACGGAAGTGGTAGACAGCTGCAACACCAATCATCGCCACATCCCGAGCAAAGAAAAACAGCGTTGCCCACAGGCTGATCCGATCTGTCAGAAATAATGAGGCTATGACTGCAAGCATCATCAGTTTGTCTGCCAAAGGATCCATCATGACGCCAAACGTGGTCACCAGCTTATACTTCCTTGCGATATACCCATCCGCAATATCTGTCAGCCCTGCCACGATGAGGATGCCCAAGGCGATCTCCAAATGAAAGGGCAGTTCGGAAAAAAACACGTACAGGTACAAAGGGATAAGAACGATGCGAAAGATCGTAAGCATATTAGGAAGATTCACGGATATCCCTCCGTAATGAAAAACTGCACTTCCTTTTTCAACCACTCGATCTATTATACTCTGTGGACAATCTCAACAACAAGTCCTCCAAAACGGTCATGACCGTTTTGGTAACCGCAAGCGGTAACATCGACTTTTATGAAAAACGTCGAGATGTTTCGATCCCCCGATGAGAGGGGACGTTTTTCACAGAAAAAGCAGATAGCCCAAACCAATGGTCCGGGCCCGCTAAGGATGTGAGCTTGTTCCCTATTCCGTATCTGCGAATAGCAAATCATACATATGTTGGTACGTACCCAGATCGAACACTTCCGAAGACGGCTTATCCCCAACAACACCGTAACCGATCATCAATCCAACAACCAGTGAGAAAAACAACAGGATCGGGACCAACAAGACTTTTGCCAACACGACTGGCCATCTCTTGCCGCTCCTGACGCGTTCTTTTTGAGCAACCTCTTGGGTATCTCGCGGGAAACGTTGTCCCTTTCCTTGATTCATTCTGTATCCTCCATCTAGACGAATGGGATTAACGACTGCGTATCGAAGTGGCAATGCCCATCATTTGATCTGTGATCCCAATCGCCCGTGAATTGAGCTGGTATGCGCGCTGAATATTGATGAGCTGAGACATTTCCTCCTGCAGGTTTACATTGGAACCCTCCAATGCTCCTTGACGGACGGAAGCAAGATTGTTCGTCCAAGCCAGCTCGTAGTAATCATCGGGATTAAAGGTCGCAGGATCATCATAAGCAAGCTCTGAAAGACCCCATAGATTTTTTCCAACCTGTCTCATGGAGTCAGGGTTATGTACTTTCCAGATTCCTACTCGTTCAAAGGTAGGTTCTCCGTTAACCGACACATACCCGTCTTCGGAGATCACTAGCTCCCTCACTTCATCCGTAGGAAGAACAAGTGGATTATCCGATTCGTTCAACAGCACATGGCCTGTAGAAGAAACGAGTATAAATCCACCAAAATACGCGCTTTCCTCCAAGTGAAAATTCCCATCGCGCGTAAAGCGCATCTCTTCCACTCGGGCACCGTTTGCATCCGTCTCCTGGGAACCTACCCGAAAATAGCCTTCCCCCTGAATCATCAAATCGGTGGGAACATCGGTTGGTTTCATACTACCCTGTCCCATATCCAGCTTGGTCATTCCGAGTTTGGCTCCACTGCCAATGCGTATACCAACTGGTGAGTTGCGATTTTCACGGTCGGTAGAAGGCTGCTCATTCATCGAATCGGCAAGCAACTCGGAAAACGAAGCGACTCGACGCTTGTATCCAACCGTGTCCAAATTCGACATGTTGTTCGCAGAATTGTCCAGCGCAAGCTGAATACCGCGCAGAGCTGAAGTAGAAATGTTAAGAGACTGCATCTTCGTCCTTACCCCCTAGTTTACCCGTTTACTCGTCCAATTTCATTGGCAGCCTTATCCAAAGTTCCGTCAATCGTAGTCAAAACCCGTTGATTCGCTTCATAGGCGCGCAGTACAGCCATCATGTCCGTCATCGTTTGGGCAGGGTCTACATTCGCCCGCTCAATCCACCCCTGCTTTAATCCGTAACGCCCTGCTATTAGGGGATTCGCGTACTCGCCAGCACCAAACGCAGTCAAGTCTTCAATCTCGGCTTCCTCTAGTGCTGCGGGTGCAATATCACCTTCATAGCGAAACACACTTGTGCCTTCGCGAACCATCATCTGAGGTTTTGTGATGACTGCCAAACCTAGACGCTGATCCATTAAAACAGGTGGATCCTCAGGTTCTCCAGCAGGGTCTTTGTACATCAACTCACCTTGAAGACCGATCTGCAGTAGATCTCCCACTTTCACACCAGCCGGATCATTGATGCGAATGGCCTGATTATCGTTGCCCAACACGTAATAACCATCCGGTGTTACGAGATACCCGTCAAAATTGACATCCCAGTTCCCGTTTCGCGTGTAGCGAATTTGCTCCGGATCAGCGGGTTGCGTCAAATCCTCCAACTTAGCCACGCTAAAGAAGAGGCGTTGTTCATTGCCGTCTTCATCCCTCTGCAGGTTGTCCATCAATGCAACGTCATACGGATTGCGAGTTTCCGCGATATCGCCTTGCCCAAATACCGGCAAAGCTTCTGACATGTACACACCCGTGTGCAGACGACCAATAACGGCAGCCTGTCCATTCATGGTCGGCATTCCTTGAATATCTGGTCCCTGCTGATCGCGAATCCGAGAGATCAGCTGTTCCGGAAATGCACGCATGAGACCCACGTCCTGCTTGTAGCCAGGTGTATTGATATTCGCGATGTTATTCGCCAGTGCTTCGTGTCTGTTCTGCAAGGCCAACATGCCTGATGCAGACGTATACAAGCCTCTGATCACAGGATCTTACCCCCCGAAGAGCTTCTTATTGCGAGTAGCTGGTACTTTATCCAAGTAATCCAACATCATTCCCGTACCTTTGGCTACGCACATCATCGGCTCGTCCGCTACCAGGACTGGAACCTTCAGTTCCTCTGCCAGCATCTGGTCAAGTCCGTGCAAAAGTGCGCCGCCACCAGTCAGGAATACACCCTTATCTATTATATCGGCAGAAAGCTCCGGAGGTGTTCGTTCTAAAACAGATTTTGATGCTTGTACAATTGCACTAACCGACTCAGCCAGGGCTTCTTGGACTTCATGGGAGCGAATATTAATGGTTTGCGGCAATCCGCTTACCATATCTCGTCCACGAATGTCCATTTCGTCCTGGCGTCCGCCGAATACAGTTCCAATCTGAACTTTAATATCTTCAGCCGTACGTTCACCAATCAGCAACTTGTATTTATTCTTTATGTATCGCATGATCGCCACGTCAAACGTATCGCCTGCGATTTTGATGGAAGAAGACGTGACGATATCACCCATCGAAAGTACGGCTACGTCCGTTGTACCGCCACCGATATCGACAACCATATTTCCGGACGGCTGAAAAATGTCCATGCCAGCGCCAACAGCAGCTACTTTTGGCTCTTCCTCAATATACACTTCTCTCGCTCCGCCGCTTCGTTCAGCCGCTTCGCGAATGGCCTTTTGTTCCACAGACGTGATGTTTGTTGGACAACAAATCAAGATACGCGGACGAGCAAACATGCTTTTTCCGCCGATTTTGGTCAAGAAATGCTTAAGCATGGCCTCAGTAATTTCGAAGTCCGCAATAACCCCTTCTCGCAAAGGTCGGATCGCTACGATATTCCCTGGAGTCCGGCCTACCATTCGATAGGCTTCATTGCCTACAGCCAACACTTTTCTTGTTTGATTGTCAATTGCCACGACAGCTGGTTCGTCAAGGACAATTCCTTTGCCTTTCACAAATACCAAGACGTTTGCCGTCCCCAAGTCGATTCCGATATCTTTGCCAAACATTGCAAGGTCCTCCCTGTTACCAGTTACATTCCTAACTAATATCATAGGCTCTTCTACGTGAGAGGACAAGGAAATTCTTTCTTACACACTTTCCTCCTGTTCTACATGCACTTTTTTGCTACGTCTCTTGTACTTGATTTTCGTTGCCTCTCCTCCGCGAAGATGACGGATAGCCTTGTGGTATTCCAAAATTTCCTTTACTTGGTTGGCCAACTCGGGATTTATTTCAGGCAACCGCTCTGTCAGGTCCTTGTGCACTGTACTTTTGGAAACACCGAATTCTTTGGCGATCATCCGAACCGTATTGCGCGTCTCTAAAATATATCGGCCGATTTTGATGGTCCGCTCTTTGATGTAGTCGTGCACATCACTCGCCTCCTTGTATCTACATTGTCTGATACAATATATGGGTGGGTGCGGACACATATTCTACGTTTCCAAGCCTGACAAGCCAGCACGGCCGCATCTTTTTTTCACAGTTTGTACACATGCAAAAAGTCGAAGCGTTTTGCACAAAAAAACACCTGTAAAAAATTGGGATTTTACAGGTGTTTTTTACGATTATTGATTTTTTGCTTCCGGCTGAAGCAGGTATTGCTCCGGATTTACTGCCTTGCCATCGACACGTACTTCAAAGTGAAGATGTACACTGGCATCTTTTTCATACTCGCTGCGTCCTGCAGAACCAAGCACCTGTCCTTGTGTGACCTCGTCGCCCGGTTTTACAATGATATTCTCCAAGCTTTGATACACACTAACCATCTTGTCAGCATGCTCGACTTCGACGACTCGACCGACGAGTGGATCATTTTCCACTTTCGTCACTTTACCAGCCAATGCAGCTACGACATCAAAGCTCTTGCCGTCGACTGCCTTCAAATCGATTCCCGTGTGAGGGAAGTAGGAATTGTTGTACTTGATCAACGCTTTTTGCTGCTCTTCCGCTGTTGCCTTTTCATCGAAGAAGCTCATGACCTGATCGTACTGAACTCCTGCTCCGACTGGCCATGCCAGTGGTTCCACGCTACCTGCTACAGGTACTGCATCATCGCCTTGTGTATCAGTCCCAGGAGTTGGATTACCCTCTGGGTTCGTCACTACCACGCCATCCTGTGGATTGGTCAATTCGGATACCGTGCTGATGACATTACCCTGATACCACATCACAAAAGCGAGAATGATTGCTGCAGTACCGATGTAGATCGCCGGAAACGCCCATTTCTTGCCCATCATCTTTTTCCAAGAACTTGACTTCTTGAATGGAATCGGTTGATTTTGATTTTTTTCATTTTCCATTTTATTCATCACCTCATCCCTCAGTATCGCCAGAATTTTGACGTATAAACCTGAGAGAGAAGGGAAAATTAAAAATTTACCAATTGCCCATCTAAACGGAGAGAAACTTCGAATAATCCTGCAAATCGATCCCCTGATAATAATATTTCACGATCTGCTCTGCGTTTTTCCCTGACTTCGCCATTCCATTTGCCCCCCATTGACTCATGCCGACGCCATGGCCGTACCCCTTGGTCGTGATATAGACCTGCTTGCCCCGCAATTCCATCGTAAACGACGAAGAGTTGAGATTCAGCTTTTCCCGCACTTCCCGTCCTGAGAAATCCTTTCCTCCAATGTGGATCTTACCGACGCGATTCCCCGTAGTCGTTGAAGTCACGCGAAACCAGGAACCATTGGAAGACACCTCTTGCACCAGCTTCACCCCAAGACTTTTTTCCAGCTCCTCAGTTGTAAAAACGACGGTTTCCTGATAGCGGGGAGAATCAATGTCCCACGGACTCGCCACGCTTTTCAAATAAGGAATGGCTTTTTCCCAATACTCACCGGAGTTCTCAGTGAAGCCATTGCTGGTGGAAAAGAAGGTCGCGTCAATCGGCTGTCCCTGAAAGGTAAGCACAATGCCTGCCGTGGCCTGAACCGCTTGTTGAATCCGCTTGTTTTTCCACTCGTACTGACTGCTCCATCGTTCTTTGCGCTGTACTTCATCCATATAGACCTGGTGACGGACTGTGTCCAGCACCTGAGCCCCATCCGGTACATCGTCCCATTTTCCCTCGCTCAGCCTGCGCACAATGTATGTTCTCGCAGCCATCGCCTGTGCCTTGAGAGCTTCCAGTTCAAACTCTGCCGGCATTTCCGCGGCCACCACTCCGGTGATGTACTCTTCCATTGGTAGTGTTTCCACCACTTTTTTCTCCGTACGGTAAACCTTCACTTCCAGACCTGGCTTTATGACGGCCTGGTTGTCCGGTTGCAGGACGGCGACACTCTCTCCCCCCGCTACCTGACTGGTTGGTGAAAACAGATATACCAAGGCGGCTGGCATGAGAACGAGCAAGATCGGTAATGCGACAAACCACATGACAAAATAACGTTTCATGCTTGGAATCCTCCCCGTATCGTGCTGACACTTCCAGTCTATGTACTGTATCCATACGATAGAACGAGAGAATGAGAGAGAAGCGAGAATGCAAAAAGGCCCCCTGCTAGCAGAGAGCCTTTCTTTCATATCTATGCCTGGACGGCAAGTATTACGCAAAGTTGGGTGAAAAATTGATCTTAATCGCTTCCGGAGCTGCAGCTTCCTGCTGCTCTTGATGAATGTAGCGCTCCACGTCTGCGCCCAACGCTTGAAGTTTTTCCGCAAAGTTGACGTAGCCTCGGTCGATGTGATGCAAGGCTGTAACTTCCGTATCGCCTTCAGATACCAATCCGGCCAAGACCAGAGCTGCACCTGCGCGCAAATCTGTAGCGGCTACCTTGCTGCCAGTCAGCTTGGCTCCACCCTCGACGATGGCGCTGCGTCCCTCAATCTTGATATTGGCGTTCATCCGACGGAACTCCTCGACATGCATGAAGCGATTTTCAAAAACCGTCTCTGTCACAATGCTTGTACCCTCGGAAACGAGCAACAAAGCCATCATTTGTGACTGCATATCGGTAGGGAAACCAGGGTATGGCAAGGTCTTCAAGTCAACAGCCTTCAGCTTGCCCTTGCGCGTCACGCGAATGCCGTTTTCCTGTTCGTCTACTTCTACGCCCATCTCTCTCAGCTTGGCTGTAACAGACTTCAGATGGTCGCAGATCGCACCTTCTACAAACACATCGCCACCCGTAATAGCAGCAGCTACCATAAACGTACCTGCTTCAATCCGGTCAGGAATCACACAATGTGTGCAGCCCTTCATGGTTTCAACGCCTTCGATCCGAATCGAACCAGTACCAGCACCGCGGATTTTTGCTCCCATTCGGTTGAGATAGTTGGCCAAATCCACGATTTCAGGTTCTTCTGCGGCATTTTCAATCACGGTCGTGCCTTCTGCCAAAGCAGCGGCCATCATGATGTTTTCGGTTGCTCCTACACTGGCGATATCCAGGTAAATTTTCGCACCTTTCAATCTGCCCTCCACGCTCGCATCAATAAATCCTTGTCCGATATCGATTTTTGCTCCCATCGCCTCAAAGCCTTTGAGGTGCTGATCGATTGGTCGCGTCCCAATGGCGCAACCACCTGGAAGAGCGACACGTGCCCGTCCCTTTCTCGCTAAAAGCGGTCCCATTACCAAGAAGGACGCCCGCATTTTGCGAACAAGTTCATAGGATGCCTCAACGCTCGACAAAGAGGAAGCGTCGATTGTCAGCACTTCATGATCATATGTAAGGGAGATTCCCATCGATTTCAAGAGGTCGCATATCGTCCTAACGTCGTCAAGGGCTGGAACATCCGAAATGATGCTTGTCCCTTCTTCTGCCAGGATAGATGCTGCAATGATAGGGAGTACGGCATTTTTGGCTCCGGAAACCTTGACGTTTCCTACCAATGCCTTACCACCGCGGACAATCATTTTATCCAATGTGTACCCCTCCGCGTGCTAATATTCCACTGTGATGATTGGTGTGCCTACGGTGATCTGCGTTCCTGCATGACTGTCTCGATGCGTTGCCACCTGTAGGTTCATCTTGTCCCCGTTTAGCGAAATGAACGGCTTCCACAGCTTCGTGTAGCCGGAAATACTGACTACAGTTTCATCTGCTAAACGTTCTCGTTCTTTGGCTTGGAGGGCCTGAAAAATCGACAATATTTTACCCTCCTGTTGATCAACACTCATCTTAACATTGTACATTCCGCGAATACAAGTGCTAATTTGCGGAATAAAGTCGGCTTTTGACAAGGATTTTACAAAGTTATCCTGCGTAGATTCAATATATGGTAGTGATTCACGGCTTCCGGTTAGTTCCAACACTAGATATGTATCAAATGCACCATTTATGGAAACTCCTGTTATTTCAAAACGTACCTGTACGCCATCCTGGATGATTTCTGCCGTGTGAGAGACGATGTGATTCTCTTGAGAAAAAACGAAGCTGGTAACCGGAATTGCGAGTTCTGTTGCCCAACTGTTTGCCAACTTTTCAAGCTCCGCAGGACTTTCTACCTGTCCAAGCGATGTGCGGCCGCGCATCTGAACCTGTAGTCCGGTAGCTCCCGTCTCTTCGATTACCGCAAGCAACCGCGCAGCAATTGCCACATCGGGAATTTCCTTCGCTTGTGCCGGTACCCAATAGACGATCCCCAAAACGATTAGCATCGCTAGAGACAACAAACCTGACCACATTTTCATTTCTTCTCTCTCCCATTCATGTAGCTCTTTGTACTTCTCAGTTTGCACATGAAATTGGGTGGATATACCAATAAATTCAGATTACACGTGAGAGAATTAGGAGAACAGATTTCCGATGATCAGCGACCAACCCAGATAATCGCTGAAGAAGCGGGACAACTCATAGCCAATTACAATAGACAAAAAGATTTGCAGCAGCTTGGCTTGTGCGCTGTTCGGTTTTTTTAGGAGTTTTTCAAACCTTACAGCCTGAAGGGTCCACCAGCTTAATCCAATAAAGACGATGGACAGGATGATACTTAAGAAGCCATATATTTCACTCGGCACAATCCGTTCCTCCTCTATTGAAAATACATGAGCCATCTTACCTTTGCCAAGAGTCTGATGGTACAGAAATTCGGGTTCTCCGCGATATATAAGCGGTTTTAACAGATTTAACATATTTATACGGAAAAAAGGGACGGTCATTGGTTGACCATCCCTTTTATTGTACATGAAGTACGGGTCTGTTTCGAGTTTCATTGTGCTCAAGAAGGCAGCATATTTCCAAAGTCGAACGACGGGTTAAAGTTTACTTGGATATAATCGGTCACGAGTCCCGGGAAGACACCGAAGAACACGGTCGCGATCGCGAGCAGCAATACAAGTAGCCAGATTCCTCTTGGTACGGCCAACGGTGCTTCGCTCTCTCCTGAGCGCATGTACATCTGCCGGATAATCCCGAAGTAATAGTAATAGGAAACGACGCTGGTCACGATCATGACACCCGACAGCCAGTAGTTCTCTTGGGCCAGCGCCCCCATGAACAGATAGAATTTCCCGAAGAAGCCGACCGAGATGGGAATCCCCGCCAAGGAAAGGAGGAAAATCGTCATCGAGATCGCCATGACAGGAGAGCGATGGTACAAGCCGGCAAATCCTTTCAGGTCTTCCGTCTGTTGTTCTTTGGCCACCACCATGATCACGGCAAACGCACCAAAGCTCACGAGCAAATAACCGAATAGATAGAAGATCACTTCACTGAAAAACAGAGTCGTCGGCGGTGAGAACGGTACCAGCAAATAACCTGCCTGTGCGATACCCGAATACGCCATCATCCGCTTGACGTTGGTCTGTTTGAGGGCCATCGTATTTCCGATGATCATCGACGCTGCTGCTATGAGTCCCAGATACAAGCTGCCCTGTACGAAAAAGAAAGGTCCTTCAGCACTTGGCACTTGCAGAAAACTAATCAGCAGCAATCGGAATACGAGGGAAAATCCAGCTGCTTTCGAGACAACTGCCAGGAAAGCTGTCACCGGGGTCGGAGCTCCCTGGTAGACGTCCGGTGCCCACATATGGTTGGGTGCCGCAGAGATTTTAAAGGCAAGGCCAACCGCTAGAAATGCAAACGCCATATAGATGATAAACTGGTAGCCCATCATCCCCGCTTCCGCGAGACGCTGCGAAATTTCGTAGATGTTGGTGGTTCCCGTCAAGCCGTACACATACGACATCCCAAACAAGGTCACTGCGGTGGCAATCGAGCCGGAAACGACGTATTTAAATGCCGACTCGTTGGAATGGAGAGACTTTTTCCGCATGCCAACCAGCACATACGATGACAGCGACAGCAGCTCCAGCCCGACAAACATCGTGATCAGGTCCGCCGAGGAGGCCATGACCATCGCACCAAGCAAACCGCTGAGCAACAGGTAGTAATATTCTCCCCTATGTGCCACCTCTCCCTGATTTAAATAGGAGAGGGAGATCAGGATCGTGAATGCAGTCCCGCCCAGGAAGAGCAGTTTGAAAGCATTGCCGTAGTCATCGATACGAATCATGTCCGCCATGTAGCTGTATGGCTGATCAAGCGTCGTCATGTTGACGAAAACAAATGTCGTTGCCAGCAGCACCCCCACCAGGGAAAGCAGTCCGATCGCTTGTTTACCCAATCGCTTTCCGGCGAACAGATCGAGAAGTGATAGCCCTGTAGCAAAGCCTAGAATGATAAATTCGGGCAGAAGGTAGCTCCAGTCATATGAGAAGATGTCTTTTACTTCCATGGCTTACCCTCCTATTCCCGTCACGATGGGTACGATTGTTTTCAAGGTCTGCTGCAGCGGATTTCCCAAAATGGCAGGATACACCCCGATCAGGATGATGAAGCCGAGGAGGACAACCATCGGGATCACTTCCATTGGTTGAGCATCCGCGAGACGATTAAAACGGTCAGGTGTTGGGCCGAATGTAGTACGCAATATGGCACGCAGCAAGTATACTGCCGTCAGTACGATACCGAGTGCGCCGACGACTGCCATGACTGGAAGTTTGCCGAACAATCCCAGGAAGGCGAAGAACTCGCTGATGAATCCAGACATCCCCGGCAATCCGAGGGACGCCATCCCTCCTGCCAGCAAGATTCCACTGACAAATGGCATGGATTTGGCCAATCCCCCCAGCTCGTCGATCATCGAGGTTTGGGTACGATCCCAAATCACGCCGATCAGGAAGAAGAGCAGTGCAGAGATAAAGCCGTGCGATACGATCTGGAACATGGCCCCTTGAAAGCCGATGGTATTCATCGCCGCAAATCCGAGCAGGACAATTCCCATGTGACTGATACTGGAATAGGCCAGAACCATTTTCAAATCCTTTTGCACATATGCGAGTACCGCGCCGTACAGAATGTTGATGATGCCAAGCACGGCCAACCAGGTAGCGAACTGGTATGCCTGCTCAGGGAAAAATCCAATCCCCATCCGCAGGACCCCGTAAGCCCCCATCTTCAGCAAAATGCCGGAGTGAATCATCACGATAGACGGAGGTGCCTGAACGTGTACTTTTAGCATCCAGGTATGGAACGGAAATACCGGAAGCTTGATGGCAAATGCGATGAACAAAGCCAGGAACAGGCCAAATCGGAGTTCAGGAGTGATCGCTGATGCGACCGGATGACCCGCCGTCGTCAATGCATTTGAAATCTGATCCATGTTCATCGTCTGCAAGAGAAGATAGAGAACAATGAACGCAATCAGCATGATTCCAGAGCCAATCCCGTTGTACAGCAAGAATTTGTTTGCTGCCTTCTCCCGTTCACCATAACCCCAGATTCCGACGAGGAAAAACATCGGCACTAGCGTCATTTCAAAAAAGATAAAGAACAGGAACAGGTTATCTGCTGCAAAAACGCCCAACATTCCGATTAGCAACACATGAAACAGGATAAAAAACTCTTTCAGCCTCTTCTTGATCTGCCAGGAAGCGACTGCCGCCAGCGTAGCGATAATAGCAGTCAGAACGAGCAGCGGCATGGAAACCCCGTCAACACCCAGTTCGTAGTTAATTTCCAACCCGTAGGGATTACCTGCCTGATCAAATGAGATGGGAATCGAAATCCAATCGTATTTCTCGACAAACTGCAGATTGGATGACCCGTAATGAAAGGAAGCAAACAAATATAGAGACAACAGAAGCGGAAGCAACGTACCAAGGACTCCCACTTTTTTGATGACCCCACCCTGGTGTTGAGGGATGAAAGCCATGATCAAGATCGCCAGAACGGGCGAGAATACCAGCACCGACAAGAGGATGCTATTGACCAGATCCAAAGCGTCCACCCCCTTGTGCCGTCAAGCTGATGGCGATGATCAACAACAACAGACCAAACAACACCATCGCTCCATACGATTGAATCTGTCCATTTTGTGCTTTCGTGTGAAGCGCAGCGATGCCAGTCGCGATTTTGGCTGTGAGTCCAACCAAACCGTCGATGACATACTTATCAAAGCCATTCAACACTACACCGATCCACCCAAGCGGCCGAACGATCACTGCATGATAAAGCTCATCCACGTAATACTTGCGGTAGGAGAGCTGATAAAGCCATGGGAGCGTCTCCGGGATGGTATCGGAAGGGATTTTCTTCTTGCCGTACATCAGATAGGCGAGCACGATTCCCGCGATCGATATCAGCAAAGCCACAACTTGCAGCCATGATGCCGCATGCGCCACTTCGTCTCCAAAAACCTGGCTGATTGCCGTTCCTGTATCGGAAGCGAGCAGCCAATCAGACAAATACGGTCCATATGGAGTATTGATGAAGCCTGCCACAATCGCCAAAAGCGCGAGGATCAAGAGTGGACCTGTCATGACTGCAGGAGATTCATGCGGTACGTGTTTTCCCCGTGGTTTTCCCGCGAAGGTCAGGAAGAACAAACGGAACATGTAGAAAGCCGTGAAGAACGCTGCGACCAGAGCGATAATCAGCAGGTCAAATCGATGCGCCCCATAAACAGCGCCGATAATCGCCTCTTTCGACCAGAATCCAGCGAACGGGAATATCCCCGCGATAGCCAGACAGCCAATTAAAAAGGTTAATGCGGTAATCGGCATTTTCTTCCAAATGCCACCCATTTCAAATACATTTTGCGTATGTACAGCGTGAATGACGCTGCCCGCTCCCAGGAAGAGAAGGGCTTTGAAAAAGGCGTGGGTCATCAAATGGAAAGAACCTGCTACGTAACCTGCCGCTCCTGCTACACCGAGAGCCATCATCATGTACCCGAGTTGACTCACTGTAGAGTATGCGAGCACTCGCTTGATATCGGTCTGGGTGAGACCAATCGACGCCGCAAAAATAGCTGTGAAGCCGCCTACGTACGCCACTACGTTCAACGCTGTATCCGATGCGATAAACAAAGGAAAGGTAGCTGCTACCAGATAAACCCCTGCTGCAACCATCGTCGCCGCGTGAATCAAGGCCGATACAGGTGTCGGACCTTCCATCGCATCAGGAAGCCAGGTATGCAGCGGAAACTGACCGGATTTTCCAACCGCTCCCACAAAAATCAGGATAGCCGCCAAAGTAATCATCCACGGGTCCAGTTTGCCTAGCGCAACACTGTCAAAGATTTGCGTATATTCAAAGCTTCCTGTCCACCAGAACAACAGACAGATGGCGATAAACAGACCCAGATCCCCGATCCGTGTAACAATAAACGCTTTTTTGGCTGCTGCTTTCGCTTCGTTCTTGAAGTAGTAGTAACCCACCAAGAGGAACGAACAGACCCCGACCAATTCCCAGAAAATATACACCTGCAGCAGGTTCGGAGAGAGCACAAGACCCAGCATGGAAAAGGTAAACAGCGCCAGATACTGATAAAACACCGGAAAACGCTCATCTCCGTGCATGTAGCCTTTGGAGTAGATCTGTACCAAGAGGCTTACGAGGGTCACGATTACCAGCATCATCGCGTTCAGCTGATTGACTTCGAAACCCATGCTGATCACAATATCTCCGACCTGCAACCAGTTCACGTTAAATTTATAATTTGCCGCTCCATCCTGGAATCTCTCCCAAAAGGTAAGCAGCGCTAGCCCAAAAGAGATCCCGGTCAGCACGATCCCAACCAAGGCAGCTCCTTCTTTCAACTGGCGACCAAACGAAACGATCACGATGAAAGCAAGAAGCGGAAACAGAGGGATGAGCCAGGCGTAAGCAAATAGAGTATCCATCTTTGTCCTCCTTATCAGGTTTCCATCTTATCGTTTCATCTGATCCATCTCGTCTACATTGACCGTCGCTTTGTTTCGGTACAAGGCAATCAGGATCGCCAATCCTACCGCTACCTCAGCGGCCGCTACCGTCATGGTAAACAAAGTAAATATTTGCCCTGCAACACCAGGATGCAAACCAAACTTGGAGAACGCCACCAGATTGATGTTCACCGCGTTTAGCATCAACTCAATGGAAATCAGCACAACCACAGCATTCCGCTTCGTCAGTGCTCCGTACAACCCAACACAGAACAGGATCAACGCGACCATCAAATAGGAGGAAATGCTCACTGTCATGGTTTATCCTCCTCCTTCTTTGCCATGATGATTGCCCCTACCAGGGAAACTAGCAACAGGACGGAAAGCAGCTCGAACGGAATCACGTATTTGGTGAACACCTCAATACCAATCTCTTTGGCATTGCTGACAGCCGATGGCACTGGCTGGGTCGGTTCCGCCCAAGGCGTATTTTGGATTCCCCAGAAAATGAGCCCAAATACAATCGCCACGAACACGAGTGCAAAACGGTTTTTCCAAGATGGCCCTGCTCCCTCGTCCTTGGCGTCATGCTTGGTCAACATGATTCCGAACAACATCAGAATGGAAATGGCACCTGAGTATACGAGAATTTGGGAGACCCCGACAAACTCAGCACCGAGTAGCACGAAAAGACCGGCAATGCTGATAAAGGTAACGCCCAGTGAAATGACCATATGCACAACGCGGGTAAAGCTGATCATAAATACGGCTCCACCAATGGTCAGGAGAGAAAGGATGAAAAAGGCTATAAATTCGCCGCTCATTTAGTTCTCCTCCCTGACGTTGGTATTGTTGTCGTCCAGCCATTTGAGATCCTTGTACAACTCGTCTCTGCTATAAACGGCCAATTCAAAGTTGTTGGTCATGACAATCGCTTCTGTCGGACAAACCTCTGTACAAAGATCGCACAGGATACAGATCTCGAAATTAATATCGTAGGTGTCGATGATTTTCCCTTTCTTCTCCGGGTCCGGATGAGGCTTTCCTGTCAACTGGATGCACTCGGTCGGACAAACGCGTGCGCACTGGTTGCAGACGATGCATTTTTCCGGGGAAAAGTGCTGGATGCCACGAAAGCGCGGCGGCATGGGAAAGGGTACATCGGGATAGAAATGGGTCACTTTTTTCTCAGTCAACTTTTTAAAGGTATACCCCAGGCCTTTGGCCAATCCTAGCATGTATGTCACCCCTCAGGATTAGAGAACTTGACTGCGCCAAGCCTTTCAGCGAAGCCCTGCAATAAAGCATGGACGGATCATGCTTTCGCTTAGAACATGCCACTTTGATAGGAAACTACCACGGCAGTAAGCAAAATATTGAACAACGCCACTGGCAAAAGCACTTTCCAGGCAAATGACATCAACTGATCCACGCGCATCCGCGGCATCGTGGCACGCAACCAAAACTGGAAGAACACATAGGCAGAAAACTTTAATATAAACCAGATGATTCCCGGGATAAAGTCTAATTGCGGAATGATTGGCAACCAGCCACCCAGGAACAGAACCGTGATCAACGTCGCCATACCGAACATGTAGACGTATTCCGCCAGCATGAACATCGCAAAGCGAAAACCGGAGTACTCGACGTGATAACCGGATACCAGCTCTGACTCTGCTTCCGGCAGGTCAAATGGCGTACGGTTCAGCTCAGCTTGTGCCGCGATAATAAAGACGACAAACCCGAGAAATTGCGGAATGATATTCCACATATCCCGCTGCGCTTCTACGATCTCTCTGAGGTTCATGCTGCCTGTCAGCAACACGACCCCTACGACAGACATGACCAACGGCACTTCGTAGCTGATCATCTGAGCAGCGGAGCGAAGACCACCAATCAGCGAATATTTGTTGTTGGAGGCCCAGCCTGCCGTAATCACGCCCAATACAGTAATTCCGGATAAAGCAATGTAGTAGAGAAGTCCAATACCCAGATCCGCGAACTGAATGCTCTCTGTAAAAGGCATGACGGCAAGCACACCGAATGCAGGAGCATACGCCAGGATTGGAGCTAGAGTAAAGAGGGCTCTATCCGCATTCTTTGGTCGCGTATCTTCTTTGATCAGCAGCTTGGTTACATCCGCTACGGTTTGCAAAAGTCCCAATGGACCGACTCGGTTGGGACCGATGCGCAGCTGCATCCAGCCGATTACTTTTCGTTCAAAATAAATCGCATAGGTGACGAAGCCCAGCAATACAGCCAGCAGTACGACTGCCGCCAAGACAAACCAGAGTGTATTTCCCAATGAAGGTGCCTGCTGTAAAAGCTCGCTCATTAACAGTCGACCTCCCCGAGCACGATGTCGATGCTACCCAGAATCGCAATCATGTTGGAAATGCTTTGTCCCTCCAATAATTTGGGCAGGATCTGTAGATTGGTAAACGATGGACGCCTGAATTTCAATCTCCAAGGCTTATCTTTACCGGTACTGGAAATGTAGCACCCGATCTCCCCACGTGGCGACTCAATCCTCACATAGGCCTCACCAGCAGGAGGACGAATGACACGTGGTACTTTTCCAAGCACTTCCCCTTCGCTAGGGAACTGTTCCAGTGCCTGTTCCAATATTCGCAATGACTGTACAACTTCAGCCATTCTCAGATGGTAGCGAGTCGTACAATCTCCACCCGTCCCTGTCGGAACATCAAACTCAAAGCGGTCATAGATGCAGTAGGGCTCGTTCTTGCGCAGATCCCAATTGACCCCTGTAGAGCGAAGCATGACGCCAGACAGAGAATAATCAAGTGCGGTTTTCTCATCAAACTTGCCGATTCCTTCAATCCGGCTAAGGAAGATTTCATTGCCCGTCACGAGCTGGTGGTAACTGTCCAATTCCTTCTTCATGTATTGAACAAATTCCTTTGTTTTCTCGATCCAGCCTGGAGGGGCATCCCATTTGACGCCACCGATGCGCATGTAGTTGAACGTCATGCGGGCACCGCACAGCTCATTGAACAAATCCAGGATTTTTTCCCGATCGCGGAACGCATAGAGAAAGGGGCCCATTGCTCCAAGGTCCAGCAAAAACGTTCCCCACCAGACCAGATGGCTGGCTACGCGATTCAATTCCATCGCGATCAATCGAAGAAACTGGGCACGCTCCGGAATTTCCAAACCCATCATCGTCTCTACGGCATGGCATAATACATAGTTGTTCGTCATGCCTGATACGTAGTCCATCCGGTCGGTATACGGAATAATCTGTGTGTACGTCAGGTTCTCCGCCAGCTTTTCCGTCCCACGGTGAAGGTAACCCATGACAGGAATGGCTTCCTTAATCGTTTCCCCGTCGATTTTCACTACCAAACGAAAAACGCCGTGCGTGCTGGGATGCTGAGGGCCGACGTTCAAGAGCATCTCTTCGGTTCGAATACCTGTATCAGAAGAGGTCTCTACATGTGTCGTGAGGATGTTCTGGTTCATCTGCTACACCTCCTCGTCGTATTGCACGTAATCCTTGCGCAGCGGATATCCTACCCAATCATCCGGCAGCAAAATCCGACGCAAATCGCTATGTCCCGGGAAATGAATCCCGAGCAAGTCGAAAGTTTCCCGTTCGTTCCAGTTGGCCCCCTGCCACAAATCCATCACGGATGCCACGCTTGCCTGTTCTCGTCCTGTTTTGACTTTTACGGCAACGCTTTGCTGATTTTTATAAGAATAGAAATGGTAATAGACTTCTAATCGATCTTCGTAATCGACTCCATGCAAATCCGACAGGTAATCAAAGGCGAGCTGTTCGTCACTTTTAAGAAAAGTCGCGACGTCGTGCCACCGCTCATTTTGAATCACCAAAGTCGGAACCTCTTTACTCAATTCATTAATATAGGAGGCCTCCAGTACATCAGCGCCAAACGCTTCTGTCAGACAAGCCACATACTTGTCGAGATAAGGCTGATTTTTGGAAGGAGCTTTTGGAGTTTCTTCTTCTCCACCTGCTTCTCCAGATGCTTGGGCAGCTTTCGCTTTTGCCGCCGCTGCCGCTGCAGCTTTTGCTTTGGCAGCGGCCGCTGCTTTCGCCTTGGCATCGTCTCCGCCCTCGTCGCCACCTTGACCAGCTGCTTCACGGGCCGCTTTTGCTTTCGCTGCTGCCGCAGCGGCTGCCTTGGCTTTCGCTGCTGCCGCAGCTTTTGCCTTTGCGTCAGCGTCACTACCTGCCTCTTCGCCTTGCTCTGCCGCTTCCTTCGCCGCCTTGGCTTTTGCGAGCGCTTCTGCGGCTGCCGCTTTTTTCGCGGCTGCCTTTTCTTCCGGCGTCATTTCCGAGACTGGCTTGCTCGCTGGTGCGGATTCAGAAGCAGGAGTACTCGCTTCTGCTTGAGCGGCGGCTTCCTTCGCTTCCTTCGCCGCTCTTGCCTTGGCCATTGCCTCAGCGGCTGCTTTTGCTTTTTCCTCCGGCGTCGGTTTGCGATTCTCTTCCGTCATCGACTGGTCACCTGCTTCCCAGTCTTCGCCTCATAGCGAATCTTTTCTTGTAGCTTGTTAATCCCATAGATCAACGCTGCAGGATTAGGTGGACAACCCGGTATATATACATCCACCGGAACAATCTGGTCAACACCTTTGACCACGCTGTAGGATTTTACGTACGGACCACCGGCTGTCGCACAGGAGCCCATCGCAATGACCCATTTCGGCTCAGGCATTTGATCGTACAATCGGCGCAGCAACGGTGCCATTTTTTTGGTTACCGTACCCGCTACGATCATCACGTCGGATTGTCTCGGCGAGGCGCGAAAAATCACACCAAAACGGTCCAGGTCATAACGCGCCCCACCTGCACCCATCATCTCAATCGCACAACAGGCCAAACCAAAAGTTAAAGGCCAGAGCGAATTGCTTCGCACCCAACCCTTTACCGTTTCCAGTGTTGTAAACATGACGTTCCTATCCAATTCTTCTTGCAGTTCAGGCGCAATGCTCGTCAGGTCTAGTTCCATTCCAGCACCTTCTTTCTCCATGCGTAAATCAATCCAACGACTAGCAAGGTGATAAAGATCGCCATTTCTACCAGTGCAAAAAGACCAAGTTCTTTGTAAGCAACAGCCCACGGGTATAGAAAGAGCGTCTCTACATCAAAAATCACAAACATCAAGGCAAAGATGTAATACTTTACATTGAAGCGAACCCAACTGTCACCAACTGGAATGTTACCGCTTTCATAAGTCGTTTGTTTTTCTGCAGTCGGTTTTTTCGGACGCAACAACGGGCCAACAAAGCTAACAGTAGCCACGGGCAACAACACACCAAGAATCAAAAAAATGGCGACAATGACGTAATTGTTGGTATAGATGTCCATTACCCACGTTCCCTTCTGTCCCTCATGGTAAAAAACTGTTTTTTCTGCCTTTTAAAGATGTGGTTCTCCTTTCGATCTTTCCTTACGCATTCTGATACTGCTAGAAAAAAATACCTTTATCATTATAGCAAATCCGCCAGAGAGTGTCTAACGAAAGCCTTCCACCTCAGGTATATAAAGGAAAAAACTCAGAGAAAATTTCCCTAAGTTTTTCCAAACGTTCATGCATATTCTAAGTGTGGCTCTGTAAAGGCTTGGCCAAACGCATTATTGAACGTTATTACCAAACTGCTGACCCAGGAAGTCTTCGTATACGCGTTCCCACACGACTGTAAATTTCATTTTCTCATCGTCTGGAATCTCAAGCATATTATCAATAGCCTCTTCCAAATATGGTGTCAGCTTGATCAATACTTCGGACAACATCTCGTCGTTCGTATTCAACATCTCTTTCAGCTCATCTTTAGACAAGTTGAAGGTGTTCTCATCATGTTCATGCAGTTGCATGATCAGCTTGCTGAACATAGGATGCACCAATGCTTCCAGCTTGACATAGGACAGCGCCAATTGCTCCGCCTCTGTCAGCTCAAACAGATTGATGACATCTGGGAAGGGCTGTACTGGGATATCCCAAACATCTTGCTTGTCAATCAACAAGCCCCATTTGGAAAAGAGCTGGACGGCTTCTTCTCGGGAGCTTGGATATTCGTAGTTGGAACGGCTAAAGAATGCCTTGTGCTTGTTCAACAGCTTCACATAGCCTTCATAGTCACTCTCAGACTTGAACATGTCAGGTGTTGGCGGAGCAAAGGTTCCTTGAAGTCCCTTGAATTCGTTTAGTTCCTTTTCCATTTCTGCTTTCGTCTCGAATTTAGTGACAACAAAGCAGAGAGCTTGAAACAGGACGTTCATTTCATGGGGCAATACGTTGGACCAGCCGTTTGCCGTAAAGCCACTTGGAATGACAATCCCATTATTGTTTTGACGAATATCGCGAATCGTTTGCATCACTTACACTCTCCTTTATTCCCATTCGCCAATACAGTACGTCCCAAATGAAAAAAATGTTAATTGGCAGGGCATTAGGTCTATTATACACAAAAATACCGAGGAATTACCAACTTCAAATATCATGCCCGCAAAGAAGGTCTGCTCATGCATGGTACCTGAATTACACGGTAATTTGCGTCCTCTAAACGAAAAATCCCCGCAACCACAAAGGGTGCGGGGATACCTGATTACTTCGTCACATCAATACGTGCAAGAGCACGTTGCAGTGAACGTTCAGCACGCTGAACATCGAGCTCAGGATACTTCTCGGACAAGCGCTTTTCGGCACGACCTTTGGATGCCTTCGCGCGCTCAACGTCAATATCTCCTGGCATTTCAGCTGTTTCAGCGAGGATGGTTACTTTGTCGCCACGCACTTCCATGAAGCCGCCGCTTACAGCCATCCGCACTACTTGATCGCCTTCTACCTTGATTTGAACAGGCGCTATTTTCAACGGGGTAACCATCGGCATATGTTTAGGCAAGATACCGAGATCCCCTTGAACGCCGCGGGCAATGACCATTGAGGCTTGACCACTGTAGACAACCCGTTCAGGAGTTACGACTTCAACTGTCATCTTACTCACTTACTGGTCTCCCCTTTCCAGGGTGTCTTACGCCATAGACTTCGCTTTTTCAACCGCTTCTTCAATCGTTCCTACATAGAGGAATGCGCTCTCTGGCAGATGATCGTGCTTGCCTTCAAGGATTTCCTTGAAGCTGCGAACGGTTTCTTTCAGAGGCACGTATTGTCCTGGGTTACCGGTAAATTGTTCGGCAACGTGGAAGGACTGGGACAGGAAACGTTGAATGCGGCGAGCGCGTCCAACGACTTGTTTGTCCTCGTCGCTCAACTCGTCCATACCGAGAATCGCGATGATATCTTGCAACTCTTTGTAGCGTTGCAGGATTTTTTGCACGCCACGTGCTACGTCGTAGTGTTCTTGACCTACAACGTCTGGAGACAGAGCACGGGAAGTAGACGCGAGTGGGTCAACCGCAGGGAAGATCCCCAACTCAGCGATGGAACGCTCCAGGTTGGTTGTCGCGTCCAAGTGAGCAAACGTAGTAGCGGGAGCCGGGTCAGTATAGTCATCCGCTGGTACGTAGATCGCTTGAATGGACGTTACGGAACCTTTTTTCGTGGAAGTAATACGCTCTTGCAATTGACCCATCTCAGTAGCCAGGGTTGGTTGGTAACCTACCGCAGATGGCATACGGCCCAAGAGAGCGGATACTTCAGAACCCGCTTGAGTAAAGCGGAAAATGTTATCGATAAACAGCAACACGTCACGGCCTTCTTCATCACGGAAGTATTCCGCCATAGTCAGACCAGTCAATGCTACACGAAGACGAGCACCAGGTGGTTCGTTCATTTGACCGAATACCATCGCGGTTTTCGGCAGAACGCCTGCGTCTTTCATCTCATGGTACAAGTCGTTCCCTTCACGGGTACGCTCACCTACACCGGCAAATACGGAGATACCGCCGTGCTCTTGCGCGATGTTGTTGATCAGCTCTTGAATGGTAACGGTTTTACCTACACCCGCACCACCGAACAGACCAATCTTACCACCCTTGATATACGGAGCGAGCAAGTCAATAACTTTGATACCTGTTTCCAGGATCTCAACCGTTGTCGCTTGGTCTACGAATTCAGGGGCTTTGCGGTGAATAGGGTCACGACGCTCTACGTTACCCAATTCCTGCAGGTCGATTGGTTCACCCAGTACGTTAAATACGCGTCCGAGGGTAACAGCACCTACTGGAACGGAGATAGATGCACCAGTATCAACCGCTTCCATACCGCGAACCAAACCATCGGTGGAAGACATCGCTACGGTACGAACCATGTTGTCACCCAGGTGAGTCGCAACCTCGACGGTCAAATCGATGTCGCGCTCTCCAGCGCTTTGTGCTTTATGCTGAATTTTGATCGCATTGTAAATGGCAGGTAGGTGTCCGCGGTCGAACTCGATGTCAACAACCGGACCCATTACCTGAACCACGCGTCCATTCGCCATGTTACTTTTTCCCTCCTGTAAAGCTAAATTGGGAGCTATTCGCTGCCATTACGCCTGTGCGTTGGCACCTGCGACGATCTCGGAAATTTCTTGTGTAATGGCTGCCTGACGGGCACGGTTGTACTGCAACGTGTATCGATTAATCATGTCTGTTGCGTTGTCTGTCGCGTTGCCCATAGCAGTCATACGGGAACCTTCTTCGGACGCCTTCGCTTCAAGCAAGGCGCTGTACACCAGTGTTTCCGCATACTTCGGCAGCAAGACGCTCAGTACTTCCTCCGAGGACGGCTCATACTCGTAATCCATCTTGCGCTCCGTGTTGCCTTCAGGGGCTTCCAACGGCAGCAAGCGTTTTACGGTCGGGATCTGCGTAATCGCACTTTGGAACTTGTTGTAGCACAGGTACAGCTCATCAATCTTTTCATCAGAAAAATATTGTACGGCGTTTCCTGCGACTTTTTTGATATCCGCAAAGGACGGGTTGTCTTTCAGGCCAGTAATCTCTTCCAGAACAGGGTAGCCGCGCTTGGTGAAAAAGTCACGACCTTTTCGTCCGATTACAAAGATCCCATACTCATCCTTGGACTTATGCTTTTCAGCAATGGTGTTCACGACTGCTCGAAGCATATTGGCATTGTAACCGCCAGCAAGTCCACGGTCAGATGTAATGACGATGTAACCAGTCTTTTTCACTGGACGCGACTGCAGCATCGGATGCTTGGAGCCAGACGTACCGCTCGCAATGCTTGCGATCACTTCCTGAATTTTATCAGCATAGGGACGCGCTGCTTCAGCTCGCTCCTGATTGCGGCGAAGCTTGGCAGCCGCCACCATTTTCATCGCTTTGGTGATCTGGCGCGTATTTTTTGTACTTTTAATACTGCGTCGAATCTCGCGAATTCCTTTAGCCACTCGTTTTCACCACCTTGAGAACGCATGCCCGAGCGATACCGCCCGGCATGCATCTGATGTCGAACCGTGAATAATTAGCGCGTTACCGAAAAGCCCTTTTTGAACTGTTCGATCGCCGCGTTAAATTCTTTTTCATCTGGAAGATCTTTTGTCGTACGGATATGCTCCAACAATTGTGGTGCGTTGGATTCCAGGTAAGACAGAAGCTCTTTCTCAAAGCGGCCAACGTCTGCAACTGGAATATCGTCGAGGAAACCTCTTGTTGCTGTATAAATAGAAGCTACTTGCTTCTCGACTGGCATTGGTTCGAATTGACCTTGCTTCATGATTTCCATCAAGCGCTCACCACGAGTCAAACGTGCTTGAGTCGCTTTATCCAGGTCGGAACCGAACTGCGCAAATGCTGCCAACTCACGGTATTGAGCCAACTCGAGCTTGAGTGGACCTGCTACCTTTTTCATGGCTTTAATTTGCGCCGAACCACCTACACGGGATACGGACAGACCCGTGTTCACGGCAGGACGTTGACCTGCGTTGAAGAGGTCAGTCTCAAGGAAGATCTGACCGTCAGTGATGGAAATCACGTTGGTCGGAATGTATGCGGAGATATCGCCTGCTTGTGTTTCGATAAATGGCAGAGCCGTAATGGATCCGGCACCCAAATCATCGGAAAGCTTCGCTGCGCGCTCCAACAAACGGGAGTGCAAGTAGAATACGTCACCAGGGTACGCTTCACGGCCTGGAGGACGACGGAGCAACAGGGACATTTCGCGGTATGCGGCAGCCTGTTTGGACAGGTCATCATACACGCAGAGAACGTGTTGTCCTTTGTACATGAAGTACTCACCCATGGTTACACCGGTATAAGGAGCCAGGTACAGCATCGGAGCTGGGTCAGAAGCTGTAGCGGATACGACGATTGTGTATTCCAGAGCGCCTGCTTTACGCAGGGTTTCTACGATGTTAGCAACAGTCGATTGCTTTTGACCGATCGCCACGTAGATACAAATCATGTTTTGGCCTTTTTGGTTGATAATGGTGTCCAAAGCAACAGCGGTTTTACCGGTTTGACGGTCACCAATGATCAATTCACGCTGTCCGCGGCCAACTGGGATCATCGCGTCAATCGCTTTGATACCGGTTTGCAGTGGTTCATGTACGGATTTACGTGCCATTACACCAGGAGCTGGGCTTTCGATCGGACGGAAGCCATCGTTCGCGATTGGTCCTTGACCATCGATCGGTTGACCCAATGGGTTCACGACGCGGCCAAGCATTGCTTCACCAACAGGAACCTCCATAACGCGACCTGTACGTTTCACTGTGTCGCCTTCCTTAATGTCACGGAAAGGCCCCATGATAACCGCACCCACGTTATCTTCTTCCAAGTTGAGTACCATACCCATTACGCCATTTTGGAACTCGAGAAGCTCCCCTTGCATGGCTTTTTCCAAACCGTGAATGCGGGCAATACCGTCACCTACCTGGATGACTGTGCCAACATCCACAACTTCGATTTCAGATTTAAAGTTAGCGATCCGCTCTTTGATGAGGGAGCTAATCTCTTCTGGTCTGATTGCACTCACTTCATTCACCCCATTCATCCAACTTCTTAGTAGAGGTACTGCCTGCCTTACGCTTTTTGCGCGAAGGATTCCAGCTTGGTCTTCATGCTGCCATCGTATAGACGGTCGCCAATCTTGATGATGATCCCACCCAGAATAGACGGATCTACTACTGCAGTCAGACGCAGCTTTTTATTCAATGTTTGTCCGAACTTCTCTGCCAATTCCGCTTGCTCTTCGGAGCTGAGTGGTTGAGCACTGGTTACAACGGCATCTGCAATGCCACGCGCGTTGTTTGCCAGTTGGACAAAGGAACGATAGATATCAACCAGTTGCAATTCGCGTCCATTTTCAATCAGGACGCCCAGGAAGTTGAAAGTCTCTTCTCCCACGTGGCTTTTGAACAGGTCATCAACCAGCGATTGCTTGGCAGCCGCCGCAATATGCGGGTGGAGGATGATTTTGGAGAGATCTTCGCTTTGCTCTACAGCTTGCACGATCGCACCCAGATCTGCCTCTACCTGATCGATTTTCCCACGTTCGCTCGCCACATCAAACAAGGCACGAGCGTAACGCTTTCCTACCGCGCTACTCATAAGCGATCTCCCACTTGTGCGAGAAACTTATCAACGGTAGATTTTTGCGCTGCTTCATCCAGTTCTTTCTCGATGATCTTGGAAGCCAAGAGTACGGAAATGCTGGTCAATTCACCGCGCAGTTCAGCTTTCGCTTTTTCTACTTCACGAGCAAGCTCAGCTTTTGCGCCTGCTTTCATGCTTTCTGTCGCAGCTTGTGCTTCTGCTACGATTTTGGCAGCTTCATCAGAAGCTTGCTTAACAGCACGGTCGATGATTGCCTTGGATTCAGAGCGAGCTTCATCCAGAACCTTGCGTTGTTCAGCCAGAAGCGCTTCCGCTTCTTGACGATTTCGTTCAGCAGAACTGATTTCGTTCTCAACATGCTGACGGCGTTTTTCCATAACGGCCATAAGCGGCCCCATTGCATACTTGTTTACAACCCACAGCAAAATCAAGAATACGATAGCCTGGGTAAGCATCGAACCCCATTCAAGGGATACGGCACCTAAGTCTAACATGCTTTTCACTCCTTCCTCAGTAGCAGGAGAATATCTTAATAAATGGATAACATCATACGTAACTTTTTTTACAAAAGGAAGGCGAAGGTCGAGCCCTCGCCTATCTTACTTTTATTGTTCCAATTACAGCTTACCGTAGAGCATGAAACCGATAGCTACTGCGATAATTGGAACCGCCTCGACCAGACCCAAACCAAGGAACATGATACCCATCAGGCTGCTTCTTGCTTCTGGTTGACGAGCAACGCCATCAATTGTTTTAGAAATTACGAGGGAGTTACCGATTGCAGCACCGAATGCTGCGAGACCAAATACGATACCAATTGCCAAAGCCAAACCTTCCATTGTTTAAAAACCTCCTTAGTATTGTGTAAGCATTAGGAATATCCTAGAACATTAATGTTGGTCATTTGCCTGCTGGGAAATATAAACCATTGTGAGCGTTGTAAAGATGTACGCTTGAACGGCACCAACAAAAACAGAGTATCCAAGCCAGACGAACAACGGAATCGATCCGAGAACTCCCAAGGAAAGCAGGAATGCGATCAAGATCTCACCCGCAAAGATGTTACCAAACAAACGAAGTGGAAGCGTGAGAGGTTTAATGACGAACTCTTCAAGAATGTGTAATGGATTGAGCAGTGTATGCTTCGCCCATCCTCCAAAACTCTTCTGAATCCCGATGATATGAGAATACAAGAGCACGACAAAAGCCAGTGCAAACGTCACACTTGGTGCTGCGGTCGGTGATTTCCACCAAGCCACTACAACCCCGTGACTGTTCGGATCTTGGGAGGTCAGTTCTTCCATGACTATCTCCCGTTTTGCTAACTCAGCTTCTTCAGTTCCTGAGATCGTAATCAGCTTGATAAAACTTTCACTTGCTTGCTGATCAGCAGTATTGTGATGAGCTGTCATCACGTTTGTTGCTAGACCCAGCCAGTTCCCGATCAGGATGTAAAGAATCAAAGCAACTCCCAACCCGATAAAACGGAAAGCCGTCTTCGTATCCATAAACTGTCCAGCAATCCCTCTTACGAAGTCAACAATCCACTCCAAGAAGTTTTGCCCTTTGCCAGGAACACCTGACTGCAGGTTGCGAGTCAGTCTCAGGATAAGCCATATCACGATTAGAGTGGTTACCACCATCATGATGAGTGTGGGTATGTCAAACACCATTCCCATCCATTCAAATCGCAGCGTATAATGCATGTATTTCACCCCTTTCTTCCGCGTGAATCTGCTGCAAAAATGTGCATGTACATAAGAAAACCAGATGCAATCTATTTAAAGGAGCGATACACAAAAATAGAGCCTAGCACCAAATAGAGGAACAGACCGATCAAAACGCCCGATACCACGAACGTCTCTGGAAAGCGAATCGTAAGGAAGACGGCAAATCCCGCTACCAAAATGCGCGTCAACATGCCAGTTCCTTTCGGCCGCACGCCAGGATCGATAGTACTCTGACCTACTCGCCAGACTTTGCTAAACAACACTGCACCATTCATGAGACTTCCGCTCATTCCGAGCAAAAGGCTTTGCAAGAAAATCCGATACTCCGGCAACAGTGCCCACAGTATCAAGACGATCGATACGCAGAAAAAGGCATAACGAAATGTAGCTCGTATAGCCGCGGTAAACGTTTGCATCTTCCATCTCCCTAGAGATAGCCCCGAACTATGCGATAGACGCTATAAACGCCCACACCCAATCCTAACAGCAGGCCAACCACTAGAAATAAAGGGTTGGTAGCGAAGAGACCATCCAGATATTTGCCGAGAAGTACTCCCCCAACAACACAAATGGCCAAGTCTCCACCGATCAAGGTGACCAGTGTAATGGCTCGCCAAGGATTATCGATTTTTGGCACAGGACGTTCTCCTTTCATTTATAAGGAGAGGGAAGGTGAAAATAGCCCCTTTGCCCTCATCCATATTAACGAAGAATTATTCCTTTTGTCAATCTAGGTCTCATTGTGTACACAAACCGTTCACAATTCCTCCAAATGCTAGAATCAAATCTTTTCGACAACTGTTGCAACGCCTTGTCCGCCACCAATACACAGGGTTGCTAAACCATATTTTACCCCTTCACGCTTTTGTAATTCGTGAACGAGCGTTACGAGGATTCTGGCGCCACTTGCACCGATTGGATGGCCTAGCGCGATTGCCCCACCATTGACGTTCAATTTCTCACGATCCAAGCCTAGCGCTTTGCCTACTGCCAAGGACTGTACGGCAAATGCTTCGTTGGCTTCGATCAGATCCATCTGCTCGAGGGAAAGGCCCGCTTTATCCAGAACGCGCTGTGTTGCTGGTACCGGACCGTAGCCCATGATGCTTGGGTCGACTCCTGCGCTCGCATTGGCAATAATTCGAGCAAGCGGTTTTACACCTAGCTCATCTGCCTTTTCTTTTGACATGATCAAAAGAGCTGCTGCACCATCGTTAATACCCGATGCATTGCCAGCCGTTACGCTGCCATCCTTTTTGAAGGCTGGCTTTAATTTGCCCAGTCCCTCAGCCGTTACGCCAGCGCGCGGAAACTCATCTACCTGGAACAGCACCGGCTCGCCTTTTCGTTGGGGAATTGGTACAGGCACGATCTCTTCCTGGAAGCGTCCGCTCGCCAAGGCCTGCTGCGCTTTTTCCTGGCTCCAGGCTGCAAACTCGTCCTGCTCCTCGCGGCCGATCTCATACTTGCTGCACAGATTTTCTGCCGTAATCCCCATGTGGTAATCGTTGAACGCACACCAGAGACCATCGCGAATCATGGAGTCGACCACTTTTTGATCGCCCATACGATAGCCTGAGCGCGCTCCTTCCATAAGATAAGGCGCCTGACTCATATTTTCCATACCGCCAGCCAGAACGACATCCGAATCGCCGCTTACGATTGCTTGTACGGCCAGGTGAACAGCTTTCAAACCGGAGCCGCATACCTTATTGATCGTCAACGATGGCACTTCATGAGCCAAGCCTGCACGAATGGAAGCCTGACGTGCCGGATTCTGACCAAGCCCTGCCTGCAGCACGTTGCCCATAATGACTTCATCTACAGCGTCCTTGGATACTCCAGCACGCTCCAATGCTGCTTCTAATACAATACCGCCCAGCTGCGTAGCACTAATCCCCGCGAGCGCCCCTTGAAAACTCCCGATTGCTGTACGTACGGCACTGGCAATAACGATTTCCTTTTGACTCATCGTTTTTCACTCCTCGCACCCTAACATGATGTTCACGCTTTCATATGATTCCATCTTTTTCGATTTTCTCCTGCTTTGCAAGGAAAATACACCACACATTCCGTTAGCAAAATCAGGCTTCCTCCACTGTGAAAGGAAGCCTAGCTACCGACTTACGGTCGTTCATTATTGCTGATGCAGAATTCTGTAGAGTGCCACGACGCAAACCGCGCGTGTCGTCGCTTTGTTCGGGTCAAATTTTCCGCCGACAGGGTCAACCAGTCCAAGTCCAACCACGTTGTTGATCGACGAAGCTGCCCAGGATGGCCAAGTCTTGGAATCCGAGACGGACTTAGCCGTTCCTTTTTTATTCATCATGCGATCGAGGATCACCGCCGCTTCTGCACGCGTCACTGGCTGATCCGGCTTGAAGGTATTGTCAGCATACCCCTTGACCAGACCTTTGGCGACAGCGACCTGTACCGCTCCCTGTGCATAGTCTGGTATCTTGTCTTTGAATTTCAGCTGCGCTGAGGCCGGCAGCTCCCATTCAAACGTACGCGCCAACAGCGTGACGAATTGTGCGCGGGTCAATGAAGCTTCCGGACCAAAGGTCGTTGCGGTCAAGCCTTTGACATAACCCTGGTTCGCCATATAGGTAATTTCAGCTTTTGCAGGATGGTTCGCGATATCGACGAACGCCGCACCTGGCATATCGAGATAATAAGGCACGTATTTACCGAAGGAATTCACCTCGTAGACCCATTCCCCTTGTGCATTGAGGGTGCCCAAAAGCGGATCCAGCGTGTTGTTCACTTCGTTGACGTACAGCAATCCGATTCCTTTACCGGCAAGCCAATTCTTCGGCACGAGCTTCAATTCAGCCGGTACTGTCGAACTCATATTTTGTTGATCGCCATTCGGCTTGATGGTAAACGAGTAGTCTGCCGGTACGTAACCAGGCAGTTGCTGCTCGATGATCGAATCTACATCGATGGTAACGCTGTCAAGGGAGGAAGCTGCCCGCGCAAACGAATACTTCACGTCGAGCTCGCTGCCCAATGAGAGACTGCCCGGAATCTCCGGTACGACGATCGCACCGTTTGGCTTGCCCGCCTGATTTGGCAGGAGCAGCGACATCTCGTCGAAGTAGAGCGTGCCTTTGTCCTGCGTAATGCCATCGTTTGCCTGATCCACGACGTAGATGCTCTTCAGCTGCAAAGGATAAGCCACTCCGCCCGGGAAGTACCCCTTCACTTGTTTCCAGCCGGACCAGTCTATCTCTTTTGCCAGATCGACGTATACCGGCTTGCCGTTCGCATCAATCACTTCCGCTCGCAGCCAATGTCTGCTGTTGTCTCCATATACCCACATTCCGATTCCAATCGGATTGCCAGGAATCATTACCGGTTTTGCTCCTAGCACACCATACGCGATACGCATTTCCGAGCTCGGTGCCCCCGAGAAATTGTACACCAGCTTGCCAGCCTTCTTCGTGCGGAAAACGGGTTCCGTAACGGCAGCAAAGGCTCCGCTAGAGCTGATGCTGACAGGCAATGCCGTATGGTACATGCCTACCTGGTTGTCGAAGGTGAGCCACGGCTGTTCAAATTGGCCAACAGCAAAAGGAACTCTTGTGCTTACACCATCATAGGAGATCGTCAACGTTCCATTGCCAGGCTGCTCTCCGGCCACCAGCTGTAGCTTGTCATTGACGCTGGCTACAGCAGAATCCACGCTGACCTGTACGCTTTGCGGCGTTGCTGTCAGAGTCGCGCCCTTCTTTGTCTTCAATTTGATATCGAGTGTCAAGGCTTGTCCTGGGGCAACCGTAATTGGATTCGGCGTCACCGTAATCTGCTGAATATCCTGACCGGAGACGACCTGAATCGCCTTACTCTGCACCACATTGCCCGATCTTCCTGAAATCGTAACGGCACCGGAGCGTGTAGGGGTAAAATGCTGTCCTTGTATCGTTCCCGCATCGGTATCCCAAGCAACCTGAGACGCATTGAGCGCGTATGGCAGGTAGTGAATGTCATAGCCTTTGCTTGCATTTAATGTCACAGTCTGACCGATCAGGATGTCTGTCGGTACATCAATCTGAAAGCCTCTCAGATCGCCACCCGTAGGAGCCGTGTTGAAGACAGCCAGCCCAGTCGGTACGCGCCGTTCTGTGCCTCCCGTTGGACGGACGGCCAAATTGGCATGGATATCACCCAGCATGCGAGCAGACATGGTTGTCGATCCGCCGCCATCAAAGTTCACAGCCCGAAAAGACCCGATCTCAGCCATAATTCTGGCCAACTCATCCAAATAAACGCCTTTATTCCCCTCTACTGTCACCATGTACAGGGTCTTGCCGTCCTGGGAAGCACCGACAGCCGTACGGGCATTGAGGGATGTAATGGATTTGTCTGCCTGGAATGAGGTCAGCGCTTTTCCTTGATCGACGAGCAGGACGTTCCCTCCGACAGCTTGTACCCAATCTTGATTGAGCGGTGTCGTTTGGTACTCTACTTTTGCTGTAGAGCCAACCGGGAATTGCTGCTTCAAAAATTCGGCTGCTGCTCCGTGTCCCCACAGGACATAGCCATTGTAAGGTATGTAAAAGCCCGGCTGATTAACACGTACTTCTTTCGCTACGTTATCGACGAAGAGAACTTCGACGACATCCTTATAGCCGGAGATTGTCCCCAAGCTCGTTTGCCCAAAGGCAGGTGTATACATGTTCAACTGATTTTGGTGACTTTTTCGGCCCTCGCTTGGGTTGTACTCTTCCTTATTGATCCCCTGTAGCGGGTATGCGGTTCCGCTGTTTGTCGTCACTTTTCCATTAAATCCGAACTTTTCGACGAGAGCGGTCTTATCGGAAGTGATGCCTAAGCTGTACCAGTACGAGATCAGTCCCATCGATGAAACCAACTGCTGATCCTTCATGACGATGCCAAAGGGAGCCCCTCTTTTGGTCATGTTGAAAAAGTCCGCGTTGATGGCCGCCACAGCTCCCGTTTCTCTCGCCATTTGGGTAATCGTTTGACGCTCTGTCAGCCTGCCATTGGTTCCGTAAATGGGCTTAACCTCTACATACGGATTGTTCAGATCCACCTTGGTGACCATGACCGTGACGGCCTGATCTCCATATGATTTGGTATATTTGATTAATGTGGTCCCTTCCCCAATTGGCGTTTGCCACATCATCTGCAATGCACTTGTCTCCGATCTGGCCTGTGCGACATTTGTCGCAAGTGGCACAAACGGAACAAAAGCTCCCCAGGCCATCGTGCTGGCCGTGAGCAGCGTAACGACATTCCGCGCTCTCATGTTGGTGACTCCTCTCCGTTTACCGAACTCTTTTTTCATCTATCTGCTGCTGAACATGTCTAAACTGGCCACTGCCAGTGGTATTTGATAAGCAGACAACTAGTAGTTAGACGCACGAGGTGGATTGATAGTTTCGGATTTTTTCCATTTTCATTCCTTACAAATCATGACAAATCTTTCGAATAGGCTGGCAATGAGAAAAACCGTCCGGGGTTCGCTTACTTCCGGACGGTTTCTTTCACACGATGAGCGATTATGATTTAGATTGACCGGGCACAAATGGAGCAGGTCGTTCGGCACGCATGCCATAGTGATGAAGGATCGCTTCCACGATGCGCCGTGATGCCTCGCCATCGCCGTATGGGTTGGCGGCGTGCGCCATTTCATCATACGCCTTTGGATTCGTCAGCAGTTCCTTTGTCATCTGATAGACCTGAGCTTCATCCGTTCCCGCGAGCTTCAACGTCCCGGCAGCGATGCCCTCGGGGCGTTCCGTCGTATCACGCAGCACCAGAACGGGTACGCCGAGCGAAGGAGCTTCCTCCTGTACGCCGCCCGAATCCGTCAAGATCAGGTGAGCACGTGCAGCGAGGTTGTGGAAATCGAATGCATCCAACGGATCGATCAATACGATACGCTGATGATCGCCCAGCACCTCCTGCGCTACTTCCTGCACAGCTGGATTCAGGTGAACCGGATACACGACAGCGATTTCCGGATGCTCGTCTACCAACCTTCTGACGGCGCGGAAAATTCTCCGCATGGGTTCTCCGAGATTCTCCCGGCGATGTGCGGTCATGAGCACCATTTTGTGGTCAGATACACGTTCCAGGACAGGATGTGTGTAATCCTCACGTACGGTCGTTTTCAAGGCATCAATAGCGGTGTTGCCGGTAATGTAAATGGCTTCTTCGGGCTTGTTCTCGCGCCTCAGATTGTCAGCCGCTCCATCCGTTGGGGAGAAGTGCAGATCAGCCATTACGCCAGTCAGCTGACGATTCATCTCCTCCGGAAACGGCGAGTACTTGTCCCATGTCCGCAGTCCCGCCTCTACATGACCAATCGTGACCTGGTTGTAAAAAGCAGCCAGACTCGCGACAAAGGTCGTCGACGTATCCCCGTGTACCAGCACGATGTCAGGCTTCACTTCCTTGATCACCGCATCCAGACTTTGCAAGGCGCGTGTCGTCACATCCACCAAAGTCTGTCTGTCCTTCATGATATTTAAATCATAATCAGGTGTAATCTCAAAAATCTCCAGGACTTGATCCAGCATCTGACGATGTTGGGCGGTCACGCAAACGACCGACTCAATCTGTTCACTGTATGTGTTCAATTCATGAACCAGCGGAGCCATCTTTATCGCTTCCGGACGTGTGCCGAAAACCGTCATTACTTTACATGTCTTCATCGGATTTCCTCTCCTACTGCTACTTTGTGCCGTACAAGCGATCTCCTGCATCCCCCAAGCCAGGAACGATATAACCGTGGTCGTTCAGTTGCTCATCTATGGCTGCTACGTAAATATCTACTTCCGGGTGCTCTTCCTGCACCATTTTAATGCCTTCCGGTGCGGCAATCAGACACATCAGCTTCAAGTTTTTCGCACCGCGGTTTTTCAGTGCGGTTATCGCTGCTACAGCTGATCCTCCTGTGGCCAGCATGGGATCAATCACGATCAGTTCACGTTCCGCCACGTCAGATGGCAGTTTGACGTAATACTCAACAGGCTGCAGCGTCTCTGGATCACGGTAAAGGCCTACATGTCCTACCTTCGCTGCCGGGATCAGCTTCAAAAGTCCGTCTACCATTCCCAATCCCGCGCGCAGGATCGGTACCAGCCCTACTTTTTTCCCAGCAATGACATTGGACTTGCAAACTGCCACAGGTGTCTCGATCGTCGTCTCTTCCAACGGCATTTCACGGGTAATTTCATATCCCATCAAAGTAGAAACTTCGTCTACCAGCTCTCGAAACTCCTTGGTACCCGTGTTTTTGTCACGAATATACGTCACTTTATGCTGAATTAGGGGGTGGTCAAACACATATACACGGCTCATGTACGTTCCTCCGTTTTCCTATCAATATCTTTATCATAATAGCGAACGAGCCTGCTGACGTCAATTTGCCTAATCTTCGTACATTTATGCGGGACGCGGAAAAAAAGACCCGGTTCACATGACAACCGGGCCTTCCTCTACTCTACTGCTATTTAGATGCTGAGACCTTCGTACATAGGAAAACGTTGGCACAACGCAGCTACGCGCTGGCGAGCTTCATCATGCTTTGCAGCGTCTTCCGGATTTTTCAGGGTCAGGGCGATGATCGCTGCCACTTCTTTCATCGCTTCCTCGTCAAAGCCGCGACTCGTTACAGCAGGTGTACCCATGCGCACACCGCTCGTAACGAACGGGCTTTCCGAGTCGTATGGAATCGTGTTTTTGTTGGTCGTGATGTTGACTTCATCCAGCAAATGCTCCGCTACTTTACCAGTCAGACCGATCTTGCTTACATCGATCAGCACAAGGTGATTGTCAGTACCGCCAGATACGAGAGTCAATCCCTCTGCTTTCAACGCTTCTGCAAAAGCTTGTGCATTTTTTACAATGCGGGCAGCGTAGTCTTTGAAATCAGGCTGCAGCGCTTCACCAAAGGCAACTGCCTTCGCAGCGATCACGTGCATCAAAGGACCACCCTGTACGCCCGGGAATACGGATTTGTCGATGCCTTTTGCAAATTCTTCCTTGCACAAGATCAAACCACCGCGAGGGCCGCGCAGGGTCTTGTGTGTAGTGGAAGTCACAAAATGTGCATATGGTACTGGGTTTGGATGCAAGCCTGCAGCTACCAGACCCGCGATGTGCGCCATGTCTACCATGAAATAAGCGCCTACTTCATCCGCGATTTCACGGAATTTCGCGAAGTCAATTGTACGTGGATATGCACTCGCACCCGCCACGATCAATTTCGGTTTATGCTCCAATGCTTTTGCACGTACGTCTTCATAATTGATGCGATGTTCTTCCTGATCTACCCCGTACTCGACGAAGTTGTACAGCGTACCGGAGAAGTTGACCGGGCTACCGTGTGTCAAGTGTCCACCGTGGGAGAGGTTCATACCCAGAACGGTATCTCCTGGCTTCAGGATGGTGAAGTAAACGGCCATGTTTGCTTGCGCGCCGGAATGCGGCTGTACGTTGGCGTGTTCTGCACCGAACAGTTCTTTCACGCGATCGCGGGCAATGT
Source organism: Brevibacillus sp. AY1 (assembly GCF_029870785.1). Taxonomy (NCBI): domain Bacteria; kingdom Bacillati; phylum Bacillota; class Bacilli; order Caryophanales; family Paenibacillaceae; genus Brevibacillus; species Brevibacillus sp. AY1. Next base: position 66,196 of record NZ_JAFLPN010000014.1, read on the forward strand.
TTTCAGCAATGTCCACGTATTCGCATCCACCGTAGTAGCGACGGCCTGGATAGCCTTCCGCATACTTGTTAGTCAGCACAGTGCCCATTGCTTCCATGACTGCCTCACTGACAAAGTTTTCAGACGCAATCAGCTCGATTTTGTCGCGCTGTCTGCCGAGCTCCAGCTGGATTGCCTCCAGAATTTGTGGGTCTTGTTTGCGTAAATGATCTAACATCGTAGGTTTCCTCCTCAAGATAGGCTTGTCCCTTATTGGGTTTGGAATTACGTACAGCTTTGGTCAGATAGTTTGCGATCGTAGACAGCCCGCGCTCCGCCAATCAGTTTGGGACGCGTCCGCGCAGCTGTGACACGGGCTTCCCCTACCGTACGCAGCGAGGGGCGAATCGGGACAGCCACATGCTTCATATGCATCCCTATCAACGTATCGCCAATGTCCACGCCTGCATGTGCCTGAATATGCTCCACGACTACAGCATCCTCCAGCTGTTGGTACGCATGAGCAGCCATCGAGCCTCCTGCAGCAGGAACGGGAATGACCGTAACCTCATCCCAGCCGAATCGCTCCATCACTTCGCGCTCCAGCACCAGAGCCCTGTTCAAATGTTCACAACATTGAAAGGCGACAGCAAATCCCATTCGTTCCTGAACCTCGCGAACGCCACGATAGATCGCAGCAGCCACTTCCTGGCTCCCTGCATTCCCGATCTGCTTGCCTACTACCTCGCTCGTGCTGCAGCCCAGGACCAGCAGCTGTCTGGAAGTCAAAGCTGCTTCACGTGCCACTTCGTCCACAATCTCGCTGACTTGTCTTTCAATAGCGAGCAAGTCCACTTACTTCACTCCCAATTGATTCGCTTCGATTTGGGTGATCTTTTCTACGCGGCGCTCATGACGTCCGCCCTGAAATTCGGTTTCCAGCCAAATTTTCACGATATCCAATGCCAAGCCTGGGCCAATAACCCGCTCACCCATAGCCAGCACATTGGTGTTGTTGTGCTCTCTGGTCGCTCTCGCTGAAAAGGTGTCGTGCACCAGAGCACAGCGAATACCCGGAACTTTGTTGGCGGCAATCGACATGCCGATCCCCGTCCCGCAAATCAGGATTCCCCGGTCAAACTCACCTGCGGCTACTTTTTGCGCTACAGGCAAAGCATAGTCGGGATAATCCACCGAGTCTTCACATGAGCAGCCAAAGTCTTCTGTCTCGATGTTCATGGAAGATAGCCAGTTCCTGATTTCTTCCTTCAGCTTATATCCACCATGATCAGCAGCAATTGCTACTTTCATCCGTCATCCCCCGCTTGTTTCATGATCTCAACCATTATACATCATTTTCCGACAAGTAAAAAGTGAACATTTATCCCTGTTCATCAATAAATGTTCGTACTCTCATGAAAAACAAGGCTCTGGATTGGAACCAGAACCTGCAAATCTTTATGATTCACGAAAACGCTTTTGAACGAACACCTCTGAAAGCATGTCCAGTGACTCCTCGATCTCAGCCGCACATCTGCGGTAGTCTTCCAAGGCGCCGCCAAAAGGATCCGCAATATCGCCGTAGCCTTCCACGCCGACAAACTCACGCAAGGTGAAAACCTTGTCCTTGACCGCAGGAAAATAGTCCAAGATCGCTTGCTTATGGCTATTTGTCATCGTCAGAATCACATCTGACCACTCTATCAGCTCTTCACTCAAACGGGTAGACTTGTGGTCGTGTTCGATCCCCCGCTCCTTCATCACCTGGATGGCGTGTACAGAAGCAGGCTGGCCATCATAGGCAGCGACTCCTGCCGAGCGAATTTCATATCCTTGCCCTTGCGTCTTGGCCCGGAACAACGCTTCCGCCATTGGACTGCGGCAGGTATTTCCGGTACAGACAAACACGATTCGTTTCACGATCTCGCTCCTCCTATACCCACGTCATACAGCTATAACACAAATTTTAACCCAAAACCAAACAAAATAAGACCACCTATTATTTCGCTATACTCCCCAAGCCATCCTCCCACACTTCTGCCAAGCAGCAAGCCACAGTACGACATGGCTGTGCCCATCAGACCAAACAAAGAAATGGCCAGTATCTTATTTACTTCCATCAGACCAAAGGATACCCCGACAGTCAAGGCATCCAGACTGACACTGAAGGCAAACAGCAGCAGGCCAAACCCTGTCGTTCGCAAGACGCTCTTCTGGTCGCCTTTCCCAAATCCGTTCCATAGCATATGCGCTCCCAGCAGCATCAGTACACCACCGCCAATCGAAACAGCGATATCTCCGATCAGCTCAGACAAGTAGGCGCCAACAGCGATACCGAGAATGGGCATGACAATATGAAACAAGCCAATCGTTATACTGACTCTCACAATCTCTCGCAAACGAATTCCTACCATGCCAACGCCAATTCCCAGTGAAAAGGCATCCATACCGAGCGCAAAGGCGATCATAAGCAAGGTCAGGAATTGTCCCCATTGAAACAAGACCAGGTCCAATTTGCCTCCCCCTCCTGTCCTTTCACCTTATGCGGACAAGAAGGAGTTTAGACGCTTTATACTGACAAGACCCGGCCACCTGCAGCCTTTTCCAGACGATTCATTACGGCCATCCCCAATCCTTCACGGGAAAATGTCTCAGAGACGATATACTGGACCTTTTCTTCATCAAACTGCCGAAGTGCCGCGTAGAGCTGCTGAGCCACCTCGTCCAGTCGAGCGGTAGAACCCACAGACAGCACCACGTCCGCCTCTGCAAATCCACCCCAAAAATCGGCAGATTTTTCGGTAGCCAATACCCCCGTGCGAAGCCCGTTTCGCTTTGCCTCCCGCAGCATATCTGCCTGTTGCCTGCGAACTTTGTCGGCCTCACCCGTTACGAGCCACATTTCCCCTTCTGGAGCGTAATGCGTGTACTTCATTCCCGGCGCTCGCGGTGTCTCTACTGCGCCCACTTGGAAAGACGGGTCCAACTCGACATGTCCGATCACCGCTTCCAGCTCTTCTCGAGTAACGCCACCCGGCCGCAGAATAATCGGCGGGTCCACAGTCACATCGATCACCGTGGATTCCACTCCCACACCCGTTGGACCTCCATCCAGCACACCCGCAATCCTTCCGTCCAAATCAGCCAGTACGTGAGCGGCAGTAGTCGGACTCGGTCTACCCGAGCGATTTGCACTTGGGGCAGCAATCGGCACGTCCGCTTCTTTCAATAAAGCAAGAGCGATTTTGTGATCCGGCATCCTCACCCCGACAGAATCCAATCCGGCTGTCACCAGGGAAGCTACCTGATCCGTTTTGGGCAGTATGATCGTCAATGGGCCCGGCCAGAACGCTTCCATCAAACGATTTCCCTTTTCCGGGATATGTCGCGCTACCGTAGGCAGTTGGTTTCTTTCCCCAATATGCACAATGAGCGGATTATCACTCGGTCTGCCTTTTGCTAAAAATATTTTTTCCACAGATTCATCAGACAATGCATTGGCTCCCAGTCCGTAGACAGTCTCTGTCGGAAAGGCTACTACTTCCCCGCTTCGCAGCAGAGCGGCTGCATCCACAATCTGTGTACAACTCTGTAAGTTTTCCACATTTTTTTCCACATGCTTATCCACAATCCATACCTTTGTAGCTTGATCCAGCTCCATTGCAAAAAATCCTCTCTCTAGCTCGTTTCATAACCATTAGTGACTTTAGTATAGTTGTGCGTGATGAAGTTTTCAACAGCCTGTGGGTAACTTGTGAATAACTTTTTGGTTACTCGTGGAAAAAGCAAGTGTTTGCAATTTTGTTACTTTCTTTTCCCACCTATATAGTAGTATGTGTAAAGAAGCTACTCCTTCATTACACGTTTAATAACGAAAGGATCTGATCCTGCCATGACTACGCGCAAATCCGTTGTTTCCGCGCTGTTGAGCACAAGCCTCATTCTCGGTGCGATTGCAGTACCTGCTTTGGCTGCTCCTCCTGTACAGCCTGCGGCTGCTGGTACCCAACAAGAATCCCGTATCGTATTTACCCCGAAATCCACCAACATCTCTGCCAAAGAATATGAGGCAAAAATCACAATCCCTATCATTAGCGGTCTGGCAGACAAAGCATTTGAAACCCAGCTAAATGCCGAATTGCAGAAATTTGCCGCTGAATCGCTCAAGAATACCCAAGCGCAGAGCAAGGCAGATGCGGAACTTGCCAAGAAGGGAGGCTGGGAGTTGCGTCCTCACGCTCTCGATATTTCCTATAACGTAATCCACACAGGAAAGCTCCTCTCCTTTGCTGTCACAACCTACACCTATACAGGCGGCGCTCATGGCATGACAAATGTAACCTATTACAATATCGCCAATCTGGATAAAGCTCAGAGTCTCCAGCTTTCAGACCTGTTCCAGCCCGGCTTTGACTTCAAATACGTCATCAACAACCTGATCAAGCAGCAAATCGCGGATGAAGAAAAACGGACTGGCTTCGAGATGTCGTATTGGTTTGAAGGAATTTCCGACAACCAAGCCTTCTCGTTCAAGGATGGAAATCTCGTCATTCACTTCGGGCAATACGAGATAGCTCCTTATGCAGTGGGCATGCCTTCCTTTACAATCCCTGCCCATCGCTTTCAAAACCTTTTGAAGGCCGATATACGCGACCTGTTGAAATAGCTTGTACACAGGTTTCCTAGACAAACTTCTTTCTTGGATACACTACCTCGATCGTTGTTTCCAAAAAGAAAAAGACACGGACACGTGTCTTTTCATTCTTTTACGAAAACAGACTCTCCAGCTTTTCCCACAAAAAGAACTTTACCTGCACTTCGGGTTGTGGAGGAGCCGTTGGCACTTCGGAAGCCTTGGCTGTCTCGGGCTGTTCCTCCACGAATTCAGCTTCGTCATCGGTCACATCACCAGCTACCGCATCTGATCTGTACAAAGCCGTTCTAAGCTGACGTTCATTCTGCCAATCTTCCCTGTAGGTGTGGATGCTGCTTCTTTTGGGTTCTTCTGGCGTCGAAACAGTCGGCGCCATTTCCGCGGCATCCGCGTTGGACATATCGATAAAGCAGAGTGGCGGAAACAGAACACACCACCAGTTTTGCCCTTGCGCTTCTCCAATCGAGACTCGCAATGCCTGATACTCCCCAGCCGGATAGACGTAAGAGCCGTACATTTTCGTCGGGAATGGCACCTGTCCAAAATCAACGACTGCCTCGTACGCAAATCCCCGCTCACGCATCGTTTGATCTACGACCTGCTGCAGTTCAGGCAGGCGAGCTGCGACGAACTCCTGCGCCTCTTCATACGTCTTGATTTGATCCGCCCAGCTGTTCATTTTTTCGATCAACGCGTCACGTACTTCTCGCTTCAACCATTGGTCCTGTACGGAGTCGCTATTGGCAATAATCCGCAAGCGAATCGATTCTTGAGGGATTGGCCCATTGTCAAGCACATTGGCCGAGGTAAGCTGTCCCTCCCAGCTCATCATCAACAGGAAAAAACTAAAGCCCAATAATAGCAATCGTTTCATATATATCCGTCTCCCTTTACCGTTCTGTCTCTATAGCCACAGTATGGGGAAAAACGGACGATTTCATACCCGATCGCACGAATCTTTTCACAATTCAAGCAAAAAAACAGGTTGATGCCGGAAGCCTATTTTCTCAGCCCCAGCACAACCCGCTCGATTCCAGCCAAATCAGGGATGACCACCACTTCATCAATCACGCCCGATAGGCGCAGCAAATCTGCCACATCCCGCGCTTGATAAATCCCAATCTCAAAAGCGACCAAAGCCTTCTGCTTCAGGATCACAGGCAATGCTTCGCACAGCTGTCTGTAAAAATCCAAACCATCCTGCCCTCCGTCCAATGCGAGGCGCGGCTCATAGGAACGGACCTCCTCATCCAGCACATCGACATCGGAGCTAGGGATGTACGGAGGATTGGAGACTAAAATATCGAGTTGTTCCCCGGCCTGAATGAATGGCTGTACAAGATCGCCTTGTAGAAAACGAACCTGTACCCCTAGACGTTCAGCATTTTCCCGTGCAATCCCTGTGGCATCTGGCGAGATATCCACTGTAGAGATTTGCCAATCCGGTCTTTCACTGGCCAGTGTGATGCAGATAGCCCCGCTCCCGGTCCCAATATCTGCAACAGTCAACCGCTCACCATCTGTCCACAACTTGGCAGCATGCAGGAGTACCTGTTCCACTAAAATCTCTGTCTCCGGCCTCGGAATCAATACACCTGGACGTACGACAAAAGAACGGCCGTAAAATTCCTGTGTCCCAAACATGTACTGCAGTGGCTCATGGTGGACACGTCTCTCGCATAAAGCAGCCAACTGTTGGACTGTCTCAGGGGAAATCGGATCGGTCATAGACGTGAGAAATCGCGTACGATCCCATTTCAGACAGTATCGGATCATCAGCTCGGCTTCAAAAACCGGATCTTTCACACCGTGCTCGCGTAAAAAGGAAGAAGCCCGTGTCAGGGCTTCCCGTAACGTCGACATATCGGACCAATTAGGCTGTGTGGGCATGACTTTTCAACAGCTCCGTCTGTTCGTGCATGATCAGGTTGTCGATCACTTCGTCCAACTCGCCTTCCAATACTGACTCCAGTCGATGGAGGGTCAAGCCGATCCGATGATCCGTCACACGGCTTTGTGGATAATTGTACGTACGAATCCGTTCGCTGCGGTCACCTGTACCTACCAGGCTTTTACGAGTTGCATCTGCCTCCGCATTTTGCTGCTGCATGTAAAAGTCATACAGACGAGCACGCAGTACGCGCAATGCCTTATCCTTGTTGGAATGCTGTGATTTCTCATCCTGGCAGGAAACCATAATGCCTGTAGGAATATGGGTCACACGAACGGCTGATTTTGTGGTGTTTACGCTCTGACCACCCGCTCCACTGGAACAGAAGGTATCGATACGAATATCTTTTTCGTTAATTTCTACTTCCACGTCTTCTGCTTCTGGCAATACGAGAACCGTTGCCGTGGAGGTATGAATACGTCCGCCCGATTCCGTAGCCGGAATACGTTGTACACGGTGTGCACCACTTTCGAACTTCAGCTTGCTGTAAGCTCCTCGACCACTGATCGAAAAGACGATTTCCTTATAACCACCGATGTCTGTCGGACTAGCCTCCAAAATCTCCAGCTTGAACCCATTGCGCTCGGCAAAACGTGTATACATACGGAACAGTACCGCTGCAAACAAAGCCGCTTCATCGCCGCCTGCTGCACCGCGCACTTCCATAATAACGTTCTTTTCATCGTTCGGATCTTTTGGCAGAAGCAGGATTTTCAGGCGATCTTCCAGCTGTTCCTTACGCACCGTCAGCTCGGAAATCTCCAGCTTCACCATTTCACGCATTTCATCGTCCAGTTTGTCTTCCAGCATGATCTTGGCATCGTCCATCTGGGACACAACTGATTTATATTCACGGTAAGCCGTCACTGTTTCTTCCAGGGAAGACTGCTCCTTGGACAGCTCACGCAAGCGCTTTGTATCGCTGATGACGTCGGGGTCACACAGGAGATCGGTTACTTCTTCAAAACGCTCTTCAACTGCAGATAAGCGCGTAAACACTGTACTTCACCCCATCGCAAAGAATACTGAAATACAATTGCATCGTAACAGATAAATTATAGGAAGAAAATCGTAATAAGTCAAAGAACAATATTTGCTGGAGTTTCGGGATGAAAAAAGGCCCGGCATTGCCGAGCCTCCCTGGTCGGACCCGGGTTATCGATGAAAACCTTCATTCGAGGTTACATGGAAGTCATAACGCGGTATTTTCCGGTGAAGAGCAGCAATGACCTTCTTTTCAATCTCCCGCGCCTCTTTGGCCGTTACATTGTGCTTCAGATCAAGAGTAACATATGCATTTCCACCGTTGAGTGTGATACGGGCATTTTCCACGCCCGGAACCGATTTGGCCATCATTTCCATGCTGTTCATATCCACATGCGAATTTCGCACATTGGAATGTCCGATAACCAGGTTGGGATTTTGATTGCGTCCCATCAAATCATCGCGATCCACTGAACGGGGAGCTGGACTGTGCAGGACATCCCCGGCCTGGTTCGTCTGAGTCGTTCTTTTCGTCATCATTTGTTTGCGATCGTAATCAAAGTTCCCGTAATTGGTGCACCCGGCTGTCAGAGCCGTAGACAGTACGATAATGCTTGCCAGCATAAGCGAGCTTTTCCAAATGGCAACGCGTCGCATGAAAAAGCCACCTCCTTTTTGCCTTTAGTCTGCGCATCGGCTCAGACAGACATGCACAGGCAAAAGAAGAGGCGGCCTTTATTGTTCGTTCGTCAGCGGGGGCTGGTAGTAATGGGGGCGGCATACGCTGCTGTAAGTATCGTTGCCTGCTATTTCTATTGTCTCTCCACTGTAAACCGGCTTCCCATTTTTAAATTTGAGAATATGCGTTGCTTTTTTATTGCAATAGACGCAAACCGTTTTGATCTCTTCCACTTTGTCGGCTTCACACAGTAATGCAGCGCTGCCTGGAAACAGCTCATTTTTAAAATTCTTCAACAACCCGTATACAATCACAGGAATACCCAGCTGATCGACAATGGATACCAGCTGTGTGACGTGGTGCTTGCCAATAAACTGCGCTTCGTCTACTAGTACACAATCCGGTTTTGTCTCTTCTGCTGCCACAATTTCGAACAGATCTGTCTCTTCACCGATCGGGATCGCTTCCCGACTGATCCCCACACGAGATGCCACTTTGCCGACACCAAACCGGTCATCGACTGCCGGCGTAAAGACCATCACTTTTTTCCCCGATTGTTCGTAGTTGTGAGCAACGGTCAGCAATTGAATCGATTTCGATGCGTTCATTGCCCCGTAACGAAAATATAATTGTGCCACGATTCCTATCTCCCTTGGTTAAGAAGTTCTACCTGCGATTCTACTCGGTTTCTATACTATTTTAGAGGAATTTGACCGATCTCGTGAAGTCATCAAATAAAAACAAAACCAGGCAGATCGCTCTACCTGGTTGCTCCAATCCTCTCCGATTAGGAAAGATTGTATTTGCGTTTGAAACGGTCCACACGGCCGCCAGCGTCTACGAATTTTTGTTTACCTGTGAAGAATGGGTGGCAGTTGGAGCAGATCTCCACTTTCAGCGCTTGCTTCACGGAACCGGATTCAAATTCGTTACCGCACGCACATGTAACGGTTACAATGTTGTACTTTGGATGAATACCTTGTTTCATCTCGCTACACCTCTTTTTGCCCTGAATCGTTTGCCGAAACAGAGTTATTAAACACACCTTACAGATTAACACGACACTCATTGATTTGCAACAACAAGTCCGCTTACGCCATGTTTTTCCTACGACGCAATTCTTCCGGCGGGATATGGGTAAAGGAGCCAATCACTACATCTGGAAGCTCTTCCTGATAGATCTCGATCGCCTGCTTCATCCCGAATACTTCTCCCTGTGCTTTCGGAATCATCGACAGGTAGCTTTCCGGATCGATGTTCAGATTGCGCAGCTGAATCAATTTGATCCCTGTGCGACGGATGAAGTCGATCATCGCTTCCATCTCTTCTTCACGGTCAAACACGCCTGGGAAGCACAAGTAGTTAATCGAAGTGTACACTCCTTTGGAGGAAGCGTACTCCGCAGATCGCGCCACATTTTCCAACGTGTAGTTGCGTGGACGATAGTAAGCATTATAATGCTCGTCGATTGCACTGATAATGCTGACGCGCATCAGATCGAGGCCAGCATCCACAATTCCTTTGATGTGATCAGTCAGCCCTGCATTGGTGTTGATATTGATAAAGCCCATGTCGGACTGTTCGCGCACACGCCGCATGGCAGGGACGATAATGGAGGCCATCGTGGAAGGCTCGCCCTCACAGCCTTGTCCAAAACTGATGATGCTGTCCGGCGTCTGCAAATGATGCAGCATGACTTCCACCAGCTCGTCTTCGGTCGGTTTGAAGTTCATCCGTGTCTGCGGAGAAGGGAATCCACTGTCCTCTGGCTGCTCGGAAATGCAGCCGTAGCAGCCAGCGTTACAGGTATACGAGACAGGCAGACTTCCTTCCCAGCGATGAAAAAAATTATTGGACGCAGTCAGGCACTCATACTCCAGCGCACAGTGCGACAAATGCTGCAGAATGCGGTTTTGTGGAAACAGCTCCAAGGTGTTCTCCACTCGCTTCTTCAGCTCGTCCATCGGGAAATTGAGTGGGTCCCATTTGTAAATATCATCGCTTGCTCTCCCAGCTACCCAAAAGCCATCGTCCTTCCACACGACGGCGGAATAGCCAAAGAGCGGCAATTTGCTCTCTTTGTTGCTTTTTACGTAGCCTGGGAGCAGCAAGCGGGTAATTCCCTGAGGAACCAGTGCTCCCACCGCGGTATATCCGTCCAGCTTCACCATTTCTCCTGATTCGGGGTCCATCCCGATCGGTAATGTATCAGGAAGGCTGACCAATGTCGCACCTTCCGGCAGTGGAATCAGTTCTTCCTCAAGGATTTCCGTCAATATATCACCATTACGCGCAACCGCGAACAATTCGGGGTGTTCATAGACATTGCCTTTTTCATCTGCATATACCAAATACATGGAAAAAACTCCTCGCTTCTTTGCTTTGCCCATTGTATCGCATTGAAAATGCAATGTAAATTAGTGAAGGTTTACCTGCCTAAAAACGGCATAGGGTTGATAGGGACATCATCCTGGCGCACCTCAAAATGTAGATGATAGCCTGTAGAATCACCTGTTCTACCCATGAATCCAAGTACTTCTCCCACCTCTACTGTTTGCCCTGGCGAGACGAGGATACTCCTCATATGGGCGTAGAAGGTTTGCAAGCCGTCTCCGTGGTCGAGTACCACCATTCTCCCGTAGCCAGATCGATTAGCACCTGCTTCAACGACCAATCCTGCTTTTGCAGCAAGTATAGGTGCCTTGGCCTCTTCTTGATTCCACAGGTCTACCCCTTTATGGCTTTTCCCCCAGCGAGTGCCAAACCCACTCGTAATCGTGGCTTCTTGAACCGGCCATGCCAATCCGCCTCGTATACGAGCGGACACCTGTCTGCTCGCTGCCTGAGCCGTATTTCTGCGCTGATTGACCTCTTCTGGCTGCATTTGCTTGTTGGCCATCACAGGAACATAGACGACCTGTCCCACGTACAGGTTGTCCGATAACCACCTTAACAAAGGATTGCGTTCGATCAGCAGCTCTTTGCTGACTCCGTAGCGCTGGGCGATATAATTGAGTGTCTCACCGCGTTTGACCATATGTCGTACTTCGTCATTGCTGATAATGAGCTTCAGGCCAATACCAACCAAATGTGGATTCTTGATCTTATTGGTTTCCACCAGCTTATGTAGGGATAATCCGTATTTATGAGCGATCTCGGAGAGGGTTTCGCCCTCTTGGACGGAATAGACCATGACCTTACTTGCAGGAGCATTTTCTGCCAAGCCGACAAACGGATTAAAGGCTTGAAACAAAGCCTGTTCGACAACCGCTTTTTGTGCATCCTCCCAGCTTTCCACGGGAGGGGTTACTTGTGCGTAATCCACCGCCACTCCTCCTTCGTTTGGCTACTCCTCCTACGGTATGCTTTCAGGCAAAAAAAAATGACGGCGAAATTAACTCACCGTCGTCGTACTTGCTGTTTTTCCTTTGCTATGTTTCGCCTCTAAGGATTGTACAAATTCCTCATTGGTCTTGGTATCCGCCAATTTCTTAATGAAGGAATCGACGAACTCGTTCGTTTCGTTCATATTTTTGCGGATCATCCACAGTTTTTCCAGTTCTTCCTTGGTGAGCAGCAGCTCTTCACGCCGCGTACCCGAACGGCGGATATCGATCGCCGGAAAAATGCGGCGTTCCGACAATTTGCGATCCAAGTGCAGCTCCATATTTCCCGTTCCTTTAAATTCTTCGTAAATGACGTCGTCCATCCGTGAGCCTGTCTCCACCAATGCTGTAGCCAAGATGGTCAGACTGCCACCCTCTTCAATGTTCCGCGCAGACCCAAAGAAGCGTTTAGGGCGATGAAAAGCTGCCGGATCGATCCCGCCTGAAAGTGTCCGACCACTCGGCGGAATGACGAGGTTGTACGCTCGAGCCAGTCGTGTAACGGAATCGAGCAAAATCACAACGTCCTTTTTATGCTCGACCAGACGTTTGGCACGCTCCAGCACCAGTTCTGCCACCTTGATGTGATTCTCAGGCAACTCGTCAAAAGTAGAGGCCACTACTTCCCCTTTGACGGAGCGTTGCATGTCGGTCACTTCTTCCGGCCGTTCATCAATCAACAGAACAAACAAATGAATATCGGGGCGGCTTTCCGTGATACTGTTGGCAATTTCCTTCAGCAGCATGGTCTTCCCCGCTTTTGGAGGAGCTACGATAAGTCCACGCTGTCCAAGTCCAACCGGAGCAATCAAATCCATCAGACGAGTGGAAACACGATCTGGGGCAGTCTCCAGGACGAGCTTGTTTTGCGGATAGAGCGGTGTCAATGCAGGGAAATGAAGACGCTCAGCTGCCGTCTCAGGATCTTCTCCGTTTACAGCCTCTACTTGCAAAAGTCCAAAATAACGCTCATTTTCCTTCGGGGGTCTGGCTTTACCGGAGACTACATCACCCATTCTCAGATCAAATCGACGGATCTGGGATTGGGAAATGTAGATGTCCTCAGAGCTGGGAAGATAATTGATGGGACGAAGAAATCCGTACCCTTCCGGCAGGATTTCCAAAACGCCCTCCATAAACATCAGCCCATCCCGCTCCGCTCTGGCACGAAGAATGGAAAATATCAATTCTTTCTTTTTCAATTGTGAATAATACGGAATGTGATATTCCTTCGCCAGTTTGTACAGATCGGTCAGCTTCTTCTCTTCTAATTCAGAAAGTAACATACATCCACCACTCTTTTTATACTCTTCAACTTATTCTCGTCCGAACAAGGAATTACAATACCAGTGTAGGTTTGCGCTCCAATCGGTGATTTCCTTCAATAAATCGAACTGTTCCTGTTTTTGCACGCATGACCACGGAATGGGTAGAAGCCCGCATTCCCTGGAAGCGAACACCCTTCAGCAGTTCACCGTCCGTAACGCCGGTCGCAGCAAAAATCGCGTCGTCACCTTTGACCAGATCATCCATAAAGAGCACTTGATGCGGATTGATCAGGCCCATTTGCTTACAGCGTTCGATCTCCTCTTCACTATGCGGCAGAAGTCTCCCTTGAATTTCTCCACCCAGGCACTTGAGTGCGACAGCAGCCAGAACACCCTCCGGTGCACCACCGGAACCAAACATAATATCTACACCCGTATCAGGAAATGCCGTGTTGATCGCAGCCGCCACGTCACCGTCAGAGATCAAACGGATACGTGCGCCAGCTTCGCGGATTTCATGAATGATCTTTTGATGGCGGTCCCGATCCAGGACGATCGCGACCAGATCGCTGATATCTTTGCCTTGCGCCTGGGCCACCGCTTTCAAGTTGTCACGGACGGGGGCATTGATATCAACCTTGCCTACCGCTTTTGGCCCGACAGCCAATTTTTCCATGTACATATCCGGTGCATGCAGGAGATTGCCTCGGTCCGCAATAGCAATGACAGAGATCGCCCCCCACGTTCCTTTGGCAAGAATGTTGGTTCCTTCCAACGGGTCAACCGCTACGTCCACAGCAGGTGCAACGCCTTGTCCCAAGCGTTCCCCGATATAAAGCATCGGCGCCTCGTCCATTTCACCCTCACCGATAACCACGACTCCGTCCATCGGAACCTTTTCAAACTCGTTTCTCATAGCAGTAGTTGCTGCATCGTCAGCCTCGTCTTTTTTTCCGAGACCCATCCAACGTGCAGACGCCAAGGCTGCTGCCTCTGTCACTCGTACCAATTCAAGCGTTAAACTGCGTTCCATTCTGGAAGACTCCTCTCCTGGTGATAGGCTAACGTTGATGTTGTTCCGAACGCTGCAAACCGACACGCTTTATGTCAGCTCCGAGTGTTTGCAGCTTTCCAACTAGATTTTCATAGCCGCGATCAATGTGCTCCAGTCCTTCCAATTCTGTCGTTCCCGAGGTTGCCAGACCAGCAATAAACAGCGCTGCACCAGCTCGCAAATCGGAAGCGACTACCTTGGCTCCATTCAAACGACTGCCACCTTCAATGACAGCGGAACGGCCTTCCACTTTGAGCGTCGCACCCATACGGCGCAATTCATCGACATGGCGAAAGCGCGAGCTGTAAATGTTATCCGTCACAATACTGGAGCCCTTCGCCATCGTCAGCAATGTCGTGATCGGCTGCTGCAGATCGGTCGGAAACCCGGGATACGGGCTCGTTTTGACATCAATGGAGCGATAACCCATACGTCCAACCACTTGGATCGCGTCATCCATCTCCGTCACGTCAACCCCGATCTCGCGCAGCTTGGCTGTCACAGACTCCAGATGCTTGGGGATAACGTTCTCTACCATGACGTTGCCATTCGTAGCCGCTGCCGCGATCATATACGTACCTGCCTCAATCCGATCCGGGATAATCGTATGACGACAGCCGCGCAAACGGTCAACACCCTGGATACGGATCAGATCTGTCCCTGCACCCTTGATGTTTGCCCCCATATTGTTCAATAGAGTAGCCACATCGACAATCTCTGGTTCCCGGGCCGCATTTTCAATCACTGTCACACCGTCTGCTTTGGCAGCAGCAAGCATGATATTAATCGTCGCTCCCACACTAACCAGATCGAGGTAAATGCGCGCGCCACGAAGCTTGCCATCCCGAGCACGAATGGTCATGACGCCGTTCTTGTTCTCCACTTGTGCACCCATTGCTTCGAATCCTTTGATATGCAAATCGATGGGACGTGGCCCCAGGTCACAGCCGCCCGGCAAACCTACCTGTGCTTCACCGAATTTTGCTAAAAGAGCGCCCCACAAGTAATAGGAAGCGCGCAGCTTTTTGATTCGGCCATTCGGCATCAGCATCAGTTTCATTTCACGACCGTCGATCTCCATCCAATCTTCTTCGAACAACACATCAGCTCCCATTTCTCTCAGGAGCTCCTGATAAATGTCTACATCCTGAATACGGGGAAGATTGTCAATGACAACTGGCCCATCAGCCAGTAGTGCGGCCGGAATAAGGGCAACCGCGCTGTTCTTCGCCCCACTGATGGTTACTGTCCCAGCAAGTGGTTTTCCACCGTTGATGATTAGCTTATCCATGCTTTGATCTCCTCAGGCGTAATCGGGAAAGAAGCACCTTCCCCGATGGAAAAGGTGCTTGGAAATGCACAAGTCTGTCCTATTTTTGCATGCTTGCCCAGTCTGCAAGGAATTTCTCCAGGCCACTTTCCGTCAACGGATGGGCAATGAGCTGTTTAAACACTTTTGCCGGAATCGTGGCGTAGTGAGAACCGCGTCGTGCAGCCTCTGTTACATGAACAGGGTGACGGACGGAAGCCGCGATAATTTCGGTGTCGATGTCGTGGACCGAGAAAATTTCTGCAATATCTTCAATCAACTGCATGCCATCCTGACCAATGTCGTCGAGGCGACCCAGGAAAGGAGAGACGAACGTTGCGCCTGCTCTGGCAGCCAGCAGTGCCTGATTGGCAGAAAAGACCAGTGTCACATTCGTTTTGATTTTCTTTTTCGCAAAGTACTTGGTTGCTTTCAAGCCTTCTGCTGTCATAGGCAGTTTGACCACGATGTTTTTGGACAAGGCAGCCAGCTTCTCGCCCTCTTCAATCATGCCTGCTGCATCTGTGCTGATGACTTCGGCGCTGATGGGACCATCGACAATGTCGAGAATTTCTTTCAAGGTTTCGATGAAATCGCGGCCTTCCTTGGCAACCAGGGAAGGATTGGTCGTGACGCCTGCGAGGACGCCCCACTCATGGATTTCACGAATTTCTTCTACGTTCGCTGTATCAATCAAAAAGCGCATGATGTACCTCCTTGGTTACGCACGGTTGCTACTGCCGAACAGGCGCATTTTGCCTTTGACAACTTCCTTGATCGCATCGCGACCAGGGCCGAGATATTTGCGTGGGTCAATCTCGTTTGGTTTGGCAGCCAGGATTTTGCGAATCGTTTCGGTGCATGCGACTTGGCTTTCTGTGTTCACATTGATTTTACCAACACCGAGGCTAATCGATTTTACTATCGCTTCATCCGGCACTCCGGAACCACCGTGCAGTACGATTGGTGCCCCAATTTGGCTGGCTACCTTTTCAATGATGTCGTAGCGGATTTTCGGAACGCCTTTGTACATTCCGTGCGCAGTACCTACTGCGATCGCCACGTAATCCACTTTGGTTTCATTCCAGAAGTGAATGGCTTCATCCGGATTTGCCAGAGTAGCATCTTCTTCGTCTACGGACAGATCGTCTTCCACTCCACCGATTGTACCGAGCTCACCCTCTACGGAAACGCCAACCGCATGAGCCGCTTCTACAACCTGTTTCGTCAAGCGAATGTTATCTTCAAACGAATGGTGGGACCCGTCGAACATAACGGAAGAGAATCCCGCACGAATACATTTCATGACGATATCAAAGTTGCTTCCGTGGTCCAGATGCAAAGCAACTGGTACTCCAGCGCGCTCTGCTGCTGTCTTGGCAATCGCTACGGTATAATCGAGGCCCATGTATTTAAGAGCTCCCTCAGACACACCAAAAATCACAGGCGACTTTTCTTCCATAGCGGCTTCTGTGATTGCTTGAGTAAACTCCAGATTATTAATGTTGAATTGACCAACAGCATACTTATGCTTTTTGACATCTTCGGTAAAGGCGGTCATAGGTACCAGTGGCATGTTTTGTAAATCCTCCTCTAGCAGACTTCATTAATGTCGCTTATTATACCACAGAGCCGTATTTGTTAACAGGTACGCTTGTATCGAATCTGTGTATGACGAAAGACTAGCATGCCAGCTGTTGATGAACAGCCAGACGTAATTCATCAATATCAAAAGGTTTGGTAAAATGAGTCAAAGCACCCAATTGCGTAGCTTCCTTGATCATGTCCAGCTCTCCATAGGCCGTCATCATGATCACCTTAATATCCTGATTGATCTTTTTGATATGCTTTAAAATCTCAATGCCATCCATGCCAGGGATTTTCATATCCAGAATGACGAGGTCAGGCGATTCTTTTTCCACGATTTCCAAAGCCATTTTCCCATTTGCTGCCTGAAACGTTTTGTAGCCCTCTTTGCCCAGCACCTCGTACAACAAAATGCGAATGCCGTACTGATCATCGACAACTAACACTTTTTTGTCGTGCTTGTCAAACATGACTAAATTCCTCCTGACCAAAGCTATTACTTAACTTACTAACTTCGCCTAATTTCAGGAAACTCCTTCCCCGAAAGGATTGAATTTTTCCCTTTGAGAGCTTTGGAGTATAATGGAGAGTACTTGCGATTAGGGGGATTACCCTTATGTATACCATTTTGCTGATCTGCACGTTGACTTTTATTATTCATACAACCGAAACGCTTTCATATGCCCTTCGCTTTGCAGGTGTACAGACGGGAAGGCTGGCTGTCGCCTTGTCTTTATCTGGCATGATCCTGCTTATATCCCGCACCTCCAATCTGATCCAATCCCCTTTTTCCGGGGGACTTATCGATCAAGCCGTGCTGATGCATACAGACCCAAGCTGGAAGCTGCACCTGATCATCGTTGCATCATCCTTGGGTACCTTGGCCGCCATCTTTCTGTTCCCTACCTTTGTACAGCTGTCCAAGCGCCTGATCTCCCATCTGGAATTGGCGGGCTCTATACCCGGGATGCTGCGTTCAACTGTTAATATTCAAAGCATCCGACGCGCGCGCCATCACGTTCGCTTGCCCAAACTAGCTTCCCTCTCCCGCTTTCGGATCAAAGGAGTACCCAAGCGCCTGCTCATACTGAATGCTTTGGGCACGGCCATCTATACATCCAGTGTACTGGCTGTCCTCTACGCCTCGATGCTCGCTCCTGACTACAAGGCAACGGTTCTGACATCCTCTGGCCTGATCAACGGATTTGCCACCATTTTCATGACCATTCTCGTGGATCCTCAGGTCGCTCTCTTGACCGATAAGGCGATACAGGGACAAGCATCGCACGAAGAGATTCGGCAAATGTACCTGTGGCTGATGATCTCCCGTTTCTTCGGGACGCTGCTGGCTCAGTTCATCCTCATCCCTGCTGCTTATTGGGTGGCGTGGCTCGCTCCTTTGTTTCAGTGATTCACTGACAAACCAAAAACGCACCTGCGACTCCCCAATGGGACACAGGTGCGTTTTTCTATTTACAAGATTACTTGTGGTTCAAAGATGCTTGGACAAAATCACGGAAAAGCGGTTGTGGGCGGTTCGGACGGGAAGTAAACTCTGGATGGAATTGTGTAGCCACAAACCAGGGATGCTCGGAAACTTCCACGATCTCTACCAGACGGCCATCCGGAGTCGTACCCGCGAAACGCAGACCCAATTGCGCCAATTGCTCGCGGTATTCGTTGTTCACTTCATAGCGATGACGATGGCGTTCGTACACCAGTGTATTTCCATATGCACGCTCGGTGAGGCTTCCTGCGATTACTTTGGTTGGACCTACGCCCAAGCGCATGGTACCGCCCTTGTCCTCCACTTCTTTTTGCTCCGGCAACAGATCGATGACCGGATATGGAGTTTGCGGATTGATCTCAGAGCTGTTCGCACCATCCAAGCCTGCCACGTGACGGGCAAACTCGATGACAGCAATTTGCATCCCCAGACAGATACCCAGGAACGGAACTTTATTTTCACGCGCGTAGCGTGTAGCGGTGATTTTCCCTTCAATACCACGATCACCGAAGCCACCTGGTACGAGGATTCCGTCTACATCACCCAGCAGCTCTTTCACATTGTCAGGGGTTACTTCCTCAGCGCTCACCCATTTGATTTCCACGTTGGAGTCATTTGCATAACCGCCATGATACAGCGCTTCAGCAACGGAAAGATACGCATCGTGCAACTCTACGTATTTACCAACGATGGCAATGCGCGTCACTTTGGACAGGTTTTTGATTTTGTTGACCAGTGCTTTCCACTCGGTCATATCCGCTTCCTGGCAATCCAATCCGAGATGGCGGCATACATAATCATCCAGTCCTTGCGCTTGCAATTGCAGAGGAACGTCATACAAGGTTTCGGCATCCGCACATTCGACCACCGCTTTTTTGTCGATGTCACAGAACAGGGCCAGCTTATCCTTCATTTCTTGTGTCATCGGCTTCTCAGTACGGGTCACAATCACGTTTGGCTGGATACCCAGACTGCGCAGTTCTTTTACGCTATGCTGAGTCGGTTTGGTTTTCATTTCACCAGCTGCCTTGATGTAAGGTACCAGTGTCACGTGAATGTACATCACGTTTTCGCGACCAATGTCACTCTTAATTTGACGAATCGACTCCAGGAAAGGCAAGCTCTCGATGTCACCAACTGTACCGCCGATTTCTGTGATCACCACATCGGCTCCCGTTTCACGGCCTGCACGGAATACGCGCTCCTTGATTTCATTGGTGATGTGAGGAATAACCTGCACCGTGCCGCCCAGATAGTCGCCACGGCGTTCTTTCGCGATGACAGAAGAGTAAATTTTACCAGTTGTTACGTTGGAGTTCGCACTGAGGTTGATATCAATAAAACGCTCGTAGTGGCCCAGATCCAAATCCGTCTCTGCTCCATCGTCAGTTACGAATACTTCCCCATGCTGGTACGGGCTCATGGTTCCCGGATCCACGTTGATGTATGGGTCAAACTTTTGAATCGTTACTTTGAGTCCCCTGTTCTTCAGGAGTCGGCCCAGAGAAGCCGCTGTTATCCCTTTTCCCAACGAGGATACGACCCCACCTGTTACAAAAATATACTTCGTCATCGTTTACGTCCCCTCTTCCCTAATCCTTTTAAATGATGATGAATGCAGATATAAAAACGGCTTATGAAAAAAGAAAAAACAAAAGCGAGTCCTATCCCGAAGTTGTTCGGGTAGGGGCACTTTTGTTTTATAGTTTTCCATATTTAATCCTTCTTCATGTGAAGCCCAAGGAGTATTTTATCTGTCCCTCAGACGGAAGTCAAGGACTTATCACCGATCGTCTTCTTCAGAGTCCTCTTCTACTTCTTCTTCCTCTCCTTCTTCATCTTCGAACAGCTCATCTTCTTCTTCAATTTCTTCTTCGTCGATCTCGCCATCGATCTCTTCTTCCTCGATTTCAGCTTCTTCATCGACAAATTCTTCCTCGTCTTCGAAGATCACAACTTCATCTTCCTCGTAATCATCAACGAGCTCATCTTCGGATTCGAAATCGTCGAAGTCGTCGTCCATGATGACCTTCTTCTTCTTGCTTACGCCGCCTTCTTGGGTTTCATCTACGGTATCAGTCGGGTACCAACGCTTGAGACCCCAGACATTGTCACCCAAGCAAACGAAACGGCCATCGATATTAATTTCAGTGTATACTTGAGCGATGATGGCATTTACTTGTTCTTCAGTCAGCTTGCGCAGAACAACCAGCGCATCCATCAGTTCGCGGAAGTTATAAGTACGATTGTTTTCACGCAGGATTTCGTATGCAATGTCAACCAATGCCATCTCACTTAGTCTCTCAGCATCAATGTGTGCAAGTTTTTGACTCACTACAGGCACGCCCTTTCCTATACAAAACTTGACTTTGTATCCACCCTTGCCGCTAAGCGACTCGGACTTGCTAACTGTATCGAAAGAATGAACTTCTCAATCGTACAAAGATATGAAGGCTATCATACAGTATTCCTTATTTTAGACGAAAATGCAAGGCTTTCAAACCCCGTAGAAAAAAACAAATCCCTTGGTCAAAAACCAAGGGATCGGATGCTACATATTTCGACGATATTGACCGCCCACTTCATACAAAGCAGCACTGATTTGTCCCAGGGACGCTACCTTGACCGTCTCCATCAGCTCAGCGAAAATATTGCCCCCTGATACCGCCACTTCCTGCAATCGGCGCAAGGCCACAGGGGCTGTATCCCGATGAAGCTCCTGGAAAGACCGCAGATTGACGATCTGCTGCTCCTTCTCTTCCTCCGTTGCCCTAGCAAGCTCAATCTCGTAATCTTCCTCAGACGCATTCGGATTGATAAAGGTGTTCACGCCGATGATCGGCAGCTCGCCTGTATGCTTTTTCATTTCGTAATACATCGACTCATCTTGAATCTTGCCTCGCTGGTACTGCGTTTCCATCGCTCCAAGGACGCCGCCACGGCTGCTCAGGCGTTCGAATTCCTGCAGCACGGCTTCTTCTACCAGATCTGTCAGCTCTTCGATGATAAAAGCACCTTGCAGCGGATTTTCGTTCTTCGCCAATCCCATCTCTTTGTTGATGATCATCTGGATCGCCATCGCCCGGCGTACCGAGTTCTCCGTCGGCGTCGTGATCGCTTCATCATAGGCATTGGTATGCAGCGAATTGCAGTTGTCGTAGATGGCTACGAGCGCTTGCAGCGTCGTACGGATATCGTTGAAATCCATCTCCTGGGCATGCAGGGAGCGGCCCGAGGTCTGAATGTGGTACTTCAGCTTCTGGCTCCGTTCATTGCCTCCGTAGCGGTTTTTCATCACTGTAGACCAGATGCGACGTGCAACTCGACCAATCACCGTGTATTCAGGGTCCAAGCCGTTGGAGAAGAAGAAGCTCAGATTCGGCGCAAAGTCGTCGATATGCATGCCACGGCTCAGGTAGTACTCTACATATGTGAAGCCATTGGCCAAAGTGAAGGCAAGCTGCGTGATCGGATTGGCTCCCGCCTCGGCTATATGGTAGCCGGAAATGGAAACCGAGTAGTAGTTGCGCACCTTGTGATCGATAAAATACTGCTGAATATCGCCCATCATCCGCAAGGCGAACTCTGTGGAGAAAATACAGGTGTTCTGTCCCTGATCTTCCTTGAGAATATCCGCCTGCACGGTTCCGCGTACAGTAGAAAGGGTATACGCCTTGATCTGGGCGGCTTCCTCCGCAGTAGGCTGGCGGCCTTCCCGCGCTGCAAAGGCCTCGAGCTGCTGTTCGATTGCAGTGTTCATAAACATCGCCAAAATCATCGGCGCAGGTCCATTGATGGTCATCGACACTGAAGTGCTTGGTGCGCACAGATCAAAGCCCGCGTAGAGCTTCTTCATATCCTCCAGCGTACAGATGCTGACCCCGCTTGTCCCGATCTTGCCGTAGATGTCTGGCCGATAATCTGGGTCCTCCCCGTACAGGGTCACAGAATCAAAAGCGGTGCTGAGGCGCTTCGCTTCATCATTTTGAGAAAGGAAATGAAAACGTCTGTTGGTGCGCTCTGGTGTCCCTTCCCCGGCAAACTGCCGCTTGGGGTCCTCGCCCTCCCGCTTGAACGGGAACACACCTGCTGTGTACGGGAATTCTCCAGGTACATTTTCTTTCATTGACCACTTCAGAATCTCGCCCCAATCCTGGAAGTCGGGTAGAGATACCTTGGATATCCGCGTACCTGAGAGGGATTCGCTGAACAGCTTGGTCACGATCTCCTTGTCGCGAATCTTGGTGACCAATTGGTCCTGCCTGTACGCTTCCTTCAGCTTAGGCCATTTTTCCAGTATGTGCTGACACTCCGGATGAAGTTTGGCTTCAAAAAGGGCAATCTGCTTATCCAGCACTGCCACTAATTCCTCCGCGGTCACTTCACCTGATGCCAGGAGCGTTTCCTTTGCCCCGTGCAGTTGGAACAGCTTTCTTGCAATCCCGGACTGCTCTTCTGTATAGACACGGTATTGTCGCACCGTATTGGCAATATCCTGCAAATAATTGACGCGCTCTACCGGGATTAACGAAGTTTTATGAATCTTAACCGGTGTCGCATCAAGCTGTTCTACAGACCAATCCACACCTGTTTTTTCTACGATCCTGCGCATCAGCGCGGCGAACAACACATTGGTGCCGGGGTCATTAAACTGGCTGGCAATGGTCCCGTATACCGGTATCTGCTCGTCTGGTAAATCAAACAGCTGGTGGTTGCGTCGATACTGCTTGCGCACTTCCCGCAACGCGTCCTCCGAGCCTTTTCGCTCAAACTTGTTGATCGCAATCAGATCAGCAAAATCGAGCATATCGATTTTTTCCAGCTGGGAAGGGGCACCGAATTCACTGGTCATGACGTACATCGAGACATCGGAAACCTCTGTCACCTGTGCATCGCCCTGACCGATCCCGCTCGTCTCGACAATGATCAGATCGAAGCTGGCTGCCCGTGCGACACGGATCGCATCCTTTACCGCTGCCGAAAGCTCAGAACCTGATCTGCGTGTAGCCAGGCTGCGCATGTACACCCTTGGCGTATTGTTTGCGTTCATGCGAATCCGGTCACCAAGGAGCGCTCCACCTGACTTTTGCTTGGATGGATCGACCGACAAAATCGCCACCGTCTTGTCTTGGTACGTGCGAATAAAACGTCGAACCAGCTCATCCGTCAGGGAGCTTTTTCCTGCCCCACCCGTTCCTGTAATACCCAGGACAGGGATGGTTACCTCCGGCTCTGTTACTTGTTTCAGTACCGAATCTTGCCATTCCGTGTTTTCTACTGCGTACTCCGCTACAGAAATCAGACGGGCAATCGCCTGATGATTTTGCTCCCGAAGCTCACTCAGTTCCTGATCGATTTGTTTCACTGTAGGAAAATCGGATTGCCGAATCATGTCGTTAATCATGCCCTGCAAGCCCAGTCTACGCCCTTCATCCGGGGAGTACAGCTTGCATACGCCATAGGACTCTAATTCGCGGATTTCGCGTGGAACGATGACACCGCCACCGCCGCCAAAGACACGGATGTGTCCAGCTCCGCGCTCTTTCAACAGATCAATCATGTATTTGAAATACTCGACATGCCCGCCCTGATAGGAGCTGATGGCAATTCCCTGCGCATCCTCCTGTATAGCAGCGGTTACGATATCGTCAACGGAGCGGTTGTGTCCCAGATGGATCACTTCCACTCCCGAAGATTGCAAAATACGACGCATAATGTTGATTGAGGCATCGTGACCGTCATACAAACTGGCTGCAGTCACAAAGCGGACCTTGTTTCGCGGACGATACACTTCTGTTTCCATCGTTCCACTCTCCCCGATAGCTTATTGTTCGGAGACGCTGATTTCACGAAGCAAGAGTGCAATCTGCTTCTCCGTAAATTCTTCCAATGTATAATGCTTGTGCAAAGCCCAACGACGGAACACCCACATCTCTGCCAAAACCATGATGTTATCCGCCATCAACTTTACATGCTTCTCGTCGATGTTGATAGAGCCGTCTGCTATTCCTTTGCGTAGAATTTCCACAAAAATTTGAGCAATCTCTTCTTCGCGCCCCAGCACATAGCGCAGGGTTTCTTTTGGCAATGATTTGGATTCCTGATAAATCAGGAGCACGCGATCACTCATCTGGTCCATCACGCGAATCAAGCTTTTCAGCGCCAGTTTCATGATCTTCAATCCAGTGCCGTTAAAATTGATCGCTTCTCTCAAACGTGTCTCCATCTCGGCATGAATCGCATCACAAACGAGATACAGCACGTCTTCCTTGGACTCGATGTATTCGTACAAGGTTCCGATGCTAAAGCCGGATGCGCGGGCAATTTCCCGTGTGGTCGTTTTATGAAAGCCTTTATGAATAAAGAGATCAACGGCAGCTTCGACAATCTGTTCACGCCGTTTTTCAATAAGCTTTGGATCTTTTACCAGGGAAGGTATCGTTCTTTTTTTATCAGACACAATGAAACCACCTTTCAAACTGACTGAGCGTTTGGTCAGACATATGTTGGAAAGAAAGGAAAAAAAACGCTCTGCTGTGATACGTATCGCCATTATTATACGCGAGTGTAAAGCGGAAGCCAAATCTTTCTTTTCCATCAATGAGAGGGGAAATGTGCCTTCGAACGTTGAGACCAGACGGGAGTGCATGACGGATCACGACACTCCCACACTGCTCCCTGAACCCATTCTATTCTTTCAAGAGGAAATTGCTGATCACGACGCGCTGAATCTCGTTGGTACCTTCGTAGATTTGCGTGATTTTGGCATCGCGCATGAACCGTTCTACCGGATACTCACGCGTGTAGCCATAGCCGCCGAATACCTGCACCGCTTCTGTCGTGACTTCCATCGCAATGTCACCAGCAAACACCTTGGACATCGCTGACGCCTTTCCATACGGCAGTCCCTGGTCCTCGAGCCATGCTGCCTGGTACGTCAAGAGACGCGCCGCTTCGATTTTGGTTGCCATATCCGCCAGCTTGAACTGGATGGCCTGCAGAGAAGCAATTGGCTTGCCAAACTGATTGCGCTCCTTGGCATACGCTACCGCATGCTCAAATGCTCCCTGTGCGATCCCCAATGCTTGCGCGGCAATGCCGTTGCGTCCTCCGTCCAAGGTCATCATGGCAATCTTGAAGCCTTGACCTTCTTCGCCCAAAATATTTTCTGCAGGGACCCGGACATCTTCAAAGTTGATAGCCAGCGTCGGCGAGGAGCGAATTCCCAGTTTCTTTTCTTTTTTGCCCATCGTAAAGCCAGGCATGTCTTTTTCCACGATGAAGGCCGTGACGCCTTTATGCTTGAGTTCAGGCTGGGTCACCGCGAACACGATGTAGATTTCCGCTTCTCCGGCGTTGGTGATAAAAATTTTGCTGCCGTTCAGGATGTAGTGGTCGCCGTCGCGAACAGCGGTCGTGCGCATTCCTGCCGAATCAGAGCCGGAGCCTGGCTCGGTCAGACAGTAGGCACCCATTTTCTTGCCTTCTGCCAGCGGACGCAAATATTTTTGCTTCTGTTCCTCCGTACCGAACTTGTAGATCGGCCAGCTTGCCAGCGAAACCTGTGCAGACAGAGTCACACCGATGGAAGCATCCACACGGGAAAGCTCTTCAACTGCAATCACATAGCTGAGATAGTCAGCTCCAGCACCGCCGTATTCCTCTGGCCAGGGAATTCCCGTCAGCCCCAGCTCTGCCATTTGCTCAAAAATCGAACGGTCGAAGCGTTCTTCCTCGTCGCGTTCTGCTGCTGTCGGTGCTACCTGATTCTCTGCAAAGTCACGAATCATTTTGCGAAGCATTTCTTGTTCTTCTGTCAGTTGAAAATTCATCTCTTTCACTCCCCCAAATAGACGTGTCTGTTTCCCCGGTCATCGTCAAATCTGCTGCAACGAGTCAGGGCGTATTATTCAGCAAGCAATTGCTTGGTGATGACAAGATGTTGAATTTCATTGGTTCCTTCATAAATCTGCGTAATCTTTGCATCCCGGAAAAGGCGTTCTACCGGATATTCACGTGTGTAGCCATAGCCGCCGAATACCTGGACAGCCTCTATCGCCAGCTTCATGGCAGCATCCGATGCAAAGAGCTTTGCCATCGAGGCTTCTTTCGTGCAGGGAAGCCCCTTGCTGCACAGCCAAGCTGCTCGATAGACCAGCAGACGTGCTGCTTCAGCCTTGGTCGCCATGTCCGCCAGTTTGAAGCCCACTGCCTGAAGCTTGCCGATCGCCTGACCGAACTGCTTGCGTTCTTTGGCGTATTCGGTAGCGTAGTGAAGGGCTGCTTCAGCGATCCCTAGCGCTTGTGCCGCGATACCGATCCGTCCTTTATCCAGATTGGCCATCGCGATGGTAAATCCTTCTCCTTCATTCCCCAAAAGATTGGCTGTCGGAACGACGGCATTGTCGAATACGAGCTCTGTCGTATTGGAGCCGTGCAGCCCCATTTTCTTTTCTTTTTTACCAACAGTCAGACCGGGGGTATCCTTATCTACAATAAAGGCGGAAATGCCTCTTGCCCCTTTACCCGGATCGGTTACTGCAAAGGTAATGTACGTATCCGCTACCCCGCCGTTGGTAATGAAGATTTTGCTGCCATTGAGAATGTAGGCATCCCCTTTGCGAACAGCCTGTGTACGAATACTGCTGGCATCCGAGCCTGCATGCGGCTCTGTCAGGGCAAAGGCTCCCAGATATTCACCTGTCGCCAATTTCGTGACGTATTTATGCTTCTGCTCTTCCGTACCAAAATAGAGGATGGGATTGGTTCCCACAGACGTATGGACGGAAAGAATGACACCCATTGTTGCGCTGACCTTCGCTATTTCGTTGATCGCCAGAATATAGGAGACAAAATCAGCCCCTGCACCTCCCCACTCTTCCGGTACCGGGATGCCCATCAGCCCCATTTCTCCCATCTTTTTGACAATGTGGAGCGGGAACTGTTCCGTCTCTTCCATGATCGGAATAAACGGCGCCATCTCCTTGTTCGCGAAATCACGAACCATGCGACGCATCATTTGCTGCTCTTCATTGAAATGGAAATCCATCTTAGTCCTACCTTTCTGCCTTCATCTCGTCAGTTGTACTCGTAGAAACCTCGACCGGATTTTTTACCTAGCCATCCCGCTTTTACGTATTTGCGCAAGAGCGGGCATGGGCGATATTTTGAATCGCCAAAGCCTTCATAGAGCACTTCCATGATCGCGAGACACGTATCAAGACCAATAAAATCGGCGAGCTTGATCGGACCCATCGGATGATTCATCCCCAGCTTCATCACTTCGTCGATCGCTTCGGGAGTCGCTACTCCTTCGTATACGCAGTATATGGCTTCGTTGATCATCGGCATCAAAACACGATTGGATACAAACCCCGGAAAATCATTCACGCTGACCGGAACCTTTTCCATTTGCTTGGACAGATCCTCCGTGAGCTGATAGACCTCATCGCTGGTTTGCAGGCCACGGATGATCTCGACCAGCTTCATGACAGGAACAGGGTTCATGAAGTGCATCCCGATGACTTTCTCAGGACGTTTGGTAACCGCTGCAATCTCTGTAATCGGCAAGGAAGAGGTATTGCTCGCCAGAACCGTGTGTGGCGGACAAATCTCGTCCAGACGGACAAAAATCTCAGATTTGATCTTCATGTTTTCCGTTGCTGCTTCGACGACGAAATCCACATCCCGTGCGTCAGCCAAATCGGTGGAAGCTACCAGCCGTGCAAGAATGGCTTCCTTGTCTGATGCTGTCAATTTGCCCTTCTCTACATTGCGGGACAGGTTCTTTTCAATAGAAGCCAGACCGCGATCTACAAAATCCTGGCGAATATCATGGAGATAGACACGAAAGCCTGCCTGAGCGGCTACCTGTGCGATTCCACTGCCCATTTGTCCTGCGCCAATCACCATAATGGTTTGTACATTCATATCAAAAGGCCTCCCTAATCGACTTTGATCAAAATGGCATCCCCTTGTGCTGCGCCACTGCAAATGGCTGCGATTCCCAAACCTCCGCCACGCCGCTTCAGCTCGTAGGCCAGATGCATGATAATCCGTGCTCCACTGGCCCCGATCGGATGACCTAGCGCGATTGCTCCACCATTTACATTTACTTTTTCTTCGTCCCAGCCGACGATTTTACCGCTGGTCAAGGTAACGGCAGCAAAGGCCTCGTTCACTTCAAAGAGAGCGATTTCGTCCAGTGCTACGCCTGTCTTTTGCAGCAGCTTTTGAATCGCCAAGCCTGGAGTCGTAGCGATATACGGCGCTTCTGCTCCGACCTGTGCGTGTCCTAGAATCGTAGCTAAAGGCTGTATTCCGAGCTCCTGGGCTTTGGCATCCGACATCAGCACCATCGCGGCTGCTCCGTCGTTGATGCCTGGCGCGTTGCCGGCAGTTATCGTTCCGTCCTTTTTATATACGGGCTGCAGTTTAGCCAATCCCTCTATTGTCGTATCCGGGCGCGGCCCTTCGTCAGTCGCTACCAGCAAGGGCTCGCCTTTTCTTTGCGGGATGGAGACAGGTACGATTTCCTCCGCAAATAGTCCATTCTGCATCGCTTGCGAGGCCCGCTGCTGACTGCGCAGCGCCCACAGATCCTGGGCTTCACGCGTAATGTCGAACTCCTCTGCGACATTACTGCCGTGAACGGCCATCGGCACCTGATCAAAAGGGCAGGTAAGGCCGTCGTACATCATCAGGTCGCGTACGGTTGCGTCACCCATCCGCAGGCCGTAACGAGCATCAGGGATTGCATACGGGACGTTGCTCATGCTCTCCATGCCACCCGCTACGATAATCTCGCCATCTCCCGCACGAATGATCTGATCGCCCATCGTGACGGCACGCATCCCGGAGGCACATACCTTGTTGATCGTCTCGCTCGCTACCTCCCATGGAAGTCCCGCTTTGCGCGCTGCCTGGCGGGAGGGCACCTGACCTGCTCCAGCCTGTACGACCATCCCCATGATGACCTCATCCACCTGATCCGCTTGGACACCAGATCGCTCCAAAGCCGCCTTGATCGCTACGGCCCCCAAATCCACGGCAGATAACGCTTTCAACGAGCCGCCAAATTTGCCGAAAGGTGTGCGAGCTGCGCCTACAATCACTGTCTTAGTCATCTATCCGACCCTCCGCTTCGATGATCTATTTTTCGGCCTAGCCGTTTTTGAATACATACCCAACTGATTGAGCGGTCGCTCATTTTTATTCTACTCTCATTTTGCCCCTTGGTGTTGCAATAGTCAATGCATTTGAAAAAGAAAAAGTTGTACTACCTTAGCAGTACAACTTTTCCCAGAGCGGCGATGAATCAGATCGCGTCTGCCAGAATTTCGGCTACATCGCGCGTCTTCACTTGCTCTTCTTGCTCCTTCATTTTCACACCATCGTTCATCATCGTCAGGCAGTATGGGCAGGCACTTGCGATGGCAGTCGGATTGACTTCCAGCGCTTGCTCGGTCCGCGCCACGTTGACTCGTGTACCCTCGTGCTCTTCCATCCACATCAAGCCGCCGCCAGCACCGCAGCACATACTGTCGCAGCCGCTGCGTTTCATCTCGACCACTTCCACGCCCGGGATCGCTTCCAGAATTACGCGTGGCTTGTCGTAGATTTCATTGTAACGTCCCAGATAACAGGAATCGTGGTAGGTGATGCGCTCTTTTACTTCTTTGGTCGGGTTCAGGCGACCTTCCTTGACCCACTGCGCCAGCAGCTCGGAATGATGGTACACTTCCGCCTGCAGCCCAAATTCCGGATATTCGTTCTTGAACGTATTGTAGGCGTGCGGGTCGCAGGTGACGATCTTCTTCACCTCATACCCTTCGAACAGCGCGATGTTCTCCTGTGCCAGCTGCTGGAACAGGAATTCGTTCCCGATGCGGCGGGCTGTATCGCCGGAGTTTTTCTCCTCCGTGCCCAAAATGGCAAACTTGACGCCTGCTTCGTGCATCAGTTTGACAAAGGCTTGGGAGATTTTTTGACTGCGCAGGTCAAACGAGCCCATCGAACCAACCCAGAAGAGGTACTCGAATTCTTCTGCTTGCTTCACGGTCGGCACTTCGTACTCGCCGTTCAAGCCCTCGATCCACTTCAGGCGATCCTTCCGGTTGATTCCCCACGGATTGCCCTGGCGCTCGATATTGTTGAGCGCACGCTGCGCTTCAGCTGGCATGCTTCCTTCCGTCATCACCAGGTAACGGCGCATATCGATAATTTTGTCTACGTGCTCGTTCATCACCGGGCATTGGTCCTCACAGTTGCGACAGGTGGTGCAAGCCCACAGCTCCTGCTCTGTGATGACATCCCCGATCAGGTTCTTGTCGTATACTTCTGCAGCAGCTCCCTCGGAAGCAGCAGCTACCTGAGAGGATTGCACAGCGATCTGATTCGCTGTTGTTTGGGAAAATGCAAAGCTGGGCATCCACGGTGTGCGGGATGTAACGGCAGCTCCCTTTTCTGTCAGGTGATCGCGCATCTTCGTAATCAGATCCATCGGAGAGAGCATCTTGCCTGTTCCCGATGCAGGACACATATTCGTGCAACGCCCGCATTCCACACAGGCGTACAGGTCAATCAATTGGGTTTGCGTAAAATCCTCGATCTTTCCTACGCCAAAGACTTCCTGTGATTCGTCTTCAAAGTTGATACTGTTCAGCTTTCCAGGCGGGTCCAGCTTTTTGAACCAGACATTGACCGGCGCAAACAGCAAGTGAGCGTGTTTGGATTGTGGGACATAGATCGCAAAACCGAGCAAAATGATCAGGTGCAGCCACCAGAATACATAAAACAGCGCTGCTGCTGCAGTGGGCCCCACACCGATAGCGGTAAACAAGCCAGCCAATACAGAAGAAATCGGAGCGAACACAGATCCTTCATGACCAAGCCAGATCAGCTCGAAAGCAAGCGACAAAAGAACCGTAGCCATCAGAGAGGAGATCAAAAGCAGGACAATACCGGATTTGAAGCCGCGCTTGAGACGCTTCAGCTTTTCGATATATCGGCGGTAAAAGGCATATCCGACTGCCGCCAGGATCAGGAAGGTCGTTACCTCCTGCATCAAGCTAAAATACTTGTGAGCGCTACCAAACGGAAGCTCAAAGCCCTTAGACAGCCCTTTGATGATCAGCTCAATCGCACCGAATTGCAGAATGATAAATCCGTAGAACATCACGACGTGCATGACACCGCTCTTTTTGTCCTTCAGCAGCTTCTTGTGAAAGATGACGT
This sequence comes from Brevibacillus sp. AY1, assembly GCF_029870785.1. Classification (NCBI taxonomy): domain Bacteria; kingdom Bacillati; phylum Bacillota; class Bacilli; order Caryophanales; family Paenibacillaceae; genus Brevibacillus; species Brevibacillus sp. AY1. The sequence continues at coordinate 97,790 of NZ_JAFLPN010000014.1, forward strand.
TGTCCAGCATCAGGTTGATGCGTGCACCAAAGTCGTCCTTCACGTCTGGCTTTTTGCCGAGCTTAATGAAGAGATAACGGCTGTACACAACATGACCGGCCAGGTACAGCCCGTACGCAAGCACCAGGAAAAAGGCGATCAGGTTTATAAGTGCCAGCATGATTTTCAACTCCCCTTCTTGTCTGATTGTCTATTATTTTCTATCTTATCAGAATCAACCGAAAAAATGAATGACTATTCACTCATTACCTACATTTCCGAGCAAGGCATTTTGAGCGACCGCTCAGTCTTGCGTAGTCTTGTTCTTAATGATACAACCAAACCATTACATATGACCACACTTTTATTAGAAAACTTGGCTACGCCAAGCTTTTGGCGGAGCCTTAGTTGCACTTATACTATCTTCCGCTAATCTTTT